>NZ_JAFIMU010000004.1:315000-630000 GCF_017302985.1 Corallococcus macrosporus
CAGCGGCGTGAAGCTCTCCGTGCTCACGCCGTTCTCGCTCACCACGAACACTTCGTTCGCGGTGGCCACCGCCAGGGACATGTTCCCCTGCGTGTGGCCGGGCGTGCTCAGCAGCGCCGCGCCCTGGCCCAGCCACGTGTCCCCGTCCAGCAGCACCACGCGCTCCTCGGGGACGTCCGTGCCGCCGGGCACGAACCACACGTGCTGCATGGGGTGCAGGTGCTTCACCATGGTCCACTCGGCGCGCTGCACCAGCAGCTTCGCCCGGGGGAAGACGCCCGCCGAGCCGTCACCGCCCAGCCAGCCGCGCAGGTCCTGGATGTGCAGGTGGTCGAAGGCCAGGTAGTCCACGTCCGACGGCGTCAGCCCCAGCTGCTCCAGGTGGCCCTGCACCGTGCCGTGGCGGGTGGACATCACCTTGTCGGAGAGGAACGCGCCGTAGCGCTCGCGCAGCGCGCGGTAGAAGGGCGCCGCATGGCCCCGCTCGTAGTCGGTGGGGTTGAAGAGCAGGGTGCGCCGCTGGCCGGTGCCGGCCTCCGCGAACTGCACCACCTGCATGCGGTTGGTCATCATCACGTAGGGCGCCGGAGACAGCGCCGCCCCGCTGAAGGCGAACAGCGTGGGGTAGGGGAACGTGATGAGGTCGCGGGTGGCCACCGCCGCCACCGGACCCTCCCGGACGAAGGCCTCGCGCGCCTCCAGCGCGGCGCGGCGCAGCTTCTGCAGGCGGGGACCGGGCGAACGCTCGGCGCGGGCCTCGGGCAGCAGGGGCAGGGGACGGAACGGGGCGGAGGCGGAAACCATGACGCGACTCCCTTCGGGCAGGGGGACAGGCCCCCTGGCTGGCCGGCCGGCGTGCCACTCCGAGTGTAGCGCCGCCAGAAGGGCAGCGACACGTGGCCCCTTCGCTGTATAGGGTCGGAATGGCGATGGCGAGGAAGTCCGACGACACCCTCTCGGGAGATGTTCAGCCGGAAGACATCCGGCTGGAGGCCTCCCTGCGCCCGCGCACCTTCGACGAGTACGTGGGGCAGGGGGCGGTCGTCGAGAAGCTCAAGGTGTACGTGGCCGCGGCGAAGAGCCGGGGCGACGCGCTGGACCACTGTCTGTTCTCCGGACCCCCGGGCCTGGGCAAGACGTCGCTCGCGCACATCATCGCGAACGAGCTGGGCGTGGGCATCCACGTCACCAGCGGCCCCGCGCTGGAGAAGAAGGGGGACCTGGCGGGCCTGCTCACCAACCTCAACGAGCGGGACATCCTCTTCATCGATGAAATCCACCGCCTCAACGCCGCCGTGGAGGAGTACCTCTACCCGGCGATGGAGGACTTCCGGCTGGACATCACCATCGACACCGGGCCCGCCGCCCGCGCGATGAAAATTGATTTGCCGCCCTTCACCCTGGTGGGCGCCACCACGCGCACGGGCCTGCTCACGTCCCCCCTGCGCGACCGCTTCCAGATCCAGGACCGCCTGGAGTACTACGAGCCGAAGTTCCTGGAGCAGATCCTCGACCGCTCCGCGCGCATCCTCGGCGTGCCCATGGACCGCGCCGCCAGCCGCGAGGTCTCCACCCGCTCGCGCGGCACGCCCCGCATCGCGAACCGCCTCTTGCGCCGCCTGCGCGACTTCGCCCAGGTGGAGGGCAACGGCCGCATCACCTACGACCTGGCGCACGACTCCCTGAGCCGCCTGGGCGTGGACGCCAGCGGCCTGGACGCGATGGACCGCAAGATCCTGCTGACCATCCTGGAGAAGTTCGGCGGCGGCCCGGTGGGCGTGGAGACCATCGCCGCGAGCGTGGGCGAGCAGCGCGACACCATCGAGGACGTCTACGAGCCCTTCCTCATGCAGGAGGGCTTCCTCATGCGCACGCCCCGCGGCCGCACCGCCACGCTGCGCACCTACCAGTACTTCAAGAAGACGCCGCCCCCCACCCCACAGGGGACCCTCTTCTAGCCCCAGCCCTTCCGCCATGAGCCAAGCCTCCGCGCCCGCCGTGCCCACGGTCCTCCCCGGTTCCCGCGACTACTACGGCGACCTGATGCGCGCCTCGCAGGCCACGCGCGCGGGCTTCCTCGCGGAGAGGGAGCGCTGGCTCCGGGGCGTGCCGGTGGAGGGCCGCGAGGAGCTGCTCTTCGAGTTCGAGATGTGGCTGCGCGCCGTGGAGCGCTACTTGAACCTCCACAACTCCGTGGTGGACGCCCGCGCCCGGCCGCTGGTCACGCGCGACTTCCACGAGGAGCTGGTGGACGTGCGCGACGCCATGGAGCGCGCGGTGCGCGTCGCCCGGCACCTGCAGGACCCGGACAGCGACCCGAAGATGGTCTTCCGCAAGTACGTGGAGACCCAGCTCGCGGATGACCGCGTGCGCCGGCTGCTGATTGAAGAAGAGCTGGACCAGGAGACCCCGCCGGAGAGCCTCTTCGTCGTGCGCGAGGCCTTCGACGCGCTGAAGAACCTGCTCGACAACCTGCTCCAGCTGCCGCTCATCGGCCTGTCGCTGTTCCAGGACGTGGGCAAGCTGACGCTGCGGGAGATCGTCCTCAACCGCTACTTCCGCCCCTTCCGCCCGCTGGAGTTCCGCGTCGAGTACGACCGGCTTCGCTCCGTGCGCCTGCTGGATGTCCTGGGCACGCTGCCTTCCGACACGCGGCCCCTCTTCACCACCGCGTTCCTGGGCCTCTTCCGCGTGCTGCACTACCTGACGCACGTGGACCCGGAGTCCCAGCCGCCCGTGCCGCGCCGCGTGCGCGTGCTCCTGTCGCTGGTGCGCGGGGAGGTCTCCGCCGTCGCCAGCTACCTGCACACGGAGCTGTCCCCCAAGGCCGGCCCCAAGCACCTGCAGGCCGCCACGCTGCGCGCCGCGCGCGACCTGGCCCGGGAGACGGACCGCATCTCCCGCGATGTGCTGGTGGACCTGGACCGCGACCCCGCCGCCCCCCTGCGCGCCGCGGAGGCCTTCACCACGCTGCTGCGCCAGCAGATCGTCGCGCTGGTGGACGCGCTGTCCCCCAACGGCTCGCTGGGGGACGAGGCCTTCGCCCACCTCACCAGCGCCCAGGACGCCGCGCTGCGCCTGCGCAAGGACCTGTGGGTCTACGCCCAGCTCTGCCGCGCCGCCGAGAGCCACCTGCGCGCGGAGGACGTCGTGGCCGCCGAGCGCGTGCTGGAGGCCCTCAAGTCGTTCCTCGACTACTTCCACGACGGCGGCTACCAGCTGCTGCGCTACGCGGACTACGACGCCTTCGACCGCTTCACCTCGCTCCTGGTGGAGCTGCCCTGGCCCCCGGAAGGCCCCGGCATCCGCAGCCGCCTGGCGGAGGACCTCCGGCGGTTCTCACAAACGCTGGAGACCACCTTCCACGCCGTCAGCCGCCGCTCGCTCCTGCAGGGCCGCGGCTTCGACCGGCCGGACGCGGAAGCCCTGCGCGATCGCTTCCTGCCGCCTTCCGGACGCTGACCCACCCTCCCGGTCATGATTTCCGTCAAGCCCCGGACTCTCCGTGAGTCCCGGGCCGGCGTTTGCTTCCGGGCACTCGCCTGCGATAGAGACGCGCCCCTGTTGCGTGGGTGACACGTACTCCCGGTTGGCGCGAAACCGTCCGGGGGTGGCGGGGTCCGAAGGATGGATTCCGGACATCGCTGTCACGGTGGGAGGAGCAGTGGTGGGTTTCCCAAGAGGGGTGTCCGCGCCCCGGTCCAGGCCGTACCCCGTCCGGGTCCCCGGTTCGCCAGCAGTTCCGGGGGGTTGGGAAGGGCCGGGGGGCCCCTCCACGCAGTCCTTGTGTCACGGCCCCGTGGCATGTTGATTGCTCCTATGTGCACCGCGTCAGACCGCGGTGGAACGGCCTGACGGGGCCATACCCCGCGTATGTCAGTACGAAGCAGTCCCTAGAGGCGACACCGACATGCTCCAGCTCACCGACTTCCAGCGCACCCTCTCCCAGCCGGCCGTCTGCCGCGGCGTGGGGCTCCACTCCGGGTTGCCCGTGACGCTGACCCTGAAGCCCGCGCCCGCGGGTCACGGCATCGTCTTCGTCCGCACGGACCTGGCGCGCCCGGTGAGCATCCCCGCGCTGGCGGAGTACGTGGTGGACACGTCGCTGGCCACCACCCTGGGCCGGGACGGCGTGAAGGTGGGCACGGTGGAGCACCTGATGTCCGCGCTCGCGGCGCTGGGCATCGACAACGTGCGCGCGGAGCTGGACGGGCCGGAAGTGCCCATCATGGACGGCAGCGCGGCGCCCTTCACCCACGCCATCATGGAGGCGGGCTCGCACGAGCTGGACGCGCCTCGCGAGTACCTGGTCATCAAGAAGAGCGTGGTGGTGCAGGACGGCGACAAGCAGGCCTCGCTCACCCCCGCCCGGCGCTTCCGCATCAGCTGCACCATCGACTTCGAGCACCCCGTCATCCAGGGCCAGTCCTTCGACGTGGACGTGAACGACCGGGGCTTCTCGCGTGAGATTTCCCGCGCCCGCACGTTCGGCTTCCTGCGCGACGTGGAGAAGCTCAAGACGCTGGGCCTGGCGCGCGGCGGCTCGCTGGAGAACGCGGTCGTCGTGGACGAGGCCTCCATCCTCAACCCGGACGGCCTGCGCTTCCCGGACGAGTTCGTGCGCCACAAGATCCTGGATGCCATCGGCGACGTGTCGCTGTTCGGCCGGCCTGTCATTGGCCACATGACTGCCTTCAAGACGGGCCACGCGCTCAATCACAAGCTGGTGCGCAAGGTGCTGGCGGACCCCTCCTGCTTCGACATCGTCACCGCGCGCCGCCGGGACGTGGAGGGCCGTGAGTCGGGCCGCGGAAGCCTCGCGGGCGCGTTGGAGCTGGAGCCCCTGGTCGCCTGAACGCCAGACTGGCAATTCCTTGCCAGTCCCGGGGACCTCTATTAAGTCGGCTGGCTATGTCCATGCGCTCTACTCGCATCGCCCTGGCCGCTCTCCTCGCGGCATCCCTCACCGCCGGTTGCAACAAGGAGAAGGCGCCGGCCAATGCCCAGGCGCCCGCCGCGCAGGCCCAGGCGGCCAATGCCGCGGAGCCCTCGGCGGACACCGTGGTGGCCACCTTCGGCAACAACGAGAAGGTCACCTTCGGTGAGCTCAACGAGCGCATCAAGGAGCCGCTGGCCAACCTGGACAAGCAGAAGTTCCAGCTGCGCAAGCGCGGCCTGGAAGGGCTCGTCACGGAGCGCCTGGTGAAGGCCGAGGCCACCAAGCGCGGCATCACCGAGGACCAGCTGCTCAAGGCGGAGATCGACGACAAGATCCCCGCGCCTCCGGAAGAGAAGATCAAGGAGGTGTTCGAGGGCGCCAAGGGCCAGCTGCCCCCGGGCGCGACCTACGAGCAGATGAAGCCGCAGATCGTGGACTTCCTGTCCGGCCAGCAGAAGCAGGAGCAGGCCCAGAAGTTCTTCGACTCGCTCCGCCAGGGCGCCAACGTGAAGTACGAGCTGCCCGAGCCCCCGCGCCCGCCCGCGGAGCGCAAGCAGGTGGCCGCCACCGGCCCGTCCAAGGGTCCGGAGAACGCGCCGGTCACCATCGTGGAGTTCAGCGACTTCCAGTGCCCGTTCTGCAGCCGCGCCATCGCGTCGGTGGACCAGGTGACGAAGACCTACGGCGACAAGGTGCGCCTGGTGTTCCGCCAGTTCCCCCTGGACTTCCACAAGCAGGCGCAGAAGGCCGCCGAGGCCTCGCTGTGCGCCAACGACCAGGGCAAGTTCTGGGAGATGCACGACAAGCTCTTCGCCAGCCAGCAGGCGCTGGGCGTGGATGACCTGAAGAAGTACGCGGGCGAGCTGAAGCTGGACACCGCCAAGTTCAACTCCTGCCTCGACTCCGGCGAGAAGGCCGCGACGGTGAAGGCGGACATGGCGGACGGCTCCAAGGTGGGCGTCAGCGGCACGCCGGCGTTCTTCATCAACGGCATCATGCTGTCCGGCGCGCAGCCCTTCGACGAGTTCAAGAGCGTCATCGACGCGGAGCTCAAGGGCGCGAAGTAGTCCTGAAGCTCGGCAGTGAGGGAGGGCTGCGGTGGCGTCCAAACCCAGGGCCACGCCCCGCGTGAGCGGTGAGGCGGCTTCGCTCGAGCTGGAGCGGCCGCTCGCCGCCGTCGTCTCTCCCACCCGGCCCCTCTCGGCGCACTTCCTGGCGCCGGAGGGGCTGGTGCTCCTCCCGGAATCCCACGGCGCGTCCGGCTTCTTCGCCGGCAGCCTGGAGACGCTCTCGGTCGAGGAGGTGTTCGCTCAAATCCTCTCCGGCATCCGCACGGGCCAGCTCGTCGTGCAGCACGGCGGCGTGCGCCGCACGGTGGCCTTCCGCGACGGGCAGGTGGTCTTCGCCACCTCCAGCGAGCGCTGGGAGCGGCTGGGCGCGGTGATGGTGCGGCTGGGGCTCCTGACGGAGGCGAAGCTCGCCCAGGCGCTCGCGCAGGTGACGCCCGCGCGCCGGATTGGCCAGGTGCTCACGTCGCAGGGGCTGGTCTCCGAGGCCAGCCTCTACAGCGCCATGACGTTCGTGGTGCGCGAGGTGGTGCTCAACCTCTTCGAGATGGTGGAGGGCAGCTTCCTCTTCCTGGAGGCCAAGGCCCCGGCGGTGGACGCGGTGAAGCTGCCGGAGCGCACGCGCGACCTGGTGCTCACCGGCATCAAGCGCGCGGAGGAGACGGGCCGGCTGCGCCGCCGCTTCCCGGACGACATGCGCGTGACGCCCGGCCCCCAGGGCGCGCTGCCCGGCGAGGAGGCCCTGTTCGCCAGGCTGGGCGAGGGCACCACGCTGGGCGTGCTCCGGGCCGCCTACGCGGGCAGCCTGTACGCGTTCTACAGCGGCGTGGAGGAGGCGGTGCGCGGCGGCCACCTGGCCGTGCGGCCCGCGGAGGCGCCTCCCGCCCCGGGCCCCGCGGTGGAGGGCATGGCCTGGGAGCTCCTGTCCGCGGAGGAGCGCTACAACCTCCTCCTGTCCCTGGTGCACCGCGCGCTGCGCGAGGCGGGCCGGGACGTGGACCTGCTGCGCGGCTTCGTGGAGGCGCCGCCCCCGGGGCTGGAGGACGCCTACCAGGGCGTCACGCTGGGGCCGGACGGGCGCGTGGACGTGGCCCGGCTGCGCGCCAACGTGTCCACCAGCGGCGGTGAGGCGGTGGGCCGGGCGATGGCGCTGGAGGCGCTGGACGCGTTCGTGTCCTACGCGCTGTTCTCCGCGCGCAACGTGCTGCCCGCGGACGTGGCCGAGCGGCTGGCCAACACCTACCGGACCCTCCAGGGCGGCCTGACGTAGCCCAGGCCCCAGGCGGGGAGTTTCCTCCGTCGGACAGCGTACACCGCCCCCACGTGCCCCTGGCGGCCCCTGGGGTGGGTGCCCACGTTCCTCGCCACGGCTGGTGGCAGGCGGGGGACGAGCGACATGGGCGCGATGCGGATGTTGGGGTGGGGTGTGCTTCTGCTGAGCACGGCGTGTGGCGCGTCCCGGACGGCGGTGACGAAGGCGGAGCCCGGCACGGGCGGCTCGGGCAGGGCTTCCGATGAGTCCGCCATCGCCTCCACCACGCGGCGCTACGTGGACGAGGACCTGGGCTTCGAAATCGTCCGGCCCACCGCGGAGTGGCAACTGGACGAGACGAACGAGCGCACCCCGGAGGGGCTGGCGATTCCCGTCATCCTGCGCCACCGCGTGACGGGGGCCCAGGTGGTGCTGCAGGTGGCGCCCGGCGTGGCCACGCCCGTGCAGTTCGCGGAGCGGCTGACGCAGGGGCTGCGCCAGCAGCCGGGCTTCACCACCACGGATCCGCGGCCCATCGCGCTGTCGGACAACGCCGTGGGCTTCGACTTCCAGGTGGGGGAGGGCGTGCGCGGCAAGGTGGCCGTGCGCGAGGGCAACTCCGGCCGCGTGCTGATGATGCTGGCCACGTGGCCCACGGAGGCCTCCGCCGACATCACCCAGAGCGTGGACGACCTGATGGCCGGTGTCCGTCCGCTCCCGGAGCCGAGCGTGGCGGTGCGCTCGACGCCCCGGACGCCCTGAAAAGGGAAAGGCCCCAGGCCTCACGCCGCGGAAGGCGTGGGACCCAGGGCCCTTGAAGCCCCGCGCTGACCTTAAGCGCGGGCCGGCTTGCCCTTGGCGGCCTTCGGGGCCTTGGCGGCCTTGGGCGCCTTGGTGGCGGGAGACTCGGCCTTGGTGGGCTCCGGCTGCGAGGCGACCTCCGTGGCCCGGCGGCGCACCAGCTCCACCAGCGTGCGCGCGCCCACGCCCGTGCCACCCTTGTTGAGGTAGCCGCGCTCCTTGGGGCTGTTGGACGGACCGGCGATATCCAGGTGCACCCAGGGCGTGTCGCCCACGAACTCCTTGAGGAAGAGGGCCGCGTTGATGGCGCCGCCCCAGCGCTCGCCGGAGTTCTTCATGTCCGCCACTTCCGAGCGCAGCGCGTCCTTCTGCAGGTCGCTGACGGGCAGGCGCCACATCTCCTCGCCCGCGGCGCGCGCGGCGGCGAGCACGCTGTTCACCGTGTCGTCGTCGTCGCCGAAGGCGCCCACGATGTAGTTGCCCAGCGCCACCATGCACGCGCCCGTGAGCGTCGCCAGGTCGATGATGGCGGACGGCTCGTGCTCGGCGGCCCAGGTGATCATGTCACCCAGCACCAGGCGGCCTTCCGCGTCCGTGTTGGTGATCTCCACCGTCTTGCCGGAGCGCGCCGTGAGGATGTCACCCGGCTTGTACGCCGTGCCGGACGGCATGTTCTCACACGCGCCGATGAAGGCGTGCACGGGGAAGGGCGGCTTCACCACGGAGCCGATGACCTTCATCGCGGCCAGCACCGCGGCGGAGCCGGCCATGTCCGTCTTCATCTCCACCATGCCCTCGGTGGGCTTGAGCGACAGGCCGCCCGAGTCGAACGTGATGGCCTTGCCCACCAGCGCCAGCGGGGCGCGCTTGGCGTCCTTCGCGTTCTTCGGCGTGTAGACGAGGTGGATGAGCCGGGGCTCCTGCACGCTGCCGGCGGTGACGCCCAGGAACATGCCCATGTTCAGGCGTTCGATCTCCTTGCGCCCGCCAATCTCCGCCGTGAGCCCGCCTTCCTTCGCGGCCTGCTGCGCGGCCTGCGCCAGCTTCGTGGGGGTCACCACGTTGGGGGGCTCGTTGACCAGGTCGCGCGCCCAGTTGACGGCCTCCGCCAGCTTCAGGCCCAGGTTCAGCGCGTCGTCCAGCGCGCGCGACTTCTCCGTGCCCTCCGGCAGGGACAGCGTGGCGCGCGTCAGCTTGGGCGCGCCCTTCTCCTCGCGCGCGGCGGACTTGTACTTGTCGAAGCGGTAGACGCCCAGCTCCAGGCCCTCCACCACCGCGCGCACGGCCATCGCCGCGTCGTCCGTGGCGGGCACGCGGAAGCCGATGGCGGTGGCCTTCAGCCGCTGCGCCGTCTTCGCCGCGCGGCCCGCGGCCAGCCGCAGCACCTCCGGCTGGAAGCGCGCGCGGTTGCCCAGGCCCAGCAAGAGGACGCGGTCGGAGCCCAGCTTCCCCAGGGTGTGCAGGAGGAAGGACTGGTCCCCCTTGCCCTTGAAGCCCTCCTGGGTGGCGGCGGCGCGCAGCTTGCCCTCCAGGGCCGAGTCCGCGGCAGCCAGCGCCGCGGGGGCGGAATCACCCAGCTCGCCCTCGAAGAGGGGGATGACGAGCAGCTCACCGCTCACCGGCGCGGCTTCACCGGAGACGAGACTGAATTGCATGGCGACTTGGACTCCTGAAAAGGAAGGGGGTGATCCGAGGGGCGCGACTGTAGACGCGGGCCGTGTTGCTCGCAAAGCGCTGGTTGCCACTCGGGCATTGCAATGCCCCGGCGCGCTGGATAGCTGTGCACTCCCAATGCCCACCCTGCTGCTGCATCTGACGGCCATCGAACGGTTGGCCGCCCATCCGGACGGGCTCCCCGCCGACTGGGTGCGAGCGCTGACCGAGGACCTGCCCTACGCGCGCTTCGGCGCGGCGCTGCCGGACCTGCCCCTGTGCGCGGGCGTGCGCGGGGGCCTGGGCGTGCTGATGCAGCCGGAGGCCGGCTGGCCCCCCTTCGCGCGGCTGTACCACGAGCGCGCCCCGGTGGGCCTGGGCCTGAAGATGGCGGAGCTCGTGGCCTCCGGGGCCCTGGTGGGCACGGAGGCGGGCCTGGCCATCCTGGCCGGCTACTTCACGCACCTGAGCCTGGACCGGCGCCTCCACCCGCTGGTGGACGGGCTGGTGCTGCGCCACCGCCGCAAGGGCGAGCGGGCCTGGGACGCACGGCGTCAGGTGGAGTGGGCCCAGACGCTCTTCTTCCTGCGCGAACAGGACGGCACGGATGGCGTGGGCACCGCGCGCATCCGCGAGAAGTTCCAGGTCGTGAAGAGCTCCGGCATCCCGCTGCGCGGCATCGGCCGGGGCATCTACGAGCTGGTCCGGCTGGCCTCGCAGGACCGCGTGGGGCAGGCCCCCACCAAGGCGGAGCTGGACGGCTGGGTGCGCGGCCTCTACGTCTCCGGCGCCTTCCTCTCCAGTCCGCTCGGCCGCATGAGGGCGCTGCCGGCGTACTCGCAGCTCTCCTTCCAGGAGCTGTACCGCAATGATCACTTTGACTTCGCGGTGGAACTGGACGCCGCGCTGGAAGTGACGCGCGGGCTGATCAAGAAGCTGCACGGCTACATGGCGCGCGGCACCTACACGCCGCGCACGCGCGCGCGCTTCCTGGAGGACTTCCCCGAGGGAACGCTGGGCGCCACCGCCGCGTAGTGAACGGATCCACACGGCCCGCGTCCCAGGGTCGTGTCCGCGTGCAGGGCATCCAACCAATCAAGCCGGTTGCCCTCGGGGATGTGCCGCTATCCGAAGCGGGGAGCGCCTCCTATCCTCGATAGGGAATGACGGTCTTCCTCCTCATGGCGGCGGGTGTGTTGGCGGGTGGGTTGGGGTCGCTCCTGGGCATCGGAGGCGGCATCGTCCTGGTGCCCGCGCTGGTGTTGGGATTCGGAATCCCGCTGGAGCAGGCCGTCCCCGCGAGCCTGATGTGCGTGGTGGCCAACTCCTGCGCCGCCGCCGCCAGCTACGTGGAGAACAAGCTCAGTGACTTGCGCCTGGGGCTCACGCTGGAGCTGGCCACGGTGCTGGGCGCCATCGCCGGCGGGCTCGTCGCCGCCTTCGTCGCGGAGGCGATGGTGGCCGTGGTGTTCGGCCTCTTCACGCTCTTCGTGTCGCTCCAGATGATGCTCCTGCGCACCCCGCGTCAGGAGCCCGCGACGGCGGCCAACTACGTCCCCGGCAACTACCCGCTGGGCATCTCCGGCTCCTTCGTGGCGGGCGGCCTGTCCGCGCTCCTGGGTGTGGGCGGCGGTCCGCTGAAGGTGCCGCTGATGACCTACGGCATGCGCGTGCCCTTCAAGGTCGCCAGCGCCACCAGCAACCTCATGGTGGGCGTCACCGGGGCGGCGAGCGTCGCGGCCTACGCCTGGCGCGGCCAATTGAATCTCGGGCTCGTCGCGCCGTTGGTCGTAGGGGTGCTGGCCGGAGCATCCGTGGGCAGCAAGCTGATGTTGAGGACGCCGACCGCGGTGCTGAAGAAGCTCTTCGCGGCCGTCCTGCTCATCGTGGCCGGACAGATGTTGTGGAAGGGAGGGGAGGGGTTGTGGCCGAGCGTATGGAAATGAGTGAAGCAGAGCCTGAAATACCCGGTGTCCACCCGTCGATGATGGTGCCGGATGCAGGGCCCCCGCGTCGCAACGCGCGGGCGACGTCGGTGGTGCTGGACGCGGAGTTCCCCCAGGAACTGCCGCGGGAACCCATCACCCAGCCAGAGGCAGTCCCTCGCGAGCGCCGGGGGGCGAAGCGGCTCGCGGCGGGAGAACGGTGGATTGCCCGCGTGCTGCGCACCGGGGCCGTGACGAGCGGCGCCATGTTCGTCACGTCACTCGCGCTGGAGCTGCTGCCACGCGACGAGTCCGTGCACGTGGCCATCGACCTGCTGCGCAAGGGCGCGGCGTCCATGCTGCTGGTGACGCCGGTGGCGCGGCTGGCGATGGCGGGCACGCTCCTGGGCCTGCGCGGCGAGTGGCGTTACGCCGCCATCGCCGCGGGCGTCATCGGGCTGCTCGCGCTGGCGGTGGGCGCGGGCTTCCAGGCCTGACGCGAAGCAAGACGCAGGAAGACCGCGCGCGGGGCTACACGCCGCGCGCGGCGAAGTGCGCGAGCACGTTCTTCACCTTCGCGACCTCGTCGTGCTGCTTCAGGTCCTCGTACATGGGCAGCACGGCCTCGAACTGCTCGCGGGCCGCGGGGTAGTCCTGGAGGTAGTAGCAGGACAGCCCCAGGTCCCATCTCGCGCGGGCCTCGTAGACGTGGTCGTGCAGGCCGCCGTACACGTCCACCGCGCGCAGGAGGTGCGGCCGCGCGTTGTCGTGGTGGCCCAGGAGCCCTTCCGCTTCGCCCAGCAGCAGGTGCCCCAGCGCGAGCGCCTCCGGGTCCTCGCCCTGCTCCAGCAGCGGCACGGCCTCCAGGAAGCGCTTGCGGGCGGGCTCGTACTCGCCCTTGGCCATGCGCAGGTCGCCGATGTCCAGGAGCAGCCGCGCGATGCGCTCGTTGTTGCGCGTCTGGCGGTAGAGGATGAGCGCCTCCTGGTATTTCTCCTCGGCGCCGTCGGCCTCGCCCAGCGAACGCAGGGACTCGCCGATGCACGCGCGGCAGAGCGCCTCGCCTTCGCGGTCACGCCCCTCGTTGAAGAGCAGGGCGGCGGTGGCCATGTGCTCGATGGCGCCCTTGTGGTCCTCGAAGTGGGCCTTCACCACACCCAGGCCGAAGAGGGCCTGTGCCTGACCGGGCTTGTTGCCCGCGGTCTTGAAGAAGCCATAGGCCTCCTCGTAGTGCTCACGGCTCTGCGCGTGGTCCTCCAGCATCCCGTACAGCTCCGCCAACTGCACCAGCCCCTGGCCCACCTCCGCGGGCGAGCCGGTGATGCGCAGCGGGGCGAGCGCGTTCTTCTGCTTCTGGATGGCGTCGGTGATGTGGGCGCGTTCGGTGTCGGACGGGTGCATGTCAGTTCTCGTGAACCTTGCGGCGGCGGACGCCCCTGTCCAGCGAATCGTGCTTCTCGGCGCCTTCAGCACCGTTGCCATCGGCTTCGGCGTTTCCGTTGCGCTCGGCCTTCTCCTTCTCGTGGACGAGCAGCGGGGAGAAGAAGCAGTCCTTCTTCGTGTACTCGTCGAAGGCGAACGCGAAGCGGTAGCTGGCCGCCGCGCGCTGGTTGCAGTCCGTGCGCTCGCAGAAGCGGCAGGAGATGCCGCTGGGGATGGCGTCCTTGCGCAGGTCGTTGGTGGGCAGGCCGTACGCCAGGTACTTCGCGTTCTCCGCGTGCGTGCCCAGGCCGATGGAGTACGCCGTGCCCTTCACGATGGAGCCTTCAATCGGCTGCAGCTGCACCTTCGCGAAGCAGAAGTACGTCGTGCCGTCCGGCATGATGGAGTACTGGCGCGTGATTTGAGACGGGTTGAGGAACGCCAGGTGCACCGCCCACTTCGCGCAGCTTCCGCCGCCCGAAGCGAAGCGGATGCCGGTGCCGCTGTAGCGCTTGGAGATGTTCCCGGCGATGTCCGCGCGCAGGAAGTGGAAGGGCAGGCCCTGGCGCTTGGGGTCGGACAGGTTGCAGATGCGGTGGGCCACCGTCTCGTAGGTGGTGCCGAAGATGTTGGAGAGCAGCTCCACGTCGTAGCGCGTGCGCTGCACCTCCTTGAAGAACTCGCCGTAGGGCAGCATCAGCGCGCCGGCGAAGTAGTTCGCCAGGTTTACTTTGATGAGGCGCTCCGTCTCGCCGTGGCGCATGCGGCCCGCGCCCAGGATGCGCTCCACCAGCTTCTCGCGGTCCATCACCATGAGGCCAATGGACGCGGCCACCTGGAACTTCAGCGGCTGCTCCGTCAGGTCCGGTGACAGCGTGAGCGTGCGCGCGTCCAGGTCCAGCCGGCGCACCACGGACGAACCGCTGGCCGCGCGCTCAATCTGGACCTTGAAGTCGAACCGCTCCTCCAGCATGCGGATGAGCTGGCTGCTGGTGAGCTGCTGCTCCAGGCGGAAGTCGCGCCGCAGCCCCTCCGCCTGCTCCTCCAGCTCCGGGAAGTAGTTGCGGTGCTTCTCCAGGAAGTCGCTGACCTCGTCGAAGGGCGAGTAGTCGAAGCGCACGCCCGGCGTGTTGCCCATGCCGGAGGTGGACCCCTGCGTGCGCGTCCTCTCCTCCACGTTGAGCTGCGCGAGCACGTTCTCCAGCTGCGTGCGCGTGTTCTTGTAGAGGTTGAAGAGGGCCGCGACGGTGCCCGCCAGCTTCGGCTCCGCGGACAGCGACTGGAGCGACTCCGAGTCGATGTCCAGACTCTTGAGCAGCGGTTCGTCCAACAGCTTCGCCAGGGCCTCGTCCACGCGGCCCTCGCCCAGCGTGGACATGAACTGCTCGGGGTCCTGCTCGAAGTAGCGCAGCGCCTTCCACAGCAGGGGGAAGGGCATCACGCGCTTCCCCTTCTCGATGAGGTTCAGGTACGCGGGCGAAACGCCCAGGTCCTTGGCGGCGTCCGCCTGCTTGATGTTGCGCTGCAAGCGGAGGCCTCGAAGCTTCAGCCCCACGTTCGCGTTCAGAGCGTTGTCGTTGTTCATGGCTCCAACCCCCGGCGGGCCGCGTCAGGAGGCGCGCTCCAAACGCCGGGTCTCTGGATCCACTCTGCAAATCGATTTACCGATTTGCAATCAACGTTTTCGGTTCGCCGCAGCGCTGTCCCGCAGGCGACGCGCGAAGGGTTGACTGCCCCCACCCTGGCCGTAGCGGGACGTAATCCCATGTAATCACGGCGCTTTCAGGCAGCCCCGGTGTGCGGCGACGGCCCCCGGGAGCCGCGCTGTCAACCCTTGACTGACGCGATGCGACAGGGCTGGGGAAAAGTCAGTAAACGGGCGCCATAATTTTTACAAAGTCTTAACGCGCCTCCGGGGCCCGCTGGAAGACGAGGGCAACGTTGGTGCCGCCGAAGCCGAACGAGTTGCTCATGACGGCGTTCACGCGCGTCTCCCGGGCGGTGTTGGGCACGCAGTCGAGCAGGATGCGCGGGTCCTGGTTCTCCAGGTTGATGGTGGGGGGCAGCACGCCGCGGGTGAGGGCGAGGATGCTGATGACGGCCTCCGCCGCGCCAGCCGCGCCGTTCATGTGGCCCGTCATGGACTTGGTGGAGGAGATGGCGAGCTGCTTCGCCGCGTCGCCGAACACCTGGGCGATGCCCTCCATCTCCAGCACGTCGCCGATGTCCGTCGAGGTGCCGTGGGCGTTGAGGTAGCCGATGTCCGCGGGGGCCAGGCGCGCGTCCTTGAGCGCGGCCCGCATGGCGCGCTGGGCGCCCTCGTGGGCGGGGGCGGGGGAGGTGACGTGGTGGGCGTCGGAGCTGGCGCCATAGCCGGTCAGCTCCGCGAGGATGCGGGCCCCCCGGGCGCGCGCGTGCTCGTACTCCTCCAGGATGAGGATGCCCGCGCCTTCGGCGAGCACGAAGCCGTCGCGGTCCTTGTCGAACGGACGGCTCGCCGCCTGGGGCGCGTCGTTGCGGGTGGACAGGGCCTTCATCGCCGCGAAGCCGCCCACGCCCAGCATGGTGATGGGGGCCTCCGCGCCGCCCGCCACCGCCACGTCGAACTCGCCGCGCTGGATGCCGCGCAGCGCTTCACCGATGGCGTGCGCGCTGGTGGAGCACGCGGAGTTGGTGGACCAGGACGGGCCCTTGATGCCGTGGCGCATGGAGATGTAGCCGGGCGCCATGTTGATGATCATCTGGAGGATGAAGAAGGAGCTGATGCGGTCCGGCCCCTTGTCCAGCGCCTTCTTGTACGTCTCCTCCAGGCTGCTGAGCCCGCCGATGCCGGAGCCGACGATGACCGCCACGCGCTCCGCGTTCTCCGGCGTGATGGTCAGCCCCGAGTCCTCCAGGGCCATGTCGGACGCGGCCACCGCGAACTGCGCGAAGCGGTCCATGCGCCGCACCTCGCGCCGCTCGATGTAGGCCTCCGGGTTGAAGCCCTTCACCTCACCGGCGAAGCGGCAGTCCAGCGGGCTCGCATCGAACAGGGTGATGGGGCCCACGCCGCTCCTGCCATTCACCAGCGCATCCCAGCTCGCCTCCACGCCGATGCCACACGGACTGATCATCCCCATTCCCGTCACGACGACGCGCCGCTGTCCCATCGCGAACTCCTTGACCCCAAGCATTGAACGGGATGGTATTATGACCATCCTTCAATGAGTTCAAGCCCAAGGGAGCGCTGATGAGCGAGCAGCCGGAGAATCCGCGCACGCGGACGGTGACGTGGAAGGACCCACGTGTGGGCGCGTCCGCGGCGAAGACGCTGTCGGGGCTGGAGTACCTGCGCGCCATCCAGCGCGGGGAGCTGCCGGCGCCGCCCATCGCGGAGCTGATGGGCTTCGCTCCGGTGGAGGTGGAGGAGGGCCGGGTGGTGTTCGCGGTGACGGCGGGCGAGCACCACTACAACCCCATCGGCATGGTGCACGGCGGACTGGCCGCGACGCTGATGGACTCCGCGATGGGGTGCGCCATCCACACGCTGCTGCCGGTGGGCGCGGGCTACACGACGCTGGAGCTGCACGTGAACTACGTGAAGGGCATCGCGCACGACACGGGGCGGCTGTTGTGCCGGGGGGAGGTCATCCACCTGGGCGGCCGCGTGGCCACGGCGCAGGGGCGGCTGGTGGACGAGAAGGGCACGCTCTACGCGCACGGCACCACGACGTGCATGGTGTTCCGGCCACCGGGCGCGGGCGGCAAGGAGTAGGAGCGATGCGCTACACCGCCGAACACAAGCAGGCCACGCACGCGCGCATCCTCGAGGCGGCGGAGAAGCTGTTCCGCGCGGAGGGCTTCAGCGGTGCGAGCGTGGAGCGGGTGATGCGCGCCGCGGGCCTGACGGTGGGCGGCTTCTACGCCCACTTCGCCTCCAAGGAGGCGCTGCTCGCGGAGTCGCTGCGCGCCTTCATGACGGCGAACAAGGCGCGCTGGCTGGCGGGGCTGCGGGAGGTGCGGGGCACGGAGTTCCTGGAGCGCTTCGCGAAGCGCTACCTGGGCCAGTACGACCGGGCCACGGGAGACACGCTCTGCATGATGCCGTCGCTCCTGTCGGACCTGACGCGCGCGACGCCGGAGGTGCAGGCCGCGTTCGCGCAGGGACTGGAGGACCTGGTGGGCGAGGCCCAGGCGCAGCTCCCCGCGCGCGAGGGTGCGACGCCCCGGCAGCAGATGCTGGCGACGGTGGCGCTGTGCTTCGGCGCCATGACGCTCGCGCGGGCCACCGCGTCCCAGCCCCTGGCGGGGGAGATCCTGGACGCGGCGCGCGCGCTGCTTGTCGCTGGGGCCCCGTCCCCGAAGCGCAAGAAGCCCCACTGAGCGGAGGACGGACCGTGGGGGCAAGGTGGACGCATTGAAGACGATGGCTGCTCGCGCGGGGCTCCTGTGGCTGGTGCTCACATTGGGGGCGTGTGCCTCCGTGCCCGTCACGCCTCCCTGGGAGGACCTCCCCCTCCGCTACAACGTCACGTACACGCACGACCCCTCGCCACGCTTGAACGTGGAGGTCGTCCTGCCGCCGCCGTTGGCTCCCAGGCTCTTCCTCTTCCGGCAACCCGGGCGCGCGAGCTCCGTGGTCGCCACGTTCGGTAACGGCAGCCGGGTCGAGCTCTTTCCCCGGAACGGTCAGGTGAGCGTGCCCGAGGGCGCGCGCGTCCTGCGCTACCACCACCCACTGGACTCCTCTCCTGGGGGCGGTGGCAGGCACCTGTTCGGAGGCATGGGGGAAGGGGACGCGTGGCACGTGGCCGGCAAGGCCTACCTGCTGACCCCCGGTCGCGTGACGCCGGACCTGCGCGTGGAGCTCACCGTGTCCGGCGCGGACGCGCTCCTGCCCTGGAAGCCCGACGCCCGAGGCGTCTACCACCTGCGCGGCGAGGACCTCATCGACGCGGGCTTCCATGCCTTCGGCGGCAGGCGCTGCGAGGCGCGCGTCGGTGCGTCCGTGCTGGAGGTCGCGCTGCTGGGCCGCTTCACGCACCTCTCCGACGCGGAGCTCTGCGCGTGGCTCGAACAGGCCGGGCGCGAGGTGGTCACCGTGCGAAAGGCCTTCCCGTTCCCGCGCGTCACCGTGCGCATCGTGCCCGTGCCCGGCGACGATGCGCCCGGTGTCTTCGGCATGGTCCAGTGGAGCTCGCCGCCCAGCATCTCCATCCTCGTGGGCCAGGACGCCACCGCCGCGTCCTTCGCGAAGGACTGGGTCGCCATCCACGAACTGCTCCACCTCACCCACCCGACGCTGATGCCCCGCGTGGCCTGGCTCACGGAGGGCCTGGCCACCTACTACACGGAGCTTGCCCGCGCGCGCTCCGGACGCCAGACGTCCCAGCGTGCCTGGCAGGAGCTGACGGAGGGCTTCGCGCGCGGACAGGCCGCCGCGGGCTCACGCACCATGGAAGAGGTCGTCGCCGAGGAGCGCAACTTCCAGGGCATCTACTGGACCGGCGCCTTCTTCGCGCTCCACCTGGACGTGGAACTGCGGCGCGTGACGCACGGCCGCGCGCGCCTGGAGGACGTGCTGGAATTGCTCGCCACGCGTGGTCCCACGGCATCGCTCGAAGGCTTCGGGGCCGCCGTGGACACGGTCGCCGGCCAGCCCCTCTTCGACGCGCTGCTCGCCCGGCATCTGCAACGGCCCGCCTTCTCCGAGCTGGCCCCTTTGCTGGAGAACCTGGGAGTTCGAATTGACCCAGGTGGCGTCAAGCTCCATGCTGCGCCGGGCAGTGGGTTGCGTGAGGCACTGGACGGCGGGAGGACCCCGGACGACGCGGGGTGAACACCCGGAAATGAAAAGGGGCCGTAACCGATTCCCGGATGTCGCGTATCGAATGCATCCGCGAGGTTCGCGGCTTCCGTAGATGAGGTCCGCCATGTTCCGCAGCGTCCTGATGCTCGCCGCCGCCCTGTCGCTGTCCGCGTCCGCCGCCGAGCCCGCGCCTTCCGACAAGCGCTTCGTCTTCAATGATCCGAACAGCCGCGACACGGTGATGTTCGTGTTGGACGCGCCGCTGGAGGTCATCAACGGCCTGTCCAACAAGGTGACGGGCCGCGTGGAGGTGAAGGGGCAGAAGGCCAGCGGCCGGTTCCAGGTGCCGGTGAGCTCCATCAAGACGGGCAACGAGACGCGCGACGGCCACCTGCAGAACGACCGCTGGCTGGACGCGGCGAAGTTCCCGGACATCGTCTTCGAGTTCAAGGACGTGGTCCTGCCCGCGCCGCTCGCCAACGCGAAGCCCGTGGTGCTGAAGACGAAGGGCACCTTCACCATTCACGGCGTCACGCGCGAGGAGCCCGTGGAGGTGACGGCCACGTACCTCCAGGAGACCGCCGAGACGAAGCACCGCGCCGCGGGCGAGCTCTTGCGCGTGCGCGCGAAGTTCCAGATTCCCCTGGAGGCCTACGGCGTCAAGCGCACGGAAGCGCTGGTGCTGAAGGTGGGCGAGCGGGCCGACGTCACGGTCGACGCCTGGGGCTCCACGCAGTTCAAGCCGTAGTTGTCTGTCCCCCGTAGTCACACCCCCTGCGGTACGAAAGGAAGCAACACATGAACGTCAAGGCTCTTGCGGCGGTCGTCGGCACCCTGTCCCTCAGCGCGCTGGCCACCGGCTGCGCGTCCAACAAGGCGGCGGAGGGCAGCAAGGTGCACGCCGCGTCGCCGGGCGCGGCCGAGGGCGCCGAGGCCAGCTGCAGCAACAAGCCGGCCGACGCCGCCGCTCCCGCCGCCGCCCCCGCCGCGACCCCGGAGAAGGGCGCCGAGGGCAGCTGTGGCGCCGGCTCCTGCGGCTCCGGCTCCTGCAGCGGCAAGAAGTAGTCATCCGCCGGGAGGGCCTGCGTGACAGGTCCCCTCCCAGGCTCGCGGGCGGCGGGAAGACTCCTTCCTGCCGCCCGTGTTGTTTCCTCCCCCTGCCTGAAGGAGCGCTGGATGCCGTCCCCCCGCTATGCAGACCGCCATGGATTGAAGCCGCTGGGGGCGGGCATCGGGCTGCGCCGCGACTTCTACGAAGCGCTGCCGCGCACGCCGCGCGCGCTGGACTGGGTGGAGATCATCCCGGAGAACTTCCTCACGCTGGGCGGCCGCTCCCAGCGCGCCCTGGACGCGTGCCGCGAGCGCTGGACGCTGCTGCCGCACGGGGTGGGGCTCAACATCGGCGGGCCGGACGCGCTGGATGACGACTACGTCACCCGCCTGGCCGCGCTGGTGAAGCGCCTGGACGCGCCGTTCTTCTCGGACCACCTGTGCTACTCGCGCCTGGGCGGCGTGCACCTGCATGACCTGTTGCCGCTGCCCTTCACGGAGGCCGCTGTGGAGCACGTGGTGCCGCGCGTGCGCGAGGTGATGGCGCGCGTGGAGCGCCCCTTCCTGCTGGAGAACCCCAGCTACTACGCGGCCATGCCGGGCGGCACGCTGAAGGAGGCGGACTTCCTGCGCCAGGTGGTGGAGGCCGCGGACTGCGGCCTCTTGCTGGACGTGAACAACGTCTGGGTCAACGCGCGGAACCACGGCTACGACCCGCGCGCCTTCGTGGACGCGCTGCCCCTGGAGCGCGTGGTGCAGGTGCACCTGGCCGGCCACGACGTGCGGGACACAGTCCTCGTCGACACGCACGGCGACCGCGTCTGCGACGACGTGTGGGCGCTGTACCGCTACACGCTGGAGCGCACCGGCCCCGTGTCCACGCTGATTGAGTGGGACCAGGCCATCCCGTCCCTGGACGCCGTGCTGGACGAGGCGGATCAGGCGCGCGGCGTGCTCGCGGAGGGAACGCGATGAAGTCGTCGTTGAAGCACTTCTTCGACAGCATGGACGCGTACCTCGCCGGGCCCCCGGGCGCGGAGGGGCTGCTCAAGCTGTCCGCGTCGCACCCGGGCTGGGTGGTGGATCCGGAGCGCATGGCGCTCTACGGCCAGTTCGTGCGCGGCCACGTGCGCTCCACGCTGGAGAAGCTCTTCCCGCTGACGCGCAAGGCGGTGGCGCCGGAAGCGTGGGACGCGCTGGTGGAGGGCTACACCCGCACGCGCCCCGCGCGGCACTACGAGCTCAACCGCCTGGGTGAGGGCTTCGCGCCCTTCGTCGCGGACGCCGCCGCCGCGAAGGGCCTGCCCCCGTTCCTGCCCGCGCTGGCGCGCTTCGAGTGGACCGACTTCGCGGTGTTCGCCTCCGAGGAGGACATCCCGGAGGCCGTGGAGCGCCTGACGCCCAACCCCACGCTCGCGGTGCTGGAGCAGCCCTACCGGCTCTGCGCGTTCATGCGGGCCCGGGGCGCGGAAGGGGCGCCCGCGGAAGGGGAGGAGCTGGCGCTGCTCTGGCGCCACCCGGAGCGGCTGGTGACCTTCTACATGGAGGCCACGCCATCCGCGCTGCTGGTGCTCAAGATGGCCGTGGAGGGCCTGTCGGAAGAGGCCGTCGCCCAGGCCACCGGCATGGCCGCCCCGGACGTCCGCGCGGAGGTGGCGCGCTTCGCGAAGGACGGCCTGGTGCTGCGGCCCCAGGGCTGAGGCCGCGCGCCCGGGCTCAGACGTTCCGGGTGCCAGAGCCGTTCGCCGTGGGCGAGGCGCTGCGGGAGTCTCCCTCGCCGGAGCTGGAGTCCGTGTTGCGGATCTGCTTCCCGGGCACCCACCGCTCGAGGAACTCCCTCACCGCGTGGCCCACCTGCTTGAGGCCGTCACCCCCGCCGCCGAGGGCATCCTGGAGCATCTGGCGGAGGGGACCGTTCAGGATGCGGTCCCACGACGAGCCAAACCCGCCGCTCGCCTGGGCCGAGCCGGAATCGCCACCGCCGACGGTGAGGTCCCTCGGGAAGAACGGGTCGCTCAAGGTGCCACCCGGCCGCGCTCGCGCGTACTCGGGTTCTCCCAGCCGGGCCGAAGACTTGCCGGAGGTCGCGGGCTCGAACCCCGTGGTCGACAGCGCGTGCGCCTTCCGGGCCGCAGCCTGTCCGCCCGCATCCCGACCCGGCGGCGGAGGAGCGGCCTTGGGCGTCGGCGGCGGGAGGGCCTTCGGGAAGAGGGACAGACGCATGGCCGGGGTTCTCCTGGAAGAACTGCTGTTCTTATTGTCCGAGAATCTGGACGGAAGTTGCGGTGGGCGCGGCTCAGGGCAGGACGTGTTCGCTTCTCCACCTCGCCACGGTCCGGGCGAGCTCCGCGCTGGGTTCGCCGGCCTCGGTGAGGGCCGCGAGGGCGGTGTCCGCGAGCGCCAGGGCCTGCGGGCGTGCCTCGCCCGCGTCCCATGAGGCGCGCGCCAGCTCGAACTGGAGCACGGCCATGCGCTCCGGGCTCCAGCCCAGGGGGCGGATGATGGCCAGGGCGCGCTCCGCGGCGTCACGGGCCCGCTTGGGCTGCTTCAGCGCCAGCGCGGTCCGCGCCAGCTCCGTGAGGCTGGAGACGAGCCACGGGGACTTCAGGCCCGCCTGGGCCTCCTTGAGGGCCAGCAGCCGCTCCAGCTCGTCGGAGGACTCGCGCGCCCGGCCCAGCTTGCGCAGGAGCGCGGCGCGCGCCTCTTGCGTGGCCAGCGTGGAGGCGTTCCTGGCATCCAGCAGCCGGCCCTGGAGCGCCAGGACGCGGTCATAGCCCTCCAGCGCCACGTCCAGCTGGCCCCGTCGGGCCTGCATGCGGGCCAGCTCCTGGAGCGACAGGGCGTACTCCGCGTGCTCGCGCCCCAGGCCGCGCTCGGTCAACGCCAGCGCCTGGGCATGGTAGCGCTCCGCGACGTCCCACTCGCCCAGGTCTTCGTGGATGCGGCCCAGGTCGTTGTGCAGCCGCACCGTGGCCAGGTGCGTGTCGCCCAGCATGGCGCGGCGCAGCTCCAGGGCCTGGGTGTAGAGCGGCAGCGTGGCGCGTCCTCCCTCCAGCGCACGGCGCGCATCCGCCAGGAGGATGAGGGTGTTGGCGACGGTGGGGTGATGCGGGCCCAGCTGCCGCCGCTGCGTGGCGAGCGCCCGCTCGTACATCTCCCGGGCTTCGCGCGTCCGGCCCTGGCGCTTCCGCACCAGCGCGAGGTTGGTCAGGACCTTGACCGTGTCCACGTGCTCCGGGCCCAGGACGCGCTCGCGCACGGCGAGCGACTTCTCGTAGTGCTCTATGGCCTGCGGAAGCAGCCCCTCGCCGAAGTAGAGGACGCCCAGGTTGTTCTCCAACTGGGCGGCGACCTCCTCCGCCGGGCCGGAGCGCTCCAGCAGTGACCGCGCGAGCATGGCCAGGTCCAACCCCTGGTCCACGTGCTCCAGCTCATAGCCCGCGATGAAGACCCGCTCCGTCACGGCGCGCAGCGCCTGGAGGTCATGGCGTCCCGCGAGCGCCGCATGGAAGCTGGCGGTGTAGCTGCGCTCCGCGTCCTCGTAGCGGGCCAGCCGGTACTCCAGCCAGCCCTGGGCATAGAGGGCCTCGGCCTCCAGGGGCCGGTACGAAAGCTCGCGCGCCACCGCGAGCGCGGCCTGCGCGTCACCCAGGCCCTGCGCGTAGCGTCCCGTCTCCAGCAGCGCCTGCGCACGGGAGAGCTTCGCGCGCGCGTCCGCGAGCTTCACCGCCACCCCGCGCCCTTCCGGCGGAGGCACCACGGAGAGCAGCGACTCCACGCGCGAGCAGTCCGATACACGCGGCAGCTTCTGCGACGCCTCCGCCGCCTTCTCCACCAGCGGCGCGTCCGCGTGCTCCAGCACGTCCGCGAACACGTCCAGCGACTGCAGCCGCGAGTCCAGGCACGCCATGCGCACGGAGAGCACGGACTCGGGTTGCTCGTGCCGCACGTGCGTGGCCCGGCACGTCTGGGTGTAGCCCGCCTCCCAGGCCCGCGCGTAGTCCTCCAGGTTGCGCGCCACCGCGTCGGCGGCCTCCGAGGCCAGCGGGCTGCCGGTGGCGGACAGGGCCTGCGTCACCTTCGCGGCGCGGGCGTCATTCCAGATGGGCGACACGCGCGCGGGAGCTCCGCCGCAGGGATCCGCCGCGCCTCGCGACACGAGCACGAGCGCCGTCACCAGCGCGAAGGCTCCCGCGCCCACCGCCACCTGCGTGCGCCTTCGCGGCGGGTCGCGCGCAAGCTCCTCCAGCAGCGCGTCCATGGACGCGAAGCGATCCGCCGGTGACACGCTCAGCCCGCGTACCACCGCGCGGCGGACCCACGCGGGCACGCCGGTCTCCTTCGGAGGCGCCTGGAGCCGGCTGAAGTCCGGCGGCTGGCCGCGCGCGAAGGGGCGGATGCCGAAGAGGGCTTCGTACAGCGCGACGCAGAAGCTGAACTGGTCGCCGCGCGCGTCGATGGGCTCTCCCTTCCACTGCTCCGGGGGCATGTACGCGGGCGTGCCCATGAGCGAGCCCGTGCGGGTGAGGTCCACCGGCCCGGCGGAGGGCGTGATGCCTTCGGGGAGCGTGTCCGGAGGCAGCGCCAGGGTGCCCTCCGGCAGCCGCGCCAGGCCGAAGTCCGTCACCCGCACGCGGCCCTGGCCGTCCACCAGGACGTTGTCCGGCTTGAAGTCGCGGTGGATGAGGTGCGCCGCGTGAGCCGCCGCCAGCCCCTGGCCCGCCTGCCGGTACGCGGCGAGCACCTCGCGCCACGAGCGCGGTGCCTCCTTCAGCCACTGGCGCAGCGTGCGGCCCTCGACGAACTCCATGGCCATGAAGAGCCGGCCATCCACCGTGCCCACGTCGAACACGGTGATGACCTGCGGATGGGACAGCCGCGCCACCGCCTGCGCCTCGCGCAGCAGCCGCTGCTCCAGCTCCACCGCGCCGTCGCCCTGGAGCGAGCGCACCAGCTTGAGCGCCACCTTGCGGTCGAGCTGCGGATCGTACGCGCTCAGCACCACGCCCATGCCGCCGGAGCCCACCCGGTCGATGACGACGTAGCGGCCCAGCACGGTGCCGCGCTGGAGCTCCGCGTCCTGGACGCGCGGACGGCCCGTGTCGGGGCGCTCCGGAGGCCGCACGTCCGGCAGCGTGGTGGGGTCACTGCCCCGGGCCGCCTCCGCCACCAGCGCGAGGCACGTGGAGCACGCATCCAGGTGCGCCTCCACCGCACGTGCCTCCTCTGCTCCGAGCGAGCGCGAGCAATACGCCAGCAGGGTGTTCTCGTCAGGGCAGTTCATGGCGGGTCCTGGCGCAGCAGGTGACGCACGCTCAGGTCCAGGCCGCTGAGCAGCGACCGGGCCAGGCTGTGCAGGTCCGGGTCCTCGACGTTCAGACGGCGGCGCAGCTCCGCGTGGGTCCGCTCCGCGAGCGTGTCGCGCGCGTCCTTGAGCCAGCGGGTCATGGTGGCGCGGCTCACCCCGTGCACCCGCCCGATGTCCTCCACGCCCACGTTCTGCACCAGGTGCAGCCGCAGGAGGGTGCGCTGGCGCGGCTCCAGCGACGCGAGCGCCGAGGCGATGGCCGCCTCGATGTCCGCGTGGTGCCGGTGCTTGAGCGCCGCGAAGGACGGATCCTCCGCGGGCAGCAGCGTGGGCAGCAGCGCCTCCGAGGGACGCGCGGCGCGCTCGCGCAGCTCGGTCATCGCCAGGCGCAGCGCGACGGTGCGCACCCACGCCTCCAGCGGCCCCCGGCCGTCGTACTCCGCCAGGCGCGGCGGTCCGTCCGCGCGCGGCAACAGCAACCGCTCGCGCAGCCGTTGCAGCGCTTCGTCCACCACGTCCTGCGCGAGCCCCCGTCGGCCCAGGGCCTGACGCGCGGCGGGGACGAGCAGGCGCTCGAAATGGGCGAGCGCCTCGGGCAGTCCCTTCGCGCAGGCACACGCGAGGAACAGGTCCTCCCCGTGGGACACCGGCGCGCCGCCAGAGGCCACCGACCGCGCCGCGAGGTGGGCGAGGAAGTCCTCGCGCGACAGCGCCACGCCAGGCCACGCGGCGCGGGCCCGGAGGTAGCTGGCGTCGGCGTCGGCGGACGGCTCCATGGGGCAGGGGAGTCTAGCCGGAAGCCGCCTACCCGATTCCGAGCTGGCGGCGCACCTCGGCCGCATAGTCGTTCACCTGCTGGACGTACAGGCCGGAGTCGTTCTCCGACGGCGGCGCGTAGCGGTTCACCAGCGCCGTCCAGTCGCCGCTGTCCAGCTCGGTGCGGTAGTGCGTCCCCAGCAGCTTGAAGTACGCCTCGATGCCCTGCTGGAGCGTGGGCCAGCCCGCGAAACTGCCGGCCGCGCCCGGGGACGTGAAGGCTTCGTACGCGCCCTCCTGGCCCACGAACTTGAGGTTGCCCGGGTTGTTGGCGCCGACGGACGCGCCCGCGGTGCCCCACTGCGACTCCTTCCACAGCATCGCGAGCGCCAGGTCGACGGGCACGTCGTACTTCCGGGCCATGCTCAGGATGAACTCGCCCTGACCCGCGAAGCCGGACTCCGCGAGCGACATGGCCCCCGGCGCCAGCCGCACGGACTCCAGCGCCTGGCCCTGCGCGGTGACGTCGTCGGTGGGGGCCAGGCCCGGGGGCGGGTGGACGGCGACGGAGTAGCCACCGTACTGGTGCTCGCCGAGGAAGCGCTGGAGCTCCGCGGGCGTCAGCTCCGTCACGGTGCTGGACGGATCATGCACGATGAAGTTGCCCTCGGGCGTCATGCCCGTGACGGCGATCCAGTGCCCGCCGCTGAAGCTGCCGGAGGTGAACGGCGGCTGCTCGTTCTGGAGCATGACGTGGCTCTCGCCGTTGACGGCGACGAGGTTGCCGGAGGCGAGCTGCTGCTCAATCCAGCCCACATCGGTCCCCGGATTGACCTCCGACGTGAGGCCGTTGCTCGCGGCCATGCGCTGGATGTCCGCGTACCCCACGCCCGCGGACGTGATGCCCACGCCCTGTCCCAGCTGGTTGATGAGCGCGCCGTCGGACATGCCCGTGCCGATGCCGTAGCCCTGGAGGATCATCGCCATCGTGGTGGGGCCGCAGTTGGACTGCTGGTTCCAGTCATCCTCGGTGCCTTCGGAGGACATCTGCTTGATGGACGGCACCGGGTAGCGCTCCCCCGGACGCGCCGGGCCCACCGGACTGCCCGGAGCGCCAGGCCCACCCGTGGACGGCGTCCCCGTCACCGCGCCGGGAGCGGCCGGGAGCTGGAGCGTCGCCCCAGCGATGATCAGGTCCGGGTTCGTCAGGCCGTTGAGCTGGACGATCTGGTTCGCGATGGCCTCCACCGGCCCCGGCACGCCCTGCTGCATCAGGTTCCAGGCGATGTCGCCCACGGTGTCACCCGGCTGGA
This sequence comes from Corallococcus macrosporus, assembly GCF_017302985.1. Taxonomy (NCBI): domain Bacteria; kingdom Pseudomonadati; phylum Myxococcota; class Myxococcia; order Myxococcales; family Myxococcaceae; genus Corallococcus; species Corallococcus macrosporus. Next base: position 342,278 of record NZ_JAFIMU010000004.1, read on the forward strand.
CGGTGTAGGCCGTCGTGGCCGGCGCGCGCTGGGCCATGGCCTCGCGCAGGGCCTCGCCCGCGTTGCCCAGGCGCTGGCGCAGCACGGCCTGCCGCAGGGCATCCCCCAGCTCCTCCCTGGATGGCCCCACGGTGCCACGCCGGAGCGTGTCCGCCGCGCTCTTGAGCTTCGAGCGCAGCACGGCCTCGCGCAGCTCCTCCACCGAAGGGCGGGGCATCGACGGGGTGACGGGCCGCCGCGGGTCGAAACCATCCGTGACGCGATGGGCGCCCGCGGAGGTGTGGGGCGCGCGCGGAGCAGGGTGCGCGACGGGAGCAGGGCGGAAGGAAGCAGGGGAGGAGGGGAGGGAGCGGATGGTCATTTCAAACTCCGGGGCCAGCGTTTGAAATGTTTGTCGATAAAACGCGAATTATTGTTTCGTCGCTCCGGGTCGATTGGGTGAAATGGAAAAGGCCAATGAAGTCAGTATGTTGGAGAAAAATGCAGGCCGAAATGAGCCACTAATCCGGCCCGGTCCGTCTCCCTGTCGGGACGGCTGAAACACTGTCTTGGATTGACGTCTGTCTTTGCCCTGGACCTGCCCGGAAGCCTCCTTCCCGACAGGGCGGCGGGCGGTCATGACGCTTCGCGCTGGCCTCCGGGGGGCGGTCGGGAGGAAGAATGGGGGACGTCGTCTCCCACCGAGAGGTCCTCCGCCATGCGCGTCATCAACTTCAACGCCGGCCCCGCCGGTCTGCCCCTGCCGGCCCTGGAGCAGGCCCGGGATGAGCTGCTCGACTTCCATGGCACCGGCATGTCCGTCATGGAGCACAGCCACCGGGGCAAGGACTACGAGGGCGTCCACGACGAGGCCGTCGCGCTGCTGACGGAGCTGTTGGGCATCCCCGCCACGCACCAGGTGCTGTTCCTCACCGGCGGCGCGTCCCAGCAGTTCGCGCAGGTGCCCATGAACTTCCTCACGCAGGGCGCCTCCGCCGACTACCTGATGACGGGCGTCTGGAGCGAGAAGGCCTTCGACGAGGCGAAGTACTTCGGCTCACCGCGCATCGCCGCGACCACCGTGCAGCCGGACAAGCGCTACCTGCGTGTGCCGAAGCAGGGAGAGCTCCAGCTCGACCCCCAGGCCGCCTATGTGCACCTGACGAGCAACAACACCATCTTCGGCTCGCAATGGCACAGCTTCCCGGACGTGGGCCGGGTGCCGCTGGTGGCGGACATGAGCTCGGACTTCCTCTGGAAGCCCACGGACGTGAGCCGCTTCGCGCTCATCTACGCGGGCGCGCAGAAGAACCTGGGCCCCTCCGGCGTCACGCTCATCATCGCGGCGAAGGACTTCATCGCGAAGGGACGCAAGGACATCCCCAAGTACTTCCGCTACGCGACGCACGCGGAGAACAACTCGCTCTACAACACGCCCCCCACGCTGGCCATCTACCTGGTGCGCAACGTGCTCCAGTGGGCCAAGGGGCTGGGCGGCCTGCCCGCGCTGGAGCGGCGCAACCGCGAGAAGGCGGACGCCCTGTACGGCGCCATCGACCGCAACGCGGGCTTCTACCGGGCCCCGGTGGAGCGCGAGTCCCGTTCAGTGATGAACGTCGTCTTCCACCTTCCCACCGAGGAACTGGATGCGGCCTTTGTGTCCGAGGCGAAGAAGGCCCACATGGTGGGGCTCAAGGGCCACCGCACGGCGGGCGGCATCCGCGTGTCGATGTACAACGCGGTTTCGCCGCAGGACGTCATGACGCTGACGTCCTTCATGGATCATTTCGTGAAGACGCACGGCTAGGCTTGCGTCGAACATCGCGCAGAAACCACCCGGAGGGTTTTTCCATGAAGAAGACGCTGACCGCCGTGCTGCTGTCGCTGACCCTCGCCGCGCCCGTCATGGCCAAGGACATCGCCGGCGTGAAGTACCCGGACACCGCCACCGTCGCCGGCAAGGAGCTGAAGCTCAACGGCGTCGGCCTGCGCAAGAAGGCCATCTTCAAGGTCTATACCGTGGGCCTCTACGTGGAGAACCCCACGCAGGACGCCACCGCGCTGCTCAACGCGGACGAGGTCAAGCGCGTGCGCATGTTCATGAAGCGCGACCTCAAGAAGGACCAGATCACCGAGGCCATCGAGAACGGCTTCAAGAAGAACGCCGGCGCCAACCTGCCCAAGCTCCAGGACCGCCTGAACACCTTCAAGAACGCCATCCCCGCGGAGGTGAAGGAGGGCCAGGAGCTCATCCTCACCTACGTCCCCGGCAAGGGGACCACCGTGCAGACGAGCGACGGCAAGTCCATCGACGTGGAGGGCAAGGACTTCGCGGACGCGCTCTTCTCCGTGTGGCTGGGCAAGGACCCCGTGGACAGCGGCCTCAAGGACGGGATGCTCGGCAAGGACGACTGACGCACCGGTCTGAGCCGTCTTGCTTCGCACGCCCCGGGCGTGTCCCTTCTTCACGCGGAGGGACGCTCCCCGGGGCGTCGTCGTTTCCAGGAAGCGCCATTGCTTCAATGGTGGACAGCGCGGGGCGCCCCTGTCACACGCCCGTGAGTTGCCGCTGGAATGCCCTGGCGCATCCGGCGTTGATGCGCGCCAAAACCGCACCCCACCCCTGTCCGTGCTGGAGAACGCTGTGAAGCGACTGGCCCTGTTCGCCGCCACCTGTGTCCTTGGCGCCGCCTGCAAGACGGCGGAGCCCACCCCCGAGCCGTCCCAGGCCTCCACCCCGGCCCCCGTGGCCAGCGCGGCCCCGTCGGAAGCGGCCACCCCCGCGCCCGCGCCACAGGCCGCCAACGTGCCCATGGCCGAGCGCCCCATGCCCCCCGGCCTGGACGCCGCGGTGATGGACCCGTCCGTGAACCCCTGTGACGACTTCTACCAGTACGCCTGTGGCGGCTGGCTGAAGACCACGGAGATCCCCGCCGAGCGCGCGCGCTGGAGCCGCGGCTTCGAGACGGTGGCCGAGCGCAACCAGGCCGTGCTGCGCGACATCCTCACGAAGGCCGCGGAAGGGCAGGGCGAGGCTTCCGCGGAGGAGAAGAAGCTGGGGGACTACTACGGCGCCTGCATGGACGAGGCGAAGCTGGAGCAGTCGCTGCCCACGCTGCGCACCTACCTGGCGAAGCTCAACGGCCTGAAGAGCCAGGAGGCCGTGGCCAAGGCGGTGGCGTGGCTGCACGCGCGCAACGTGAACGCGCTGTTCCGGGTGACGTCGGATCAGGACCAGAAGGACGCCACGCAGGTCATCGCGGTGGTGGACGCGGCGGGCCTGGGCCTGCCGGACCGCGACTACTACCTCAAGCCCGACGTGAAGATGCGCGAGGCGCGCAACGCCTACCAGGCGCACGTGCAGAAGGTCTTCGAGCTGTTGGGCGACGCGCCCTTCGTCGCCAGCCGCAAGGCCACGGGCATCCTCGCCATCGAGACGCGCCTGGCCACCGCGCGGCTGCCCAAGGACGAGACGCGCGAGCCGGAGAAGGTCTACCACCGGCTGGAGCGCCAGGGCCTGAAGAAGCTGGCCCCCGCCTTCCAGTGGGACACGTACTTCGCGGAGGTGGGGCTGCCCGCCGGTGAAGCGCTCAACGTGACGCAGCCGAAGTTCTTCTCGGAGGTGTCCGGGCTGGTGCGCCAGCAGCGCCCCACCGACATGGGCCCGTACCTCTCCTACCACCTGGTGAAGCGGGTGCAGACGGCGCTGCCCAAGGCGCTGCGCGACGAGTTCTTCCGCTTCGAGTCCACGGTGCTCACCGGCGCGAAGGCGGACCTGGCGCGCTGGAAGAAGTGCGTGGAGGCCACCGACGACGCGCTGCCGCACGCGCTGGCCAAGCCCTTCATCGCGCGCACCTTCGGCGCGGAGGGCAAGGCCACCACCCTGGACATGGTCCAGCAGATTGAACAGTCCTTCGAGCGCAACCTGGACACGCTCTCCTGGATGGACGCGGAGACGAAGGCCCAGGCGCTGGTGAAGGTGAAGAAGATCACCAACAAGATCGGCTACCCGGACCAGTGGCGCAGCTACGAGGGCCTGGACGTGAAGCGCGACTCGTACCTGGACAACCTCCTGGCGGCGGAGGCCTTCGAGCAGGCGCGCCAGCTGCGCAAGGTGGGCCAGCCGGTGGACCGCCAGGAGTGGTTCATGTCGCCGCCCACGGTGAACGCCTACTACAACGCGGCCACCAACGAGATCGTCTTCCCGGCGGGCATCCTCCAGCCGCCGTTCTTCGGGCGGGACGCGTCCGCGGCGGTGAACTTCGGCGCCATGGGCATGGTGGTGGGCCATGAAATCACCCACGGCTTCGACGACGAGGGCCGCCAGTTCGACGCGGACGGCAACCTGCGCACGTGGTGGACCCCGGCGTCGGACAAGGCCTTCCGCGAACGCGTGGCCTGCGTGAAGAACCAGTACGACCAGTACACGGCCGTGGACGACGTGAAGGTGAACGGCAAGCTCACCCTGGGCGAGAACGTCGCGGACCTGGGCGGCCTCAAGCTGGCGTACGCGGCCATGGAGTCCTACCTGGCCAAGTACCCGGACCAGGCGGCGAAGGCGAACGCCTACCGCTTCACCCCGGGGCAGCAGTTCTTCCTCGCGCACGCGCAATCGTGGTGCTCGAAGATTCGTAACGAGGCTGCGCGGCAGCGGGCGCTGACGGATTCGCACTCGCCGGCGTTCCTGCGCGTGAAGGGGCCGGACGTGAACCTGCCGCAGTTCCAGCAGGCCTTCTCCTGCCCCGCGGGGTCGAAGATGGTGGCCCCGGCTGCGAACCGCTGTGAGGTCTGGTAGGCCTTCGGGCCCTACCTGGAGGAGGATGGCATGAGCATCTGTTCGTGGCTGGTGTTGGGCGGTATCGCGGGCTGGCTGGCCAGCATCATCAAGGGCACCAACGCCCGGATGGGGATGTTCGCCAACATCTTCGCCGGCATCGTGGGCGCCATGCTGGGCGGCTGGGTGTTCAGCTTCTTCGGCGGCACCGGCGTGACGGGCTTCAACCTGTACTCGCTGCTGGTGGCCACGGTGGGCGCCGTCATCCTGCTGTCCATCCTGCAAGCCATCCGGAAATAGCGGGCCCTCCCGCGTCGCTGCCTAGAAGAGCGACAGCTGGGGGGAGTGGGAGGGCCGCGCGGGGCGCCGGAAGGTGTCCGGCGCGGCCTCCGTGACGGACGAGGCGCGCATGCCCACCTTGCGCGCCGCCGTCGCGAAGAGCTGGTGGATGGTCTGCGCGTAGAGCCCTTCGCCGCGCATGCGGTGCTTGAAGCGGCCGTCGGTGAGCTCCCCGCCGCGCGTCTCGCGGATGCGGTGCAGCACCCGGTCCGCGCGCAGGGGCAGCTTCGCGCGCAGGCGCTCCTCGAACACGGCCTGCACGGGCCCGGGCAACCGCAGGAGCGTGTAGTGCGCGCGCGTGGCGCCGGCCTCGCGCGCGGACGTGAGCACCCGAGCGATGTCCTCGTCGTTGAGGCCCGGGATGATGGGGGACACGGACACGGCCACGTCGATGCCGGCCTCCGTGAGCTTGCGGATGGTGGCCAGCCTGCGCTTGGGCGTGGCGACCACCGGCTCCATGGCGCGCGCCAGCTCCTCGTTGTGGAAGGGGAGGCTGATGCTCACGGTGAGCCGCGCCTCGCCCGCGAGCCGCTGGAGCACGTCCAGGTCGCGCTCAATCAGCACGCCCTTGGTGATGATGCCCACGGGGTTGCGGTACTCGGCGCAGACCTCCAGGCACTGGCGGGTGAGCCGGAGTGACGCCTCCAGCGGCTGGTAGCAGTCGGTGACGCCGCTGAAGACGACGGTCTCGCCCTTCCACGACGGCCGGTCGAAGGCCTCGCGCAGGAGCTCCGGGGCGTTGGGTTTGACGACGAGGCGGGTCTCGAAGTCGGTGCCCGCGCCGAAGTCCAGGTACTGGTGCGTGGGGCGCGCGTAGCAGTAGGCGCACGCGTGGAGGCAGCCCCGGTACGGGTTGACGCTCCAGGAGAAGCACACGTCCGGGCTGTCGTTGCGCGCGATGATGGAGCGGCTGTGATCCTCCCAGACCTCCAGGCGCGCGGGGGGAATCTCGTCCAGGTACTCCACCGCGGTGCTGGCCCAGGGGTTGGGCGGATTGTCGACGGGACGGGCCTTCACCCTCACAGGGTGTGACTGAAAGCCCGTTCAGTCAAGGCGTCGCTTGTGCCTTTACACCCTTAAGGGCGCGGCCAAAGCTGGCCGGCATGGCGAACTACACGGTCAAGCTGTCCAAGGCGCCCAAGGGGCATGAGATTCCACCGCTGCTCGCGGACCTTGGTGCCTGGGTGAGCAAGCAGCCGCATGGAACCCTGGGCTGGTTCGATGCGCTCGAAGCCGAGCCCATTCCGAAGGAGTGGAACCCGGAGCTGGCGGACCGGCTCCGTCGTGACGCCTTCGCGTTCCTCCATCTTCCAGATGGCTCGCTGCTCGCGCTCGTGAACCCCGGGGCCGGCGCTCCGTGGGCGGTGGCGCTGCTGGGGTCGGAGGGTGAGGCGCGCACGGTCGCGAACAGCCTGGAGGAGTTCCTGCTGCTGTGGTCCCAGGGGGAGACGGATCTCGACGACCTCGATGACGAGGAGGGCGCCTCTGACCGGAAGGCGCTGGCCGCGTGGCTGAAGGCGAAGAAGGTGAAGGCGCCGAAGGCGAAGGCCTTCGACTTCGCGGCCTGGCTGGACGGCGATGCCGTGCTCCCTCCCGCCGCGCCCTCCGTGGCGGCCCACACGTTCACGCCAACGGAGGTGATGAAGAAGCTCGGTCCGAAGGCGCAGCGGCTGGCGTCGGTCCTCGGGCGGCGCGCGGACGACCCCGAGGTCATCGCCTACGTGACCGAAGCGCTGGGCAAGAGGGTGCCCGCGTCCACGAGCGTGAACACCGATTCGGTGAACGTCGAGGCCGCGAAGCACGGCGTGGAGATCGTCTTCACCCACGACATCCTGAACGACGCGTTCCCGCTGGTTCCCAAGACGGCCAAGACGTTCATCCCCTACGTCGCCTCCGCGTGGGTGCGGTCGAAGATTGGCGAGGACGTCCTCGGTGTTCCGTGGAAGGTGAAGACGGAAGCGGAGATCACGAAGCGGCTCGGCGCGCCCACCGGCCGCCGCGCCAGCTTCATGAACGAGGACGAGCCCACCGTCGCCTACTGGGAGTTCGCGCTCGATACCGCGGGGCAGGTGTGGCTCGAGCTGGAGTTCGACGCATCCCTCTCCGTCACCGTCGCCGTGAAGGGCGCGGGCGAGCTGGCGCCGTATCCCGACGTCACGACTGGACTCTTCATCGGCTATGCCGCGACGCGAGGCCTGCTCGACGGCTCGCGCTTCCCGGCGCACCGCGCGTTGCTGGAAGCGGTCGCGGCACGCAAGGCGAAGGGCTCGGAGTTCGTGAAGCAGGCGCTTCCGCGCGGCCTCTGGGACGACCACCTGCGCGATGCGCCGGGCCTCCGTCTGATGGCGTATCGGTGGTTCCACAACATGAACGGCCTGTGGATCACCGCCGACCTCAAGAAGACGTTCGGAAAGCGCGCGGGGGCGTTCGGCCACGACGCGCCGAAGCTCGACGACGACACCTGGGACGCCGTCGACAAGGCGGCGCCGCTGCTCGACAAGCGCTTCGCGGCGTGGCTGGCGAAGTAGCAGGGCAGTCGTTCAGAGCGGGGTGTTCGCGCCGGTGCCGGGGACTCCAGGCTCCGCGGGCAAGGGCAGTCGCTTCGGCGCCAGGTGGTGGCGCTGTTTGAAGTGCTGCCATTGCTGGAGCAGGGGCAGTGCGTCCGGCGCATCGCCACGGGCGCGCAGCAGGGGATCCTGCGTCTGCTCGGACCGGGCCTCGGGCTTCTCTCCGTAGCGCTCGCGCAGCAGGTCGAACGCGCTGGAGGCCCAGTACGGGGGGCGCTCCTCGGCGAGGACGGTCTCCAGGACACGGGCCGCCGTGTCATCCACCTCGGCGCTGATGTGGCCGCGGAGCACCGTCAGCATCATGACCGACGTGCGGTCCAGGGACGGCGCGGTCACGAACGCGCGGGCCAGTTGCTCCCGATGCGAGGGGAACAGGTGCACCGGGGCAGGGCTCCTGGGGTCGTAGAACCAGAGGTCCGCATCGGCCGCGGGCTCCAATCCGTACAAGCCATCCCACCGTGTCGCGGGATGCTCGGCCGCGAGCACCTGCCAGTCCGTGAGCGCCGCCCGCACACCGGCCTCTCCCCGGCCCGCGGCCCGCGCCACGATGGCCTGCTCCTGCGTCACGCGGAATCGCGTCACCGCGCGCCGGTAGGCCTCGAGCTCGTCGGTGCTCTCCGGATAGCGCGTCCCGTACGACAGCGCGACGGTCCGCCAGAGTCCGCCCTCTCGCTTGAGGAACGCGATGACGGCATGGCCGGGCTCGTAATGGGGAGGTGCCGGGCAGATGTAGCTTCCGTTGAAGTAGACCTTGATCTGCTCATCCGGACGCGCCTGCCCGCGCCACACTTCGCGAATGCGCAGGTATGCGACCTCACTGTCATCCCACCGGTCGCGTTCCCGTTTCTCCTCGGGCGACTTCGGCGGAAGCAGCTCCATCACCTTCTCCACGTCCGCCCACACCACGAGTTCCGCCGTCTCCGTCAGCTCCGAGAGCGTCCACGGCGTGATGGGGAAGGCCTCGGCGCGGGGGAGGGGAATGAGCACCCCGGCCAGCAGCAGGGCCAGGAGCAGCCCTGGACGACGTGCGCCACGACGGGACCACGCTGCTGCCTCACGCATGGGGCTCCTCTCGCTTGACCCGGAGAGTCTTCCAGAATCGCGGGGCCCTGGAAATACGAAGGCCGATGGTTCCGGGAAGGAACCATCGGCCTGTGTCTCTTCAGAGCGGCGGAAGGGATTCGAACCCTCGACCCCGAGCTTGGGAAGCACGGCCCCAACACATCCAGGCGTTGTCAGCGATTCACAAGCCCTTACAACTGTTGGGGATTCCGGGCCGGGGTCCGTCCAACCATCCGAGCCGGTAGCAGGGAATCCCAAGGGGTTTGGTGCATCCTTGCTGCAAGGTCCAGCGCATGCGCGGCTCTGCGCGCTGCCGAGCGGGGCGGAGCGCCTGCTCACCGTGCGTGAGGTGGCCTTCTCCGGGGTGTGATGTCCTTCACTCATCTCCAGCGGAGATCAAGCCTCGACAATCCCGTCAATCGAGCCCTGGGTTAACACCCAACCCCTCAACTGTAGCTCAAAACGCTTGGGCCGAACCGCTGTCGCGCCTACTGCATGCCAAAGGCAGTTGTGCAGGATGAAAGAGCGACAACAGTCTAGCTAGGGCGCGACTGTCGCGAGAGGACGATGCGCGACTGCATGTCTCCGCTGCTCCGGCGCGGGCTGCGCTTTGCTAATTCCCTACGAAGAACAATCCTTTGGCGAATATGCCATACACGCTTCACGTCAGCATGGAGAGGCTATGTTTTGAAGTGCATGTACTGTCTCTTCGACCAGGAGGGATGGCTCTTTATTTCCATCAAGTAATAGATCTGCCAAGCTCATCAAGTCTGCATGAACATCACGCTCTGTTGAATGCTGATCGAGCCGGTCAATGTTTTCTGCGTCCAAGGGACGAACGAGACCGAGCCGCTCCGTTCGAACGGCCCGCTCAACATTTAAATAGATTAGTTTAAATTGAAGCGGAGCAATAGAAGAGCGCATTTGAGAAACCGCATCTTTATGTCGGAATCCATCGATAACCAATGGCGCAGAACGGTTCCACGGCGCCAACAGTTCTTCGATGAATCGCTCCCAGCCGATATCGGAGATCGTTGTTTCTCCGAGACGCTGCAGGCGCTCTCTTGTTTGGGGTATTCCCAGTTTCAATGCCTTGTCTCTAATGAGGTCGCCAAATGAAAGAAAAGGTGCGCCGATCTGCTGAGAGAGCCTGCGAGCAAATTCAGTTTTCCCACTGCCAATTCCCCCGGAGACACCAATGACAATGTTTTCCATTTATGGGAACCCCTGTTCGGGCAACTCTATTTTATACTTAGTGTTGTCGTGCTGCGGCGGTTCTTCATTGGAACAGTATTGATTCTCTTCTCTCTCATTGTGCTTGGGAATCGTTGAGTAAGTTCCTTCTGCCAGGCTTCGATTGCGTGACCTTGTGCAGTGTATGGTAGTTGTCCTAGTTTATTGATGTCGGCAGCGGAGTCGACCCGATGCTTGACGACTTTGAAGGGGTATACCTGCAGCGGTACTGTTCGAAGAGGTAGATTTTCATCGATGAACTGAAGGCGATCTACGAATCTCGCAATTTTATCGGAGATGTCGGTGGTGTCTCTTGCCGTAAACGTTGCGTATGCATAGAGATCTATGCCTGTTTCGGTCATCCTCTTGAATATGTCGAACTGTCGCTCAAACAGGTTGGGCTCGGCTTTGGTGTTGAATGAAAAGGAATCCTGGTCGAAGCCCTTAAAACAGCCTACACGACCGTAGTTTTTGAATGTTGCGACAATTTCTTGTTCTGTGGGAGAAAGAAACTTCCAGAAATAGTCGGTGCTTAGATTGTCGTCTGACCATAGGTAGACATCGCCTTCGATGCCCCGATCACGCATCGCCTGCATGGTCCATGGGATCCATTCAGGTGTCAGGTCGGGTTGGCCCCCTGTTAAGTCAATCATGCGAGCTCGATTGGGCTCTGGTTCTTGGAGATATAGGGAAATAAGCTCATCTGCGGATAGCCATGCCGCAGACTCTGAATTGGCTTCAAGGAGCCGAAACGGAACAAAGCAGTACCAGCATCGCCAATTGCATGCGGCATTTTGAAATACTTGCGCGCGAACTTCGCTTTCAATGGGAAGTCCGAGAGCCGCTGCTGCCGGATCGATTGGAAGCGGATTGGCTGGCCAAACGCCGGTCGAAGCTGCTAAGCGCCGAAAGTGGCGAATTCGCCCGAAGCCCTGGCAGTTTGGTGGAACTGTCAAGTCTTGCTCTTGATCGCTTCCCGCTAGACGGGCGATTAAAATACGCTTATCGGTCAGCGATATTGCCTTTTGCCTGAGTCTTTCAGAGTATTCGTCTGTTTTTATTAGGCTTGTCAAGGTGCCTCCGTTTGGATTTTCTTGAGTGGGGGCACCTTAATTGGATGTTCGGCTAGGTCCGGCATTCTGTCTTCTACGTACTTCATTATCAGATCAACGAGATAGTTTTGCTCGGGGTCCGAAAGCTGCTTGGTTGAGTCGATACCATGCCAGTACTCAATGCACTTTCTGCAGCAAGCGGCAACGCTGTGTTGTGCGTAATATAGAATGTTGCCGGAAAAAGGCGTCTGGCGCCCCTCACGCGGGTGTCCAGGCTTTGCGACGGAACCCTGAATTCTTATTTTGGCAGCAGCCTTCAACAGGATGCTTCCTTTTCGAAGGGCATGGTTGATGGCGTATTGATCGAGAGGCCTGTGCCAAAACTCATGCCTAATCAGTTCCTTCTTCATCGACTGGAAAGTGTACTGAGCGTCTGACAGATTTCGCGCCGTCACGCGTGACCACTTAACTAGAGCGGTTCCACAATCACGGCACGGCCCCCCTACGCGGTAGCCGTCCTCTCGTCGTTTCTTTTGTAAAAAACAATGTAACTCGTTCTCGCAGTCGGTTGCGGTGCATGAAATGGCAAGCGGTTTGAGTTTGATAGGGGGCATGGAATCTTAGGTTTCCGAAATGGCGCGCATTAGTAATTCGCGTTCCGTGCGGTCGAGTTGGTTCCAGTCGAGACGCCTGATTAGGAACTCATGTGTTTCCCTCCAAGGGTTCTGGTCTTTGCTTTGTAGGTTTGTTGCCGTCCCCCACCAATTTAGGTTTTGTTGAGAGAGTCGCCAAGCCATGTAGTTGGCGAGTGCGTCAATCGGAACATCATTTCTTTGCGCGACGCGTGGCAGAGCTGTTTTTAGATTTGGGATTGAGCCTTTGGCCTCCCTTACGCATTCGTCGACGAGTTCCTCTGCACGCGAGCCAAGAAGAACATCAGCAGCAAATTGTGTTGCTTCAATTTCTTCTTCCGAGTCTCTTCGATCATAGGGGCTAAGGCCTTGCTCGATGAATGCAAAGTCAAATTCGTCAACCGCTCCTGCGGCGTGGTAGGTCTCGTGGAGTAGGTCGTGAAGCCATCTCGATGTGGATGTGGTTGTTTGCTTTAAGGCAATGGCATTTCTGCCAGCGATGCGCCAGCATGCGGCGTGAAAGCCGCCACTTTCTTGGATTGGAAGTACCGGAATGCCTGAGTTCCAGAGGTAGTTCAGTGTTGATGTTAGATCGATGCGCCCTTGGCTTGACATCACTTCCTTGCGGAAATCGGAGGCAGACCTTGGAATTGTCTTCTGTTTCTGTACGGGAGTTGCCTTGAGGGCTAGTTCGGCGGCAAATCGAACATATGCTGAAAAAAAAGCAGTCTTCTCTTCTGCAGCGTTTGCCGGAAGCTTGAATTGCATGCCCATTGCGCTCGCTGGCAAGGGCAAAGGGGTAGCTCCAGTAAAAATCTCAGTCACTTTCCAGCCGAACATTCTACTGAGGATGCCTGCGGAACGTAGCACGGAGGCATCTCCTTCTTGGTTGATATCCTCTCCTGTGATTCGTCTACTGAGAAAGTCTCTGGCTATTCCTGAGTCTAGTAGCCTCTTCTCAAGGGCCGCCGATGAGACTTCTGTTGAGGGGAGGAAAACTTCTTTGCGAATGTTTAGCCCAAGTGCGCGCACTATTTCTTGAAGCCTGGAGAGGCTGGCGCTTGAGTAGTCAGTCGCCTCGTATCTCTGAATTTGCTGCTCAGAGATCTTGAGTCGTTCTGCAAGCTCACGTTGGGTGAGGCCTGCTGAGATCCGAGCCTCAATCAGGGCGCGAGGGAGTTCCTCTAAAGACGAAAGCTCAAGGACCTTTTTCTTGCCGCTTCGGAGCGCCTCGTAGTCAGCAATTTCTGCACGAAGGTCTTCGAGTTGTCCCTCAAGTGCGTCTCGCTGCGCCTTTAGTAGTTTGGGGTGAAGAGAGGGGTTCGGGGATATTTGTATATCCTTTAGGGATCGTTCGAATTCGGCAGCCTTTGTTTGGGTGATTCGGTACTCTCGTTCATTCTTGATCATGGCTGCCACCTTTCGAGATTTATTGTTATTATTCCTTTCGGAAATCCTTCGCGTGAGTTTTGGAAAAATGTAAGGAAGGGAGAACTGCCACTTGCCGGCGCGGACGCAGGGAAGAGTTCTCCTCCAAAAAGCGCCTTTTGCGAGGCTCTAGGTGAACGCAGGTCTAGAAAGACCGCATCCAATAGGTTGAAGTCGACGCCATTTTCTTCCCAGCAAGCATCGAAGTCCCTGGGGGATTTTTTCGACGTGACAAAACTGCCGTCGATGTAGATGCGTGTGCACCCGGCCATCTTCAGCAACTTCATAGCTTTTTCGAGCCCGCGGAGAAGGCTTCGACGATGCCCGGACCCTCCAAAGCGGATCTTAACTTCTTCCCACTCGGCCTCGTGGATGCCGGCCGGTAGATTTCCGTCTTCGTTGAAATTCGGTATCGCCACGACCCAACAATATTGTTGGGTCGTGACTCACTGCAAGTGCGTTCAGCCGATTTCGCCTTAAAGCTGTAGTCCGAGGGACTGTCCGTTGGTCAGTGGACCAACCAACAGGGAGGGCAGTCGCCAATCTCGTTGGGTCGCTGGCCTGCTTGTCGCCCCTTGGGCCGAACTTAAGTTGCGCGGGCGTGCAGCTTCTAGAACATCTCTGGGAGCATGGTAGCGACGCCCAGGCTGTGGTTCGGCGACACCTCTTCTCCATGGAAGTCGCTGCCGAAGGTGGGCACCAAGTCGAACTCCTCCGCGAGCGCCAGATACTTCTGCCGCAGGCCCGGGTTGTGGTCCTGGCTTAGGACCTTCAGTCTGGCCAGGCCCGCCTGGGCCAGCGCCTTGATCTACACACGCTCCATCTTGGAGGAGCCGGGGTGGGCGAGCGTCGCGGTGCCGCCCGCGTCGCGGATGAGGCGGATGGCCTCCGTGCCCTCCAGCTTGAAGCGCTCTACCCACGCGGCGCGGCCGGTGCCCAGGAACCGGTCGAACGCGGCCTTCATGTCCAGGCACCAGCCCTGGTTCACCAGCACCCGCGCCAAGTGCGGCCGCCCCAGCTGCGCGTCCCCGGGGCCACCTTCCTCCCTCAAGCAGGGGCGGAGCTGGGGCTGAAGGAGGAGAGCCCGCCTTTGCTGCGACGGTGGAGGAGCCGAGGAAGGAGCGCAGACCCCGTTTGGTCTGGGCCGGGCTGCTGCGCAGGACGTTCGCCCTGGATGTGTTCGCGTGCTTGAGGTGTTGAGGCAGGCGGCGGGTGTTGGCGTACGTGAAGGGAGCAGGAGGGGGTGAGAGCGATTCTGGAGCACCTGGGGTTGCCCACGGCGATTGCGCACCTGTCCTCCGCGCGAGGACCACCCCAGAGCGCATGGTGTTGAAGCTCAAGCCGCCACAGCCAGCCAAGAGAGCCAGGCACCTGCCGCGCCTTTCTTGGGAAAGCGGCTGGGCCGGGCAGACGTGTGTCTGCTGGAGATGAAAGGCTTCTGCGCCGACTCGGCGTGCGGCTTATTGGCTCCCCGTCAGTGTCCCTCTCCTCCCGCTCTGCTCCCGCCCGCTACGCCCAAGTGGGCTCCTGTCCTTCCTATGCTCCACGCTCGAATGCGAGCTGCTCGACCGTCGCACTCTTCGCTCGCAGGCAGAGGCCCGATGGCCCTCTTCGAATTCATCGAGGATTAGTACAACCCACACCGGCGGCACTCCGCACTCGACTACGAATCACCCGCCACTACGAAAAGCAGTACCGAGCTGCTGCCTGATGGCGAAAGCCCGGAGCGCTCTGCGGAACCGGGGCAACTTCAGGCCACCTAGCACCCCGTCGGGTGCCGTCAGGTACGCCTGCACCCTCAAGCCGCCCTCCACACTGAGCACAGGCGAAGACGTCTCGCGCGAACGTCCTGCTTGCGCAGTCCGGTTCCATCCAGTTGCTGGACCGCAGCATGTTGAGGCGCCTCTCACTCGGAGATGCGCCCCAGGAGCACGCTGTTTGGGGACTAGCTCGGGCTCAACGCGGCATCGCCCTCTGAACTGCTCTTTCCGGCACCGGACGGTTCCATGAGTCGTCGGGACTTCAAGGCGCAGGCCATCCTCCAGCGGGCCCTGTGGCGGGCCGGCACCGTCAGTGGCTGGAAGCTCATCTGCCGCCGCAAGGGGTGTGGCTACCAGGAGGAGGCGGACGTGGCCGAGGCGACGCGCTGCCCTCGCTGCGCTATGCGCCTCAGGACGAAGCCGCGCCGGTTGCGCTTCCACGACCTGCGCGGCACCTGCGCCTCGTTGCTCATCCAGTCCGTGGCGAGCTCGGCAGCCGTGGCAAGCGTCCTGCGGCACTCGGACCCCAAGCTCACCATGCGGCGCTACGCCCATATGGACCCGGCGGCCTACCTGCGCCAGGATGTCAACAAGCTGTCCTTCGCTCCTGCCTCCTGGCCGCAGCCGCCGGAGGTGCAGTAGGCGCGAGCCGGGGAGGGGAGCGGGTTCGGATTCGCGCCGTTTGCTGCCTCCTTGCTGCAAGGCGGCCCGAGGCCCCGGAAACACGAAGGCCGATGGTTCCGGGAAGGAACCATCGGCCTGTGTCTCATCAGAGCGGCGGAAGGGATTCGAACCCTCGACCCCGAGCTTGGGAAGCTCGTGCTCTACCAACTGAGCTACCACCGCGTGCGACGTGCGAAGCAGGGCCCAAAGTAGGTTCCGGGCCCTGCCTTGTCAACGGGAAGAAGCGTCCGGTGGCTGGCGAACATTTCCGCAGGCGGCGCAGTACCGGGCTTCAGGCGTACGCAGCGGTTTACCGCAGGCCGTGCACGGCGGGCCGTACTGGGCGATGCGGTGGTGCATCACCGCGTTCGGATGGCACCCGACGTAGCCCGTCAGCCGCTCGTAGGCCTGGCTGACGGAAGCGAAACGCGCCTCCATGGTGGGCTCCGTGGAGCGGAACGCCGCGCGGTAGAGGTTCGAGACTTCCTCGAACTCAACCTCGTCCAGCATGGGCATCTCCTGCTGGCATCGCCAACACCAGAGCGGTTTCATCTCTGAAGCCTAGAACGGAATGTTGTCGTCGTCGCCGGGAGGCGGAATGTCGCCCAGGTCGTCAAAACAGGGACGGCACAGGGGCTTGGCCACCGAGGTCTTCTTGGGTTCACCGCAGCCGTGGCAGAACTTCTCGGCGTAGGTCGGATCCCCGTACTTCTTCCAGGAGTTATAGCAGCCACGGCAGAGTGGCCTCTCCATGTTGAAGTCGAGGTCATCGCCACAACGGATGCAGTGCCCTGTGTCGGAGTCATCATTGATGACAACTTGCAGTGGCATGCTTGCTTCCCGAGCCGGTGCAGCGCGGGGCTCGCGCTTGGGCGCTTGAGCCTCGGACGTCTTCACTTGTGGAGCGGAAAGCGAAGGGGCGGCTTGGGCCGTTGGATAGATCTCGTTCTTCAGGAAGGCGTCAACGGAGGCGTACTCGGGGGTACCCGCCGTGAGCCATGTGCCAATCTCAATGCTGTTGTTGAAAGACGACTCCAGGAGATTGAGCGATGTGAGAAGCGCGTATTTCTCCGAGAGGTAGATCTTCGCGTGCAAGTCCTTCAGCACGAGAACCGTCAGCCCCAATTGCCGCAGTTGGGTCAGCGCATCCGAGTCCAGCGGGTCTTCCTTGCCAGTGCTGTAGTCCTTCTCGCGCACTACAAGCGTTACCTTTACGCCCTTGAGCAATGCGGCCTGTAGAGGGCGCACGAGGGTTCGAAGCTTGTCGAACTTGACGTAGGGACTGACTAGGACAATGCGCTGCTCCGCCTCCGTGAGAAGGCGGTGGAGGTGGGACTGATTCTCTGCTGGATTGAGGATGGCAATCCGTTGCTTCTCGGGTACGGCCGCGCTCAACGCGTTCTCCTGGCTGGCTTGCAATGGCAAGCCTAGCAACAGCTGGCATCACGGCGGCAAGAGGGCGTGATGCCAGCTGTTGGAGGGTGCGTTGCTACTCCCCCTCCTCGACTGTCAGCTGGTAGGAGTCCTGGAAGTTCGCCTCGCGGTTCTTCGCGTCGCGGACTTCGAAGACGTAGACGCCGGGCTCGGCGCTGTAGCGGATGGTCTCCGGCTGGTCGCCCTTCGCGCGGTCGGACGTCTGCACCAACGTCAGCTTCCCGTCCGGCTGCAGCCGGTGCAGATACAGCCCCACGTCCACCTTCAGGATGCCCAGCAGCGTCGCGGTCAGCGCCGTGCGCACCGGCCGGTCGGACAGGTCCACCCGGTAGAAGTCCGTGTCCTTCGCCGGATACACCGTGCCCCGCACCGCCTTGCCCAACGTCAGGTCCTGCGCGCGGTCGGACGTGTTGTTGGGCTCGCGCTCCTGGCTGCCGTCGTCCGGCACCGTCGTCACGCTGATGCGGTAGGGCTGGTCCGCATTCTCGAAGTCCTTCACGAACTTGCCGTTCACCTTGCGGAACGACCCCTCCACCCGGAAGTAGCAGGTGCCGCTGCACGCGACGTTGTTGAGCCGCTCCGGCTCCTTCAGCGACCCGTCGTTGGCCTTGAGCAGCACCGTCTCCTTCAGCCCGTCTCCCTGCGGCGGCTCCACCATCGACAGCGTCAAATCCAACCGGTCCACGCCCGACAGCTCCACCTTCGCCAGCACCGGCTCACGCGCGTTCAGCACGTAGTGGTCCACGTCCGACTTCGGCGACAGGAAGCCCTCGCGATAGCCCGCGCCCGTCAGCGGCGTGGCCTTGAGCAATTCGTCGTTGGGCTCCAGCTCCGCGTGCGCCCCCGCCTCCTCCTGGGACACCGTCAGCGTGTACGGCACCTGCGCGTTGTAGGTGCGCCGCTGCGCCTTGCCCGTCCCCGTCCAGCCGCCCTTCACCACCACGTAGACCACCCGGTCCGTGGCCCTCACGCCAATGTTGCGCAAGGCGAGCGGCTCGCCCTCCTTGCCCTGCAGCGTGAACAGCGGCGCCTCCGCGGCGGACAGCACGGAGATCTCCGGCCGCACGCCCTCCACGGCGGACAATTCAATCTTCAGCGCCACCGAGGGCACCTCGGGCTCGGGTGGAAGGCCCGCGTCCACCGCCTGGGCCGCCATCGCACCGCCCAGCTCGCCAATGGGCGCCGTCGGGGCCGCGTTCTCCGGCGGCGGCGCGGGCGGCTCTCCGCCCCCGAACGTGCCCTCCGGAGTGGGGGAGGGCGCCCCGTTGTCGTCGACGACCGGCGTCTCGTCCGGCACGGACGGCGGCGGAACGGCCGCGGGCGTCGAACCCGGCGCCGCTGGCACCGTGCCCGGAGCGGGCGCGCCACTGTCCTGCGCCGCCGGCACGTCCTCCGGCGCGACGGGACCGGCCAGCTCCACCCGGTACCAGTCCTCATCCCCCGAGTGCCCCAGGAACGCCGTCACCGTCTGCCCCAGGGGCAGCGCGGCGGCGTCCACGGCGCGGTCGTTGGGCTCGCGCTCCTCGCCGTCGTTGGGCTGGCGGTACTTCACCTCCAGCGTGTACGCCCCGCCCATGCCCTTGCGCGCGGGCGACACCACCAGCCAGCGCTCCTTCTCCACGTACAGGTTCGGAAGGCGCTCGCCCTTGCCCTCGCCCTCGCTGTTGACGCCCACCAGCCGGTTGCGGTCCTGGTCGTAGACGTCCAGCTTCACGTCCCCGCCGGGCAGGCCCGTCACCGTCACGTCCGCGATGCGCGGGGTGCCCGGGGCCAGCCGGTACCAGTCCTCGTCCAGCTTGTTGGGCTCCGCCGCCAGGCCTCCCGTCACCACGCTGTCGCGAGTGACGGCCAGCGCCTGGTCGGGCCGCTCGTTGGGCTCCTTCTCCGTGAGGGCGGAGGGGCCCGTCTCCACGGCGCCCGCGTCCGGCGCTTCCGCCGGCACGTCCTTCTTGCACGAGGCCACCCCCAGCAGCCCCACGACACAGACCCAGCCCCAACGTCGCATCACGTCTTCCTCCTCGGTCGGTCCGCCTTGTCGGCCTGGGCGTGTCCGGGTGTCAAGCACCCCCAACCCCCGGCGGGCCGCTTTCATCCTCGCCCGCGCGGACGTCGTCTGGAGAACGCCCTGTCCGGCCGTGACGGAAGGGACACACCCGGACTGGAGCCCCGGGGTGGGGACGATCCAAGATGTGCCCCATGCGACGCCTGTCCCTGGCCTCCCTGCTCTTCGTGTCCCCGTCCGTCCTCGCCGCCGCGCCCGCCGCGCCCGGCTATGCCCAGGCGGAGGCCTGGGTGGAGAAGGAGGCGCGCCCGGACCACTACGCCCCCCTCAACCTGCTGGACGGCCGGGACACCACCGCCTGGTGCGCGGAAGGGGAGAAGCCCGCCCACGTCTTCATCGGCTTCAAGGAGCCCGTCACCCTGGACGAGGTGCGCGTCTACACGGGCGACGGCACGTCCCGTGACGCGTTCAAGGCCAACGGCCGCGTGCGCAAGTTCACCCTCACCAGCGTGGACGCGTCCCGCAGCGTCACCGTGCAGGACAAGCGCGGCCTGCAGGCCGTGCCCCTGTCCCAGCCGCTCTTTGGCGCGCGCTTCATCCTGGAGGTGGCGGACCGCTTCCCCGGCGCGAAGGACGACGCCCCGGTGTGCCTCACGGACGTCGTCCTCTACTCGGGCGGCAAGCCCCTCAACGGGCCCGCGCTCGCCACCCGGTACAAGTACGACGCGCGCGTGGCGCCGCTCGTGGGCACCTGGTTCGGCGGCCACGAGGGGGCGCCGGAGCGCTTCCTCTCCTTCTTCTTGGACGGCACCTGGCGCTTCTCCCTGGAGCCCCTGGAGACGCCCGAGCCCACCACCGTCGTCAGCGGCACCTACACCGTGTCCGGCAACCGTGTGACGCTGGACATCCCCAAGAAGGGGAAGGTGACGGCCCGCTTCGAGCGGACCCCGGCCGGCGAGGGGCCGAAGGCGGCCGCCGCGCTGTCGCTGGACGGGACGCTCCCCGAGGAGTGGGGGAGCGATTTCCGCAGCCTGCCGTGACGGCGCCCGGGCCGGCGTGAGGGCCCGGGCCGCAGCCTAGATGGCGGCCTTGGCCTTCTGCTTGCCACTGAAGGCGCGGAAGAACTCGATGATCTTCTTCTCCGCGGCCGCGGTGTCGGTGGCGTCCGCGAACTCCGATTCCAGGAAGATGCCCCCGCACGACTCGCAGGTGTCGAACTGCAGGGGGTGATGCCGGTCGCCTCCGACGTAGCGGACGAGGTCCACCTGGCAGTCGGGGCACTGGCCCGTCAGCGCGTCGGCGTCCATCTTGCCGCCCTGGCCCTCCAGGCCGGGGAGGTTGTTGTGGAGGAGGATCCGGTTCAGATCCGCGACATCAATCCACAAGCCGCCGCACTCTTTACATTCCCGCAACGTCTCGTGATCTCCTTCGAGATCAGTCATTTCGGCGTTGCAACCGGGGCAATTCATGGGGCGGCTCGTTCTCCTGAAGGGGGGAGCACTGGGTGCTCCCGGTGAATGGAGAATGATAGGTCGCACAAAAATTGGGATGCAACCCGTGCCGCCGCTTCTGTTGGCAACGCGCCGTCTACCGGCCCCCTGGGCTCAGGCCGGCGCTCAGGCCGACGCTCAGGCGCGCTCCTTCACGCGGCGGATGTCCGCTCCCAGGCCCCGCAGCTTGCGCTCCAGCCGCTCGTACCCGCGGTCCAGGTGGTAGACGCGGCTGACCTCGGTGTGGCCGTCCGCCCGCAGGCCCGCCAGGATGAGCGACGCGCTGGCGCGCAGGTCGGTGGCCATCACGGGCGCCCCGCTGAGCACCTTGACGCCCTTCACCACCGCCGTGTGCCCCTGGATGGTGATGTCCGCGCCCAGCCGGTGCAGCTCCGGCACGTGCATGAAGCGGTTCTCGAAGATGTTCTCGGAGATGACGGACGTGCCGTGGCTCACCGTCATCAGCGCCATCAACTGCGCCTGCATGTCCGTGGGGAAGCCCGGGTGCTCCGTGGTGGTGATGTTCACCGCCTTGAGGGACCGGGGCGCCTTGCAGCGGATGCCGCCGTCCTCCACCGTGAGGGTGCAGCCCGCCTCGCGCAGCTTGTCCATCACCGCGTCCAGGTGCTCCGGCCGCGCGTGCTTCACCAGCACGTTGCCCCCGCTGATGGCCGCCGCGACGAGCAGCGTGCCCGCCTCAATCCGGTCCGGGAGGATGGCGTGCTCCACCGGGTGGAGGGCCTCCACGCCCTCGATGGTGATGACGGACGTGCCCGCCCCCTCCACCTTCGCGCCCATCTTGTTGAGCACGCGCGCCAGCTCCTCCACCTCCGGCTCGCGCGCGCAGTTCTCCATCACCGTGCGGCCCTTCGCGAGCACCGCCGCCATCATCACGTTCTCCGTGCCGGTGACGGTGATGACGTCGAAGTTCACCATGCCGCCCTTGAGCTGCTTCGCCCGGGCCTCCACGTAGCCTTCGGTCAGGTGGATGTCCGCGCCCAGCGCCTTCAGGCCCTTCAGGTGCTGGTCGATGGGACGCGCGCCAATGGCGCACCCGCCAGGCATGGACACGCGCGCGCGGCCGAAGCGCGCCACCAGCGGCCCCAGCACCAGGACGCTGGCGCGCATGGTCTTCACCAGCTCGTAGGGGGCCTCCGGGGTGATGTCCCCTTCGATGCTGATTTCACACGTGTCCGCCTTCTTGCCGGTGAGCCGCTCGGCCTCGCAGCCCATGGTGCGCAGCACCTCCAGCATCGTGGCCACGTCCGCCAGGTCCGGCACGTTGCGGAAGGTGGTGGTGCCGTCCGCCAGCAGCGCGGAGGCCAGGATGGGCAGCGCCGCGTTCTTCGCGCCGGACACCTCCACCTCGCCGTGCAGCGCGGTGCCACCCTTCAAGACGATCTTGTCCATGGTCTTTCCCGTGCCCTCTTCCGGTGCTGCCGCCGGGCCTCACATCCGTGGCCCTCAGGCCGCGGGCTGTGTCCCGAACGCCATGCGTTCACGCCGCTCCAGGTCCTTCTCCACGCGCGCGTCCGCGTACCCCGCGGCCCGCAGGAGCTCCAGGACGGCGCTGCCCTGGGTCTCCCCCATCTCCAATGCAAGCAGTCCGCCAGGCTCCAGCACCCGCCGGGCGCCCTGAATCACCCGGCGCAGCGCGGCCAGCCCGTCCGGCCCGCCATCCAGCGCCAGCCGGGGCTCGCGCCGCACCTCCGGGGACAGCCCGGCGATGTCGCCCGAGTCGATGTACGGCGGGTTCGACACCACCACCCGGAACGTCTCCCCCGGGGGCAGGGGAGCGAAGAGGTCGCCCTCCAGCACGCTCACGCGTTCCGCCACGCCCAGGGCCTGCGCGTTCTCACGCGCCAGCGCGCACGCGTCCTTGGACAGGTCCGTGGCCAGCACCGTCGCCTGGGGCCGCTCCGCCGCGATGCTGATGGCGATGCAGCCGGAGCCCGTGCACACGTCCAGCACGCGGCTGGGGCCGTCCTTGGGCACCGAGTGCAGCACCGCCTCCACCAGCAGCTCCGTCTCCGGCCGGGGGATGAGCACGCGCGCGTCCACCTTGAACGGGCGGTTGTAGAACTCCTTCGTGCCCGTCAGGTAGTTCGTGGGCTCGCCCGCCATCCTGCGCTCGATGAGCGCCTTGAAGGCGGCCAGCTCGTCCTTGGACAGGGGGCGGTCCAGGTCCACGTACAGGCGCACCCGGCCCGTCTTGAGCACGTGCGCGAGCAGGATTTCCGTCGTGAGCCGCGGGGCGTCCACCCCGCGCTTCTCGAAGTGCCCCGTCGTCCAGGTGAGGATGCGACGGATGGTCCAGACGTCGCTCATGATTCGCTGGGGGGCCGCCCGCCGCCCGTCTGCGCCTTGAGGGCCTCCGCCTGGTAGTGCGTGCGGCAGGCGGTAATCACCTCGTCCACGTTGCCCACCATGATGGCCGGCAGGTTGTGCACGGTGAGGCCGATGCGGTGGTCGGTGAGCCGGTCCTGCGGGAAGTTGTAGGTGCGGATCTTCTCGCTGCGGTCGCCCGTGCCCACCTGGCCGCGGCGCATGGAGTCGCGCTCGTTGCGGATGCGCTCCTGCTCCATGTCATAGAGCTTCGCGCGCAGCATGCGCAGGGCCATGGCGCGGTTCTTCCCCTGGCTCTTCTCCTGCTGGCACTTCACCACGATGCCGGACGGCTTGTGGATGAGGCGCACCGCGGAGTCCGTGGTGTTGACGCTCTGGCCACCGGCGCCCGTGGAGCGCATCACCTGCATCTCGATGTCCGCGGGGTTGATCTGCACGTCCACGTCCTCCGCCTCCGGCATCACCGACACGGTGATGGTGGAGGTGTGGATGCGGCCCTGCGTCTCCGTGGCCGGCACGCGCTGGACCCGGTGCACCCCGGACTCGTACTTCAGGTTGCTGAACACCGCGTCGCCGGACAGCGTCACCGTGGCGTCCTTCACGCCGCCGGCGTTGCCCGCGCTCATGTCCAGGATGTCCGCCTTCCAGCCCCGGCGGTCCGCGTAGCGCAGGTACATCTGCATGACCTCTTCGGCGAAGAGGGCCGCCTCGTCGCCGCCCGCGCCCGCGCGGATCTCCAGGATGACGTTCTTCTCGTCATTGGGGTCCTTGGGCAGCAGGAGGATCTTCAGCGACGCCTCGAACTCCTCGCGCTGCGCCTTCAGGCCGGGCAGGGCCTCCTTGGCGTAGGCCTTCTCGTCGGGGTCGGCGCTGGACAGCCACGCCTCCACCTCGTTGAGGTCCGCCAGCACCTTGCGGTAGCCGCGGAACGTCTCCACGAGCTTCTCCAGTGCGGCGCGCTCCTTGGACACCTTCTGGAGCTTCGCCGTGTCGGCGAGGATATCGGGGTTCGACAGGTCGGCCGTGAGCCGCTCGAAACGGCGCTCGACCTCTTCCAGTTTGTCAATCATGCGTGGTTCCCGGGGCGTCTTGCCCCTTTGGCCGCCCCGTGGCAAGGGCCGAGGGCGTCAAGGAAAACCTTGGCCGTGCGGGCAGTGGCATGTAAGAACGGCCCCCGTCGCCGCCCGGTGCGGCTCGATTCACGCTCAACACGGAGTCCTTCAACATGGCCGCACAGAAGGGAAATCGTTCCAAGAAGAAGCTGAAGAACCGCGCCAAGACCCGCAAGGCGCAGCTCAAGCGCCGCCGCACGCGCTTCAAGCGCGGCCAGCGCAACAACAAGTAGTCCCGGAAGCTACTGCCCCCCTCTCACGCTGGAGGAGGGGGGCGGTGGGCTCCCTGCTCCCCCTGCTTCCGTCGGTTCCAACGCCGGGAGCATCCGCTCCAGCCCCTGCGTCCCCTGCGACGCGGTGCGCAGCAGCGTCATCACCCCTTCGGCCTCGGCACCCGTCACGGGCACCGGCTGGACGGGGAACTCGGGGTAGCGGTCGGTCCTGAGGGGCAGCACGTCACTGGAGAGATAACCCGTGGAGTCGAAGCGCGCCCGCCACAGGACGCTGCGCTTGTCCCGGGGGTTCCAGTTCCCGCCGAACACGAAGTTGCCCAGCGAGTAGAGCACCGGCCTGCCCTGGTACAGCTCCATGGACTGGAGCACGTGCGGGTGGCTGCCCAGCACTCCCGCCGCCCCCGCGTCGATGGCCGCGTGCGCCAGGCGCACCTGGTACGGCTCCGGGGTGGTGTTGCCCTCGATGCCCCAGTGGAAGAAGGGGAGCACCAGGTCCGCCTGCGCCTTCGCCGCGGCGATGTCCTCGCGCAGCATCCGCTCCATCACCTCCACGTCGGAGAAGTGCCCCGCCACGCCCGGCGTGGTGTCCGTGGCGTAGACCGCCTGCGGCTCGATGTTGCGCGTGCCCAGGAAGAAGTAGCCCAGGAACGCGACCTTCAGGCCCCCCACGGTGAGGACCGCCGGACGGCGCGCCTCCGCCAGGGTGCGGCCCGCGCCGAAGAAGGGGATGCGCGCGGCCTCCAGGGAGGTGAGGGTGTCCAGCAGCCCCTGCGCGCCGTAGTCCATCATGTGGTTGTTGGCCAGGCTCACCACGCCCACGCGGCCCGCGGTGAGCACGTTCACCAGCTCCGGCCGCGCGCGGAAGTTGAAGTTCTTGGGCAGCTTCTCCGTGCTGTCCGTGTACGGGCACTCCAGGTTCACGACGAACAGGTCGCCCGAGTCCACGATGGGCATCACCTCGCGGAAGCCGTACGCGAACATCTCCTCGCGCGTCTTCCCCTTGGCCACCTGGTCGTCGAAGTACTCCTCGTAGTGGTAGCCCACCGTCACGTCGCCGCCCACCACCAGCGTCACCGGGCGGGCAGGGGCGGGAGGGGTCGGCTGCCCGGCGGGGTGTCCGGTAGTGGACCCGGCCGGCGTGGCGGACGGGGCCTCGCGCGGCGGGCCTTCCGCTCCGGTGGAGGGCTCCAGTCCCGGGGGCGGCCCCGAGGGCGTCACGGGGCGGGGATGACAGGCGGCGAGCGACAGCAGGAGCAGCAGGGCGGCGTGGCGCATGGGCAAGGGGAAACTCTACCTTGCACGGGGAAACGCGCGACGCGTAGATTGCCGCGCGCCCATGGCCCGGGAAAAGGACAACATCGCTCTGTCCGACGAGCACAACACCCGCGGCATCGAGCTGGCGGATCGCGGCTGGCTGGACGAGGCCATCAAGGAGTTCCGGAAGGCCATCGACCTGGACCCCACGTCGGCGCACGCGCACGACAACCTGGCCACGGTCTACGCGGAGAAGAAGCAGTTCCGCGACGCGCTGGCGGAGTACCTCACCGCGCTCAAGCTGGAGCCGGAGAGCGCCACCGCGCACTACAACCTGGCCTGCTTCCTCTCCACCCACGCCAGTGAGATGGCCGTGGAGGAGTACAAGGAAGCCATCGAGCTGGATCCGGAGTACCCGGACGCCCACCTGAACCTGGGCCTCACGTACGCGGACCAGGGGCGGGTGGAGGAGGCGATGCGCGAGCTGCACTCCGCCATCGAGCTGGACCCGCAGGACGCCTTCCCCCGGCATGAGCTGGCGGCGCTGATGATGGACGAGGGCGACTACCGCTCCTCCATCACCCAGCTGAAGGAAGTGGTGCGGCTGGAGCCGGACAACTTCGAGGCGCAGCTGGACCTGGGCATCTGCTACGCGCAGAAGGGCTTCTACGCGGAAGCGGAGCGTGCCTACGAGCGCGCCCGGGCGCTCAACCCGGACGACCTCCTGCTCAACTACAACCTGGCGGCGCTGTACGCGCTGTGGGGCCGTCCGAAGGACGCCGTCCAGTACCTGCAGAAGGCGCTGGCCGCGGACCGGCAGAAGGTCCTGGGGTGGCTGTCCGCGGACCCCATGTTCGACGTGCTCAAGGGCGATCCGGACTTCGAAGCCCTCTTCTGAGGGAATCACACAATGGAATGGGTTTTCCTGGGGCTGGCGCTGCTGCTGGTCGTCGCGAACGGTTTCTTCGTGGCGACGGAGTTCGCCATCGTGAAGATCCGCGCCACGCGCCTGCAGTCCCTGGTGGACGAGGGCACGCCCGGCGCGGGCATGGCCCTGAAGATGGTGGGCGAGCTGGACGCGTACCTGTCCGCCACCCAGTTCGGCATCACGCTCGCGTCGCTGGGCCTGGGCTGGCTGGGTGAGCCCGCCTTCGAGCACCTGCTGCACCCGGTGATGGAGAAGGTGCTGCCGGAGGCGGTGGCCGCGAAGTACGGCACCACGGCGGCGGGCATCATCGGCTTCAGCATCATCACGTTCCTGCACATCGTGATGGGGGAGCTGGCGCCCAAGAGCGTCGCCATCCAGCGCGCGGAGCAGACGACGCTCGCGGTGGCGCTGCCCATGCGCGCGTTCTACTTCCTCTTCTACCCGGCCATCCGGCTGCTCAACTGGCTGGCGGGGCTGGTGCTCAAGGCGGTGGGCCTGCACTCCGCCAGCGAGACGCACGAGGCCACCAACGAAGAAGAGCTGCGCGTCATCCTGCACAGCTCCGCGCAGGCGGGCGCCATCACCACGGCGCGCGCGGAGCTCCTGGAGCGCGCGCTGGAGATGGCCCAGAAGACGGCGCGGCAGGTGATGGTGCCGCGCAACCAGATGCGCTACCTGGACCTGGAGGAGGCGCTGGACAAGAACGTCATCGACGCGCGTGCGTCCGGGCACACGTGGCTGCCGGTGTGCCGCGGCAACCTCGACGAGGTCGAGGGCGTGGTGAATGTGAAGGACCTGTTCTTCCTCCTGTCGCGCGGCGAATTGCGCAGTCTGTCCCAGGTGCAGCGGCCGGTGCTCTTCATCCCGGAGAACGCCACGCTGGAGCAGCTGCTCGCGGAGTTCCGCCGCCGGCGCCGCCAGATTGCCCTGGTGGTGGACGAGCACGGAGGCACGTCGGGGCTCGTCACCATCGCGGACGTGGTGGCGGAGGTGGTGGGCGACGTGGCGGAGCTGGGCCGGCGCGTGGAGGAGGTCCGCGCGCTCCCCGGCGGCCGCTTCGAGCTGCCCGGCACCGCGCAGCTGGACGACCTGGAAGCCCAGCTGGACGTGAACTTCGACCTCAACGACGACGAGAAGGGCGAGGTCACCACCATCGCCGGCTACCTGATGACGAAGCTGGGCCGGGTGCCGGAGAAGGGCGACAGCCTCAAGCTCGACATGTGGCGCATCCTCGTGGAGGAGGTGGACGGCCCCCGCGTGGTGCGCGTGACGGTGGAGCCGCAGTCGCGCCCCACCGCGGTGCCGAAGGACGGAGCGAGCCGCCCCTCAGAGCCGCCCGCGCCGTCCGGCGAGACGGGGTGAAGGCCTAGCCCTTCGTGGGCTTCACGGCCTTCTTCTTCGCGCCGCCCTGGATGGACGCCGGCTTCACCTTGGCGTTGGGCCGGTCCACCTTGAGCAGCTCCAGGTTCGTCTCTCCGTCCGTGGTCAGCTTCAGGATGCCCACGTCCGGCGCGAACCACATGAAGCTCTCCATGGAGCGGCCCTCCGCGCCGGGGCGGCTGGCGCGGGCCGTGGTGATGTTCTTGATCTTCAGCGCCTTGAAGGTGCCCGCCGCGACGGTGACCTCCTCCTCGCCCACCACCGTGGCCTCCTTGTCGAAGGTCGTGGCGATGATGGGGCGCAGGCCGCCCTTCTTCGCCGGGGGCTGGAGCTTCACCGACAGGCTGTTCTTCCAGGTGCCGCCCATCACCATCACGGACGGCGCCGGCACGGCCGCCCCTTCCGCGTTCACCACCTGCACGTCCATGCCGGACGCGGACAGGAGCGTGCCCTCCAGGCCGCCCAGGCCCGTGCGGACACCGTTGGCGTCGCAGGTGAGGTCCGTCTGGCCGCTGCGCCCCTTGAGGCTCACCGCCAGCGTGGCCTTCACCGTTCCATCCGGAGCGGGGGCGACGTCCTTCGTCGCCAGCACCAGCTCCGACGAGCGGCCGGCCCGGTAGGTCAGCGACAGGCCCTCCTCCATGGGGAACCAGGGGTTCGGACAGGGGGCCGGCGCCGCCGCCGCCACCATGTCAGACCGGGGTGCTACCTGAGACGTCGGGGACGCGCCCACGAGGAGCGACAGGGCAAGCAAGGGCTGAAACGTAGGACGCCTCCAGAAAGATCAAGTGGAAGGTAGGGTGGGTCGGCTGCTTTGCAAGGGTGGTGCGAGGCCTCCGGCGAACCGGCCTGTAGCACTGGACATAGGGTCATGCGTGGCATGGTCACGCTTGATCCGCGGTGGGGTGCGTTGGTACTCCTGCCGAACGCTGCGGAGCCGATTTTCCGGCCTCGCGCGCGTTTTCACCCCGTCACACCGACGGCCGTAGGGAGAACCGCTGGCATGCGAATCAAGCGCCTGGACATCACCGGCTTCAAGTCGTTCATGGAGCGGAGCGTCTTCTCCTTCGACGAGGGCGTCACGGGCGTCGTCGGCCCCAACGGGTGTGGCAAATCCAACGTCGTGGACGCCATCCGCTGGGTGATGGGCGAGCAGAGCGCGAAGAACCTGCGCGGCCGCGGCATGGAAGACGTCATCTTCAACGGCTCGGAGAACAAGCCGCCCCTGTCCATGGCGGAGGTGTCGCTCACCTTCCTCGTGGACGACACGGACACGCTGGCGCCCCAGTACCAGGGCTTCAGCGAAATCACCGTGACGCGCCGCCTCTTCCGCAACGGCGACTCCGAGTACCTCATCAACAAGACCGTCTGCCGCCTGCTGGACATCACGGAGCTGTTCCTCGGCACGGGCGTGGGCACCAAGGCCTACTCCATCATCGAGCAGGGCCGCGTGGGCCTCATCGTCTCCAGCAAGCCGGAGGACCGCCGGCACCTGCTGGAGGAGGCCGCGGGCGTCACCAAGTACAAGGCCCGCCGCAAGGCCGCCGAGCGCAAGATGGAGGCCACCGAGGCCAACCTCCTGCGCGTCAACGACATCACCGGCGAGCTGGAGAAGCGGCTCGACACGCTGTCGCGCCAGGCGAAGAAGGCGGAGAAGTACCGCAAGCTCAAGGCGCGCATGCGGGAGATTGACCTGCACTCGGCCAGCCACCGCTCGCTGGAGCTGATGGCGGAGAAGCGCGTGCTCCAGTCCCGCTTGGAGAACCTGGGCGGCGAGGAGCGCGAGGGCCTGGACAAGGTGAAGGAGCTGGAGGAGGTCATCACCCGGCGCCGCGCGGAGCTGGACGCGGAAGGGGCGGCCCTCCAGCAGTACGCCAGCGAGGTGCACGCGCTGGAGAGCGCCCTGCAGCGCGAGGCGCAGGAGCTGGCGTACGGCCGCCGCGACTTCGAGGAGACCCACACCCGCGTGGAGTCCGCGCAGGCGGAGCTGGACGCGCTGCTCGCGCGGCAGGCGGAAGTGGTGCAGACCATGACGGCCCGCGAGGCGGAGCTGTCGGGCATCGCCGGGTCGTACAAGGAAGACGAAGTGGCCATGGCCGTGGCCCTGGAGGAGCAGCGCCGCGTCTCCGTGCTCCAGACGGAAATCTCCCTGCGCCTGGAGCAGGAGCGGGCGGGGCTGGTCGCCGTGGCCACGCGCCTGGCGAACCACGAGAGCAACCTGGTCAACCTCGCGCGGCAGCGGGCGGACCTGGAGGCCCGCCGCGCGAAGCTGGCCGGTGAGCTGGAGACCCTGCGCGCCCAGGAGCAGGAGCTGGACTCGGTCCGCACCCAGGCCGCGAAGCACGTGGAGGACACGCGCCACCTGGCCTCCGAGCTGGCCGAGCGCCGGGGCCAGGAGGAGGAGGCCCTCACCCGCACGCGCGAGGCCTTCACGGAGAACGAGGTCCAGGTCATCGCGCTGCGCGAGGAGCTGAGCGACAAGCGCAGCCGCCTGGCGTCCCTGGAGGACATCCAGAAGAACTACGACGGCTTCGACCGGGGCGTGCGCGCCGTCATGGTGCGCGCCGCGGAGGCCGCCCGCGAGCAGGGCATCTTCGGCCTGGTGGCGGACGTCCTCACGGTCACCAATGCGCGCTACGAGCGCGCGGTGGAGGCCGCCCTGGGCGAGCGGCTCCAGCACGTCATCGTGGACAGCCGCGAGAAGGGCGTGGAGCTGGTGGAGTACCTGAAGGGCCACGCCGAAGGGCGCGGCACCTTCCTGCCGGTGCCCTCCGGCGAGCAGGCCCGCGCCTTCGTGGAGCCGGACCTCTCGGGCCCGGGCGTCCTGGCGCACGCGCTGAAGGAAGTGTCCTGCGAGCCCGCGCTGGAGCCGGTGCTCAAGCTGCTCCTGGGTGACGTGGTCATCGTCCAGGACCTGGCCTCCGCGCGCGAGTACGCGGAAGCCACCCCCGTGCCCTGCACGCTCGTCACGCTGGAGGGCGAGGTCTTCCGCACCGACGGCTCCATCACCGGCGGTGAGCGCGAGGGCGCGGCGGTGGGCGCGCTCCAGAAGAAGCGCGAAATCGCCGAGCTGGCGGCCGAAGTGGCCCGGGTGGAGGAGCGCTACAACGAGATCCTGACCCGCCACTACACGCTCCAGAAGCAGATGGGGCAGGCGGAGGCCGTCCTCAAGGGCCTGGGCAAGGAGCAGCACGCGGAGGAGGTCAACCTGGCCAGCCAGGAGAAGGACCTCCACAAGGCGAGCGAGGACCTGGCCCGGGTGCGCGAGCGGCTGCGCTCGCTGGAGGGCGAGGCGGGGCAGCTTTCGCAGAGCCACACCGCGCTCTCTAACGAGGAGGAGTCCAGCCGCGGCGAGGTGGCCCACGGCCAGGCGGACCGCGAGGCGCGCGAGGAGCGCGTGCGCCAGTACGCCGGGGAGCTGGAAGGCCTGCGCCAGCGCGCGGACAGCGCGTCCGCGGACCTGATGGGCCTGCGCGTCAAGGTGGCCGCCGGCAGCGAGCGCGGTGAGTCCGCGCGCAAGGAGCTGGAGAGCCTGGTGTCGCAGCGCCGCGACATGGAGGCGCGCGTCAGCCGCCTGCAGGCCACGGTGACGGACGGCCGCGCCAAGGTGGAGGTGCTGCAGGGCCGGCTCGCGGAGCTGGAGTCCACCCGGGAGCAGCGGGCGGAGGAGCACCGCGCCGCCGCGGAGACCCTGGAGTCGCGCCGCGCCGCGCACACCGCCGCCACCACGGAAGTGCGCGAGCAGGACACCGCCTTCCGCGAGCTGCGCGGCCGGCTGGACGAGCTCATGCAGGGCCTGTCCCAGATTACGCTGCGCGAGAAGGAGATTGGCCTGGAGCTGGAGCACCTGGCCGCCGGCATCCGCGAGCGCTACCAGCTGGAGCTGTCCGCGGAGCTGCACAACTACCACCTGCTGGCGCCGCTCTCGCCGGAGGTGGAGAGCGAGCTCAAGGACCTGCGCGCCCAGGTGGAGAAGATGGGGGAGATCAACCTCACCGCCATCGACGAGCACGCGGAGCTGTCCAAGCGCTTCGAGTTCCTCTCCGCCCAGCGTCAGGACCTCCAGGCGTCCATCAGCCAGCTCAAGGAAGCCATCGTCCGCATCGACGCGACGAGCCGCGAGCGCTTCAAGCAGACCTTCGACGTGGTGAACGACAAGTTCCAGGCCATCTTCCCGCGCCTGTTCGGCGGTGGCCGCGCCAGCCTCATCCTGACGCAGGAGGGGCCCAACGGAGAGCCGGGCGTCGAAATCGTCGCCCAGCCGCCGGGCAAGAAGCTCCAGAGCGTCAACCTGCTGTCCGGCGGCGAGAAGGCGCTCACCGCCGTGGCGCTCATCTTCGGCATCTTCCTCATCAAGCCCACCCCCTTCTGCCTCCTGGACGAGGTCGACGCCCCGCTGGATGAGGGCAACGTGGGCCGCTACAACGACATGGTGAAGGAGATGAGCAGCCAGTCGCAGTTCATCCTCATCACCCACAACAAGCGCACCATGGAGATCGCCGACACGCTCTACGGCGTCACCATGGAGGAGCCCGGCATCTCCAAGCTGGTCAGCGTGAAGATGCGCGAGGCCTCCGCGCACAACGACGACAAGGTCCCCGCCGCGTCGTAGGCGCAGCGAAGCCTTGAAAGACGACGGGCGCCCCGGAGAAGTTCCGGAGCGCCCGTTGTCATTTCAGCGGCTCGAAGCTGAAGGGCTTACTTCTTCTTCGTCGGGCCGTAGCTCTTCTTCGGGCAGGCGCCCTGGTCCGCGGCCAGACGCTGCTGGGCGGCGGAGAGGTCCTTCTGGGTGTTGGCCAGGGCCTCCTGGCTGGCGGCCTCCACCGGGGCCCAGTCTTCCTTCTGGGCCTTGAGCTGCTGCACCAGCGTCAGGGTCGTCTGGTCCACCGTCTCCTGCGCCTTGAGCGCGTCCACCCACTTGGTGGCCGAGTCCACCAGCGCCTGGCACTTGGAGGACAGCTCGTCGAAGAGCTTGTAGTCCTTCGTCTTGGTGTACTTCTGCACGACGGCGTCATACGTGTCCGCCGCGTTGGTGCGCGCGCCGAAGGCGATGGCGGACGCGGCGGCCGTCTGGGTGCGCGCCAGCTCCAGCTGGAAGAAGCGCAGCTCCGGCGGCATGCTCGCGGAGGCCTCCACCGGGGCCTGCGAGTTGAAGAACACGAAGCGGAAGGGGAACTTCAGCTCGCCCGTCGTCGTCGCGGGCATCTTCGCGATCTTCGCCTGCAGGCAGGACGCGAGCTGGTCGCCTTCCGTGCTGCCGGAGGGCTTGAAGACGACCTCCGTGGGGTTCGGCTGGCCCTTCACGATGTGGATGTCGGAGCTCAGCACCGGCGGCGTGGAGGCCTTGAAGCCCTCGAAGCAGTCACACCAGCTCTTCTCCGCCAGACGCACCGTGCCGGAGAAGTCCGAGCCCTCGTTGATGCCCATGGTGACGGAGGGGTTGTTCGCGGTGGCGTGGTCGTACGCGTACGTGGCCTCCACGGGCTTGGCATCCGCCGCCAGCGCCGTGGGCTTCACGTGCGTGTCCAGCACCTGCTGGATGCAGGCGGTGCCCGCCGGGGTGAGGTTCTCCCCGGAGATGGCGTGCGTGGCGCCCTGGGCGTTGACGGTCGTCTTCACCGTCACCTTGGTGCTGGCCGCCGGGCCACGGTTGGCCGGGTCCACCAGGCACTCCAGCACGTCCGGACGGACGCTCAGGAGCGCGCCCACGAGGACGCCCTCGTTGGCGGGGGAGGGCAGGGCCTGCTCGTGCGGGAAGCAGGTCGCCAGGTCGAACGGGGGCTGGTTCGTGATGCGCAGCCGCTCTTCCTTGGTCATCTGCTTCTGACCTTCGGCGGGGGCTTCGGTCTTCTGCGTACCGGCACAGGCGGCGGTGAGGATGACGGAGGTGACGGCGAGACGCTTCAGCATGGTGAGGCTTTCTCCCGGTTGGGGTGGTTGGACTGCGCTCGGGCTCACTTCTCCAGGCCCTCGGCGTTCTTGAGGTCCTTGAGGCGGAGCCCGTTCTTCTTCAACAGGCGGTAGAGGCTCTGCATGGACAGGCCGGTGCGCGCTTCCGCGGCCTTCATGTCGAAGGCCACCTCGCGCATCACCTCCGCGAAGTACAGCCGCTCGAAGTCCGCGAGCACCCGGTCCTTCGCTTCGTGGTACGGCATGCCGGTGACGATGGCGGCCACGTTGGTGGCGGGCTCCGTGCCCTCCGCGCGCTTGGGCGCGTGCGCCAGGAAGTCCAGCCAGCTGGTGTTGCCCGTCTCCTGCATCAGCGCGCCGCGCTCCAGCACGTTGCGCAGCTCGCGCACGTTGCCCGGCCAGTCGTAGCCCTCGAAGAGGGCCAGCGTCTGCGGCGTCAGTTCCAGCGCGGCCTTCATGCCGCGCGACAGGGCCTGCGCCAGCGTGGGGATGTCGTCGCGGCGGGTGCGCAGGGGCGGCAGCCGCACGCGCGCCACCGCGAGCCGGAAGTAGAGGTCCGCGCGGAAGCGGCCCTGGCGCACGTCCTCCTCCAGGTTGCGGTGCGTGGAGGCGATGACGCGCACGTCCACCGCCACCGGCTGCCCGTCCAGCGACGGCACCTCGCGCGTCTCCAGCACGCGCAGCAGCTTGCCCTGCACGGACAGGGGCAGCTCGCCCACTTCGTCCAGGAAGAGGGTGCCGCCGCGCGCCGCCTCGAAGATGCCGCGCGCGGCCTTGTCCTCGTTCTCCCCGGCGCGCAGGCCGCCGAACAGCTCGCGCTCCGCCTTCTCCTCGGAGATGAGGTTGCAGTCCACGACCTTGAAGGCGCCGTGGCGGCGCAGCGAGTGCTGGTGCACCGCCCGCGCGGCCAGCTCCTTGCCCGTGCCCGTCTCACCCTCGACGAGCAGGTTCATGTCCTCGCGGGCAATGCGGCGCAGCTCCGTGAAGACCCAGCGCATCTTCTCCGAGCTGCCGACGAGCTGCCCGAAGGACTCCGCGCCGGCGACCTCCACCTCCGTCGCGCGGGAGGCCACCTTCACCGCGAGCTTCGTCTTGCCCAGCTCCACCTTGTCGCCGCTGCTGACGAAGGCCTGGAGGACGCGCCGGCCATCCAGGAACGTGCCGTTGCGGCTGCCGGTGTCGCGCAGCAGCAGCCCCTGCGGCAGCCGCTCCACCTCCAGGTGACGGCGGCTCACCGTCGGGTCGCTCAGCACCAGGTCTCCCGCGGCGTCGGAACCCACGCGCACCAGCCCGTCCCGGGTGGTGACCTTCTTGCCCTTGTCCGGACCGCCCACCACCTCCACCGTCCACTCGTGAAGGGGGACGCGGGTGGCCTGGGCTTCGCGCTCCGCCTGGACGGTTTCGGTGACATCCGGTCTGTCAATCATGGTCACGGACCCCTGGTCGCAACGGGGCGCAGGGGGCACAAACACCCCGCCTCGCCCTCAATCCCGCCTCTTTAGGGGGGACTGCACACAGGGGGCAAGTGGAACAAGTGGACTCGGAAACGTCCGTTGAAGGTGAAGACAGAAGGGGCCCGTCCGCGCCCCTACCGGGAGCGTCGGGCCGGCCTTCCGTGCGGCTTCACGCGTCAGTACTTCGCGGGTGCGTCGCTCGCGGGGAACGACTCCTTGGACTGCTCATCCACCGCGTCGTCGTTGGCGTTGCCGCCCGAGCGCACGCTGGCGTTGGTCTGGCTCTTCACCTCGCGCATCGGCACCTTGCCCTTGCCCGAGGAAGCCGCGCGGCCCGTGCCCGCCTGCGCGTTCATCATGCGCGCGCCCAGCAGGTTCTTGGCGCGCTCGGCCAGGTTGCGCTGCTCGTCCTGCCAGTCGCGGAAGAGCTGCGCCAGCTCCTGGTCCCCCGCGGCCTCCGCGTCGCGCAGGTACTGCTCGCTCACCGACGCGCCCTTCAGCAGGTGATAGAGCGTGCTGATGAGGTCGTGGTGCTCGTCCCGGGTCCCCGTCGTTTCCTGTCCGCCCGCCATGGTGTTCCTCCCGTCAAAGGGGTGAATGCCTTGGCGAAGAAGGTAGGCACGCCGGGCCCGGGTGGCGTCCGGACCCGGGGCCCGGCCGCCTGGCTGCTCAAGCCTGGAGCATCGGGTCCAGCTTGCCCTCGCGGTCGAGCGCGGCCATGTCGGAATAGCCGCCCACGTGCGTGTCCCCGATGAAGATCTGCGGCACGGTGCGCTGACCGTTGCTCATCTCCACCAGCTTCGCGCGGGCGTCGTCGTCCCCGGTGACGTCCACCTCTTCGTAGGCCACGCCCTTGCGCTTGAGCAGGTCCTTCGCCCGCACGCAAAAGCCACAGTAGGTCGTCGTGTAGATCTTCACGGGCTTCATGGATTTCCTCCTGGTCTCTTGATGCCAAACCTAAGGGTCCGTTGCGCGCGAGACCACGGGCCTCCCGCGCGCCTGGCCCCTTGAAACACGACGGCCCCCGGAACCCAGGTGGGCGCCGGAGGCCGTCAAGTCCCGTCCCCCGTGACAGCGGGGAAGGGTGGGGCGACTACATGCCCATGCCGCCCATACCGCCCATGCCACCCATGCCGCCCATGCCACCGCCCGCGGCGCCCTTGTCGTCGTCCGCCTTCGGGCGGTCCGCGACCATGGCCTCCGTGGTGAGCATCAGCGAGGCGACCGACGCCGCGTTCTGCAGCGCGGTGCGGCTCACCTTGGCCGGGTCGATGACGCCCGCGGCCAGCAGGTCCTCGTAGACGCCCGTGGCGGCGTTGAAGCCGAAGGGACCCGTGCCCTCCTTGACCTTGTTCACCACCACGCTGCCCTCCAGGCCGCCGTTGCCGACGATCTGACGCAGGGGCTCCTCGACGGAGCGACGGATGATGTCCACGCCGGACTTCTCACCGTCGGCGACCTTCAGGTTCTCCAGGGCCTTGAGGCAGCGGATGTACGCCACGCCGCCGCCGGGGACGACGCCCTCTTCCACGGCCGCGCGGGTCGCGTTGAGCGCGTCCTCCACGCGGGCCTTCTTCTCCTTCATCTCCGTCTCGGTCGCGGCGCCCACGTTGATGACGGCCACGCCGCCCACGAGCTTCGCGAGGCGCTCCTGGAGCTTCTCACGGTCGTAGTCGCTGGAGGTCTCCTCCACCTGGGCGCGGATCTGCTTCACGCGCGCCTCGATCTCCGTCTGGCTGCCCGCGCCGTCGACGATGGTGGTGTTGTCCTTGTCGATGGTGACGCGCTTGGCGCGGCCCAGGTCCTGGAGCGTCAGCGTGTCCAGCTTGATGCCCAGGTCCTCGGCGATCATCCGGCCGCCGGTGAGGACCGCGATGTCCTCCAGCATGGCCTTGCGGCGGTCGCCGAAGCCCGGCGCCTTCACCGCCGCCACGTTCAGCACGCCGCGGATCTTGTTCACCACCAGGGTGGCCAGGGCCTCGCCCTCCACTTCCTCGGCGATGATCAGCAGGGGCTTCCCGGCGCGCGCCACCTGCTCCAGGATGGGGAGCAGGTCCTTCATCGACGAGATCTTCTTCTCGTGGATGAGGATGAGGGGGTCGTTCAGCACGACCTCCATGCGCTCCGGATCCGTCACGAAGTACGGGGACAGGTAGCCGCGGTCGAACTGCATGCCCTCGACGACGTCCAGGGTGGTGTCCAGGCCCTTGGCCTCTTCCACCGTGATGACGCCCTCCTTGCCGACCTTCTCCATCGCATCCGCGATGATCTGGCCGATGGTGGTGTCACCGTTCGCGGAGATGGTGCCAACCTGCGCGATCTCCTTGTTGCCCTTGGTCGGCTTCGCCAGCGTCTTCAGCTCGGCGATGATGGCCGCGACGGCCTTGTCGATGCCGCGCTTGATGTCCATCGGGTTGTGGCCCGCGGCCACCAGCTTCGCGCCCTCGCGGAAGATGGCCTGCGCCAGCACGGTGGCCGTCGTGGTGCCGTCACCGGCGACGTCGGAGGTCTTGGACGCGACCTCCTTCACCATCTGGGCGCCCATGTTCTCGAACTTGTTCTCCAGCTCGATTTCCTTCGCCACCGTCACGCCGTCCTTCGTGATGGTGGGGGAGCCGAAGCTCTTCTCGATGACGACGTTGCGGCCCTTGGGCCCCAGGGTCACCTTGACCGCGTCGGCCAGGATGTTCACGCCGCGCAGGATGGCGTCACGCGCGCGCACTTCGAAAATGATGTCCTTCGCCATGGTCTGAATCCTCTAGAAGTTGGGAGTGGGAAGACGAACGGCGGGCTTCACTTCTCGATGATGCCCAGCACGTCCTCTTCGCGGAGGATCAGGTGATCCTCGCCGTCCAGCTTGATCTCCGTGCCCGCGTACTTGCTGAAGAGGATGGTGTCGCCGGCCTTGATGTCCATGGCGCGCACCTTGCCGTCCTCCAGCACCTTGCCGTTGCCGACGGCGATGACCTTGCCCTCGAGCGGCTTCTCCTTCGCCGTGTCGGGGATGAAGAGGCCGCCCTTGGTCTTGTTCTCCTCGGCGACGCGCTTGATGATGAGCCGATCCTGCAGGGGACGAATCTTCATGGCTTGCTCCTGTGAATCGCGGCTGCCGGAGGCGGACGGAAGGTCCGGACCGGGACGCCGCAGGGGTGGTTGAAAAGGGCCTGTGGGCCCCGGCGCTGGCACTCGCACCCGCTGAGTGCTAACGCCCAGGCGCGGCGGATAATAACCAGGGACTTCGACGCGTCAAGCGACGTCGGGACATCTGTCCGGATGCCGCTAAACACCCGTCCTGATTGGGCTTTTCGCGAAAACATTCCCGCTGCCCACGCCTGCCCGCAAGGCCGTCCCGGGTGTCCGGCCGTTGGCACT
Source organism: Corallococcus macrosporus (assembly GCF_017302985.1). Lineage (NCBI taxonomy): Bacteria > Pseudomonadati > Myxococcota > Myxococcia > Myxococcales > Myxococcaceae > Corallococcus > Corallococcus macrosporus. The sequence continues at coordinate 380,682 of NZ_JAFIMU010000004.1, forward strand.
CGGTGTCCCGGAGTGCCAGCGTAAGTACTTGATAAGACTTGAGTCCATTTTGCCTGCCCCCGCGCGGGTGACTACGCTTGTCGGAGCGTGTCCTGGTGGGTCCGGGCGCCGGCCCGGTGGCCTTCCAGGCTTCATCCGGGAGGTGTGCTCGATGAGCGGACTGGTGACGTCCTCTTCCTCGCTGAAGGAGTTCTTCCGGGAACTCCTCTTGGAGGTCGCGGCCCGGCAGCGGGTGGCGCTGGGCGAGTCCACCGAGTTCTATCTGGTGAACCTGCTGGCGGAGTTCGCGGCCACGGACAAGCTGTTCAGCCGTGACGCGGAGGGCCGGCGCGACCACGAACCCCTGGCGGAGCTGTACCACCGCGCGCTGCAGCAGGAGCGCGAGGAGCGGATCCGCACGCTGCGGCGGCTGGGCGACGTGTCGCTCTACAAGGTCGGCTTCTTCTCTGGCGCGCTGCAGCAGGGCATGGTGGGCCCCGACTACTACATCCAGATGGGCGGCGCGGCGTACGGCCAGGTGGCGGAGCTGGTGCCTCCGGGCGGCTTCACCGGCGTGTACCGCGAGCTGTGCGACAAGTTCCGCTCGCTGGTGGAGGTCCTGGAGGAGATCAGCGCGCGGGGGCTCATGAGCGCGGGGCCGGAGGGCGCGCTGCGCGTCTACGAGTCCTGGTCGCGCACGGGCAGCGACCGGCTGGAGCGCGTGCTGGTGGATGCGGGGTGGGTCCCGCGCAAGGGGTCGCTTGCCAACTGACGCCGCGGACTTCCCGCTCGTGGGGAGGCTGCAGGCCCACCTGGAGGCCATCTACGGCTTCCGGTGCGAGGCCCGCGCGGAGGCCTTCGTGGTGGTGGACGCGGAGGTCGCCGCGCTCCTGGGCGGCACCGGGCGCGCGCCGGAGGAGCTGCTGGTGCTGGAGGCCCGCGGCGACCTGGAGGTGGCGCTCTACCTGGACCCTTCCCTGCGCGAGCGCATGGGGCGCTACGCGGGCAGCCCGCTCGCGTCCGTGCTGGAGGGCGACCTGGACGGCTACTGCCAGGTGACCGAGGGCGTCAGCCACTTCCTCTACGTCGCGCACACGGCGCACTACGAGCGCACGGTGTCGCTCTTGGAGCTGGAGGCCCAGGCGGAGGTGGACAAGTTCGTGGTCTGCCTGCTGCACCGCTGGGGCGAGGGCGTGGCCGGGTGGGCGCGGGAGCTGTTGACGCGCCTGTTCGACCGGGTCGCGTACCAGCCGCTGCTGTCCGGGGAGGAGCGCTGGCGCTACGAGGAGGCGAACCGGCTGTCCCGGCGCTTCTGCACGCGGCTCATGCCGCACGTGCTGGACCGGCGGTTGGACCGGCTCCTCGGCGACCTGCGTTATGCGTACCGGCTGGGCGCGGAGGCCAAGCTGCGCCACTTCGCGCACGGCGGTTGAGGGGTCCCGGCCGTCCTCCGCTTCGGGTAGGGTGGGGGCATGCCGCGCGAGGCGTCCTCAGGAGGCATCGTCATCCGCTTCCAGGACGGGGCCTGGGAGGTCGCGGTCATCCGTCCACACGGGCGCCACCTGTGGGCGCTGCCCAAGGGGCACGTGGACCCGGGCGAGTCGCCCGAGCAGACCGCGCGGCGCGAGGTGAAGGAGGAGACGGGGCTGTCCTCGGTGGCGCTGCTCGCGCCGCTGGGGGAGATCCGCTACGTCTACCAGTTCCGCGGACAGCGCATCTTCAAGCGTGTCCACTTCTTCCTCTTCCGCTACGAGGCGGGAGAGCTGGGGCCGCTGCCGGGGCCGCGCGTGGAGGTGGACGAGGTGCGCTGGATGCCGCTCGAGGGGCTGATTCCGGCGCTGGGCTATAAGGGTGAGAAGGCCGTCGCCGGCCGGGCGCTGCGGTGGATGCGCGCCCAGGGCCTGGCGTCCGGGGCTCCTCCCCCCGTGGAGGGGAAGGAGCCGGGGTAGGACGGGAAGGCTACTTCTTGGCTTCCTCGCCCACGTACTTGCCGGACAGCGCCTCGCGCACGTCGCGGTCGAACTTCACGCGCTGGGTGGCGACCTCGCGCAGGGCGAGCACGGGCGGCTTGTTCTTCGAGGTCTCGATGATGGGCCGGGCGCCGGCCATCAGCTGGCGCGCGCGCTTGGCGCCCAGGAGCACCAGCGCGAACCGGTTGTCCACGTAGGGAAGGCAGTCTTCAACGGTAACGCGGGCCATGGAACATCCTTCTTGGCTCTGACCGAGCCGGTGGAAGCCTCTCAACCTAAAGAGCAGGGTCGGATCAGTCAAGGAAGGACGGCGGGCCGGAAGCTCCACCGGGCGTCCGGGCGGGCACTGCCTTCCCACCCGCTCCCCACCCCCGGCGACTGACGGCCAGCGGACGCACTCGCACTCAGGGTGTTGGCTGCCGTACGCTCCCTTCTCAGCCTCCGGAATTTGAGAGCCCCCGGGCCTCAACGGATCCGGAAGGGCGCGTTGTTTTTGCGAGTAGGGAATGGGACTCCAGGGTGGGTCCTCATCACCCCGCGCCGGCGGACTTGTCGGGGCGCGGGCTCGCAGGAGGAGGTTCCGCATGAGGGCAGGAGCGTCCCGCGGTGCCGGCCGTGTCCGGAAGGTGGCGGAGGGGAATGCGTGGGCATGGGAGGGGTGGCCGTGGTGAGTGGGCCGGTGCTCGTCACGGGGCCCACGGGCAACGTGGGTCGGGCGGTGGTGCGCGCGCTCCTGACGGAAGGCGTGGCGGTGCGCGCGGCGGTGAAGTCGCCGGAGCACACGGTGTCGCTGCTCAAGGAGATGGAGGGGGACGTGATGCCGGTGCCGCTGGACTTCCGGCGGCCGGAGACGTTCCTCCCCGCGCTGGAGGGCGTGCGGGGCGTGTTCCTGATGCGGCCGCAGGCGCTGGCCCACGCGGAAGGGACGCTCCACGCGTTCATCGACGCGGCGGCCACGCAGGGCGTGAAGCAGGTGGTGTTCCTGTCCATGGCGGGCGCGGAGAAGCGCGCGTGGGCGCCGCACCACGCGGTGGAGGAGCACCTGAAGCGCTCCACCGTCGGGTGGACGCTGCTGCGCCCGGCGTTCTTCGCGCAGAACCTGGGGGACGCGTACCGCGAGGACATCCGCCAGGACGGCCGGCTCTACATGCCCGCGGGCCACGGGAAGGTGGCCTTCGTGGACGTGCGCGACGTGGGCGAGGTGGCGGCGCGGGCGCTGCTGGACACGTCCCTGCGCAACCGCGCCTTCACGCTCACCGGCCTGGAGGCGGTGACATTCGACGAGGTGGCGTCGGTGCTGTCGGAGGTGCTGGGCCGGCCCATCCGCTACGTGCCCGCGTCGGTGCCCGGCTACGTGCGCCACCTGCACCAGCGCAGGCTGTCGTGGGACCAGCTGGGCATGCAGACGCTGATGCACGTGGGGCTGCGCTTCGGGAAGGCGGAGCAGGTGGACCCCACGCTCACCAACCTCTTGGGCCGTCCCACGCGCACGGTGCGCCAGTACATCGAGGACCACGCGCCGCTGTGGCGCTGACGGACGCTTACGCGTACCAGAGCGCCCAGGCGATGAGCACGACCTGGAGCGGCAGCCGCGCCCAGAGCAGGGCGCGGGGAATCTTGCGGAACTGCTCCGGGTGCTGGGCCATGTAGATGTTCGCGGGGAACACCGCCACGAACAGCGCGACGAGTCCCCAGGCCGCGAGCCGCGTGGTGGCGGGCACCAGCAGGAAGATGCCCAGCACCACCTCCGCCACGCCGCTCAAGAGCACCAGCTCCCGGGGCCGGGGCAGGTACGGCGGCATGATGCGCATGTACATGCGGGGCTTGAGGAAGTGGTTCACCCCCGCGGCGACCATGAACAGCGCGAGCACGTACTGCAGGATGGTTTTCACGTCCATGGGAGCCTACTTCGCGGCGAACGCCTCGCTGACGATGGCGCGCGCCTCCTGGACGATGGTGTCCAGGTGCGTCTGGTCGCGGAAGCTCTCCGCGTAGATTTTGTACACGTCCTCCGTGCCGGACGGCCGCGCGGCGAACCAGCCGTTCTCCGTCGTCACCTTGAGGCCGCCCAGGTCCGCGTTGTTGCCCGGCGCGCGCGTGAGGCGCTGCGTGATGGGCTCGCCCGCCAGTGACGTGGCCTTCACCGCCTCCGGCGACAGCTTCTTCAGCGCGGCCTTCTGCGCGGACGTGGCCGGCTGGTCGATGCGCGTGTACAGCGGCGCGCCGAACTTCCTGGCCAGGTCCTGGTAGTGCTCGCCCGGGTCCTTGCCGGTGCGCGCCAGGATTTCCGCCGCGAGCAGGTCCAGGATGATGCCGTCCTTGTCGGTGGTCCACACGGTGCCGTCCTTGCGCAGGAAGGACGCGCCCGCGCTCTCCTCGCCGCCGAAGCCCAGCGAGCCGTCCAGGAGCCCGTCCACGAACCACTTGAAGCCCACCGGCACCTCCACCACGCGGCGGCCCAGGTCCTTGCCCACGCGGTCGATGAGGCTGCTGCTCACCAGCGTCTTGCCCACCGCCGCGTCCGCCTTCCAGCCCGGCCGGTTGCGGAAGAGGTAGCTGATGCAGACGGCGAGGTAGTGGTTCGGGTTCATCAGCCCCTGGCTGCGGGTGACGATGCCGTGGCGGTCGGAGTCCGTGTCGTTGCCGAACGCGAGCGCGTACTGGTCCTTGAGCTTCACCAGGTTCGCCATCGCGTACGGCGACGAGCAGTCCATGCGGATCTTCCCGTCGTGGTCCGCGGGCATGAAGCCGAACGTGGGGTCCAGGGTGGGGTTCACCACCGTGAGGTCCAGGCCGTACTTCTGGGCGAGCGGCGCCCAGTAGTGCAGGTTGGAGCCGCCCAGCGGATCCGCGCCCAGCTTCAGCTTCGCGCCCCGGATGACGTCCAGGTCCACCACGTTCGTCAGGTCCGCGACGTACGGGGTGATGAAGTCGTATGGCTTCACCATGGCGCTCGCGCGCGCCCGCTCGTAGGGGATGCGCTGGACGGCCTTGTTGCCGGAGGCCATCAGCTCGTTGGCGCGCTTCTCCACCAGCGCGGTGACGTTCGTGTCGGCGGGGCCGCCGTTGGGCGGATTGTACTTGATGCCGCCGTCCTCCGGCGGGTTGTGGGACGGGGTGATGACGATGCCGTCCGCGAGCCCGCTCGTGCGGCCCCGGTTGTACGTGAGGATGGCGTGGGAGATGACCGGTGTGGGCGTGGCGCCGTCCGAGTAGCGGACCTCCACGCCGTGCGCGGCCAGCACCTCCAGCGTGGAGCGCTGGGCGGGCTCGGAGAGGGCGTGCGTGTCCATGCCCAGGAAGAGCGGGCCGTCATAGCCCTGCTGCTTGCGGTACTCGCACAGGGCCTGCGCCACCGCGAGGATGTGCGCCTCGTTGAAGCTGCGGCGCGCGGCGCTCCCCCGGTGACCGGAGGTGCCGAAGGCCACGCGCTGCTCGGCCACGGACGCGTCGGGCGTGTCGTCGTAGTACTGCGCGCGCAGCGTGTCGGGGTTGATCAGCAGGTCGCGCGAAAGGGGCTTGCCAGCGGAAGGGTGTGCCATGACGGGGCCACCCTAGCCGCGCGCGCTTTCCAATGGGGAGTCAAAGCCACATCCCCTGTCCGGCGCCGCACCCGGCCTGGCGCGCTTCCGTCCAGTAGCGGGCGGGAGCGCGTGTCGTGAAGTCGTCAGCGCGCCACGGCGACGGACGCGGCGGCGGAGGAGGGCGGCGCGGCCTCCGGCGCGGGGGGCTCGTCCTCCTGGGGTTGGGCGGCGTACTCCGGCAGGAACATCAGCAGCACCAGCGCGGGGATGGCCGCCGCGGCGGTGAAGGCGAAGAACGTGGGCCAGCCCATCCACGTGGCCAGGTAGCCGGACACGGAGCCGATGAGCCGGTTGGCGATGGTGCCCAGCGCGGACAAGAGCGCGTACTGCGTGGCGCTGAAGCTCTTGTGGCACAGCGACATGACGAAGGCCGCGAACGCCGTGACGCCCAGGCCCGTGCAGACGTTGTCCACGGCGATGGTGCCCGCGAGCATCAGGTCGTTCTTGCCCACCAGCGCCAGGGCCATGAACGCCAGGTTGGTGAGGCCCTGCGCGGCGCCGAAGATGAACAGCGCGCGGCGCATGCTGAGCTTCACCATCATCACGCCGCCCAACAGGCCGCCCGCGATGGTGGCCACCATGCCCAGCGTCTTGCTGAGCGCGCCAATCTCCGTGTTGGAGAAGCCCAGCTCGATGTAGAAGGGCGTCACCATGCTGGCGGCGATGGCGTCCCCCAGCTTGTAGAGCACCAGGAACGCGAGCACCCCCAGCGCGTACTTGCGGCGGAAGTAGTCCACGAAGGGCCGCACCACCGCGTCCGCCAGGTTGCGCGGAGGCCGCACGCTCTGCGGCTCCGGGGCCAGCAGCGTCGCCACCACGCCCACGGACATGAGCAGGCCCATCACGTAGTACGTCTGGGACCAGCCCAGGTGGTCCGACAGGATGAACGCGAGCCCGCCCGCGACGAGCATGCCCATCCGGTAGCCGGTGACGTACATCGAGTTGCCCAGCCCGCGCTCCTCCACCGGGAGGATGTCCGTGCGCCACGCGTCCGCGACGATGTCCTGGCTGGCGGACAGGAACGTCACCACCACGGCCATGCAGGCCATGTGCAGGGGCGCGTCCTTCGGGTTCACCAGCCCCATGGCGGAGATGGCGCCCATCAGCAGCACCTGCGTGAGCAGCATCCAGCCGCGCCGCCGGCCCAGGAAGGGCAGGGTGTAGCGGTCCATGAGCGGCGCCCACAGCACCTTGAAGGTGTAGGGCAGCGCCACCAGGCTGAAGATGCCAATCGTCTTGAGGTTGACCCCCTCGTTCTTCATCCACGCGGACAGCGTGACGCCGGTCAGCCACAGGGGGAGGCCGGACGCGAAGCCGACGGCCATCAGGAGCCAGATACGCCGGCTCTTCAAGACGGTGAGAAGCGAGGAGTTGGGCATGGGGGCGCGGGAAGACAGCCGCCAGCATAGAGAATCCACCCCGCGCGTCACCTTCCGAAGGCCGGGGACTGTCCGCCCGGCTGCTGTCCGGGCCTGAGCCCGGGCGGCCTCTTCGGGGCTACGGGTTCAGCGCCGACACGTCCGGGCAGCTGCTCCGGTCGCCCTCGGTGGGGTTGATGAAGTCCCAGTTGCGCTGCATGAAGGTGATGCGTGTCCGCGCGTCCCAGCACTCCGTGTACTGCGCGCCCTTCGCGTCCCCCTCCAGGATGTTGAGCACCAGCACGCCCCGGCCATCCGGCGTCCAGCGCGCCACGATGTCCAGCGTCTCCAGGAGCCCGCCGGGAATCAGGTCCTCGCCGGGCAGCCGGAACGCCATCTCGCCCAGCCCTTCCGGCGTCTGACGCGACGCATAGCGCGTGAGGGGCAGCGTGGCTCCCGCGCCGGTGAAGAGCAGCTCCACGCGCGTGGGCAGCGCCTTCGTCTGGTAGCCGATGTCCAGCCGGTCCAGCGCGGTCGCGTCGCCCGTCTCGAAGCCGTGGGCGCGGGCCTCCTTGAGGTCCAGCGCGAGCGTGCCCTCGCCCTTGCGGATGCCTCCGTCCGCCAGGAAGGTGCCGGGCAGGTAGGTCCACCACCCGCTGTCGCCGCTGCCCTTGATCCGGTACTGGAGGAGATAGGCGAAGTCGACGCCCCGGCGCTCCATCACGAAGCGCACCTCGTTGCCCGGGTGGTTGTCGGCGGGGAAGGGACCCCAGATGCGGCGGTCGGTTTCGCGCGTGGTGGGCGCGGCCTTGCGGAAGCGCTCCAGCAGGGAGAGCAGGCGGTCCACGCTGGTGTTGAACCGCGTGCCCGCGGTGTAGGCCTGTTGCGCGAGCTCCGACCTGCCTCCCAGCACCTGCGACGCGCCCAGCCGCTGGGTGCGCGTGCCCAGGTCCTGGCCAGAGCGGGCGGAGGCCGGCAGCTTCGCGGCCAGGTCCTCGCGCTCGGGCAGGGCGTTCTGGAACTCCAGGTCGTCGTTGGAGAAGTCGCCGCCGCATGCGACCGCGAGGAGGCAGGGAAGGGCCAGGGCTAGGTTTCGCATCACGTGGTCCCTCATGGCTCGTACGTGAGGAGCGCGGCCAGCTCCCAGAACCCCAGGGAGCGCTGCGCGTCGACGGTGTATTGGAGGTACTGCAGGCGGGTGCGCGCGGTGAGGTTCAGGCGGCGCGTGAGCTGGAAGCGCGCGCCGGTCGCCAGGCCCGGCGACACCATGGCGAAGCGCTGATCCGCGAACGCCCCGTCGTCGAACTTGCGGCCCATGATGAGGTACGCGACGCGCACGCCCACGAACGGGGAGACGCGGCCCATGGGCCACCCGGCGGTGAGGCTGGTGCCCACGTTCACCACGGAGTAGCGGTACGCCGGCCCCGCCAGCGTGGGCAGGGAGAGCACTCCGTTCGTGCCGCCCACCGCCGCGTCGAAGCCCCAGACCCAGTCGCGGCGGAAGTAGTCGTGCAGCTCCGCCTCCGCGCCGAACAGGGGCACGGAGAGGAAGAGGGACTGGCGCGTCTGGGGGTCGAAGAAGGACTGGAAGCCGCCGGTGAGCCCGAAGGTCCAGAAGGCGCCCTTGTCCAGCACGGCGCCCTTCACCGGGTCGTCGGAGAAGGGCGCGTCCTTGAAGCGCGGCTCCTGCAGGATGGTCGTGCGTCCGCGAGCGACCTCCACCTCGCCGATGCGCAGCCGGTCGCTGAGGCGGCGCTTCACGCGGTAGGTGCCGGGGGCCAGGGCCACGCGGCGCTCGGTGTCCGCGGCCTTGTCCAGCTCCGCCACCACGCTGCCGCTGGGGTCCACGAAGTAGTAGGCGCCCGCGGGAGCGTTGCCGGGGACGACGAGGCCTTCGGCGGCCGCGCGCAGGTCGGTGAGGACCAGGTCGCCGTTGCCCGCCAGGTCGTAGCTGAAGGTCGGGTGCTGGGGGCCTGCGCTGCTGTCGGCGGTGTCCGCGACGGTGCGGGCGTAGGCGTGCGAATACGCCTCGAAGAGCGTCACGCGTCCGTCGCCGCTGCGGTCCGCGTCGCCGAGCAGTCCGCTGGCCAGGTGGTGGGAGAAGTAGCTGCCGCCCAGCGCGTCCGATTCCTGCGAGTCCTCGTCCGCGGCGCTGGAGGTGAGGATGACGACGCCCCGGGCATCGCGGGCCGCGCCGGACTCCACGTCGAAGGCCGGGGCCTTGCGGGCGCCCTTGCTGCGGGTGAGCGCGCCGGAGCGGCAGGAGTCGAGGATGGCGATGCGGATGTCCACGGGCGCGTCGGCCAGCCGGCGCTTGAGCGCGTCGAAGCCGAGCTGCGAGGTGCCCAGCCGCAGCGCGCCGTCCTTCGCGTGGCCGGAGTAGTAGACGAACAGCGCGGTCCGCTCACCGCGAGCCTGGGCCGCGCGGGCCCGCTGCTCCAGGTCCGACAGTGCGACGAGGAAGTCCTTTGCGTCGTCATCCAGGAGGAGCTTCGCGTCGGCCGGAGCCACGCCGCCCAGCCGCGTGAGCAGGTCGTGCATCTTGCGCGCATCATCGCGCGCGTAGCTCAAGGGTCGCGTGTCCGCGCCACCCGTGTCATTGCCCGCGATGAGCGCGAAGCGGTGCAGCGTGTCCGCGCGCGCGGCGGTGGATGCCAGAAGTAGCGCGGGAATCGACGCCCGCATCGCCTTGGCCCATGCATGCCTGAGTCCTGCCATCGCGCGGGCGTCTGATGCCGTAGTCGCGGAGGCGCTCGATGACGCAGGCATCGCCGCAGCCCATGCGGGCCTGCTTTCTGCCGTCGCGCGGGCTCCTGCTGTCTGCGTCGACGGAACGCGCCATGACACCAGCATCGCCCTGGTCCATGCCGCCGCGTGCGTGCTTGCTGCCTGCGTCGACGAAACACTCCATGACGCTCGCGAAGCGAGGAGCCGCAGGAACGCGTCCCGCGCCCAGGCAGCCAAGGGAGCAAGCCGCGCTCGCAGTGTCACGGGGCCGTCGCTCATGGCTTCAGGAGGATCCACTGCGTCTGCGCGCCCGCCACGTCCAGCGGCGCCATTCGCGTCACGTCACGCCCCGCGGCATCGAAAGCCCTCCGGGCCGCGTCGCTCAGCGCGTCCATCGACACGGGTGCGTCCGTCAGCACCAGCACCACGCGCTCCGCTCCCGCGCCGGTGAACTCCACGCTCTCCGGCAGCCAGTGCGTTCCCACGCCCGGCTCCACCGCGAGGCTGTCTCCGGCCTCCGGATACAGCGGCGTCACCTCTCCCTGGGCATCCACCGACAGCGCGGCCACGTAGCGGTACGCGTCCGCCGTGTAACCCAGCCGCACGCGCTCACCGGGCTGAAGCGCTTCCGGTGCCTCCGGGCTCGCCACCCGCTGCGGATCCGCACCCCCACCGATTCGCAACTCCGCGGCCGCGCCGCCCTTGAGGCGATTACCCGTCACGGAAGGCCGGACCGGATCCGTCGTTCCCTGGTTCTCCAGCAGCGGCCGCACCAGCACCAGCAGCACCACGGACGCCGCCACCGCCATCAGCGGCCGGACCCACCGCGTCCGCGTCTCCGGTTCCGCGGCGGCCTTCACCTGCCTCGCGCGGGCCCGCTCCACGCCAGCCTCGAAGCGCTCGAAGGGCACCTCCGCCTCGAAGGCGGCCTGCGCTTCCACGAACGACCGGAGCGTCGCGCCACACGCCTCGCACGCCTCCGCATGCTCCCGGGCGCGGGTGGCCTCCGGGGCGGGCAGCTCGCCGGCGTGCAGGCGGCGCAATGTCCAGCTCGACTCGTGCGCGCTCATCGGACGCTCAGCTCCTCTCCACCCAGCTCCGCGAATTGCTCCAGCCGCTTCCTCACCGTGGGCACCGAACGCCCCAGCACCGCGGCCACCTCTTCCAGGGTCATCCCGTCCACGTGGTAGTGGATGGCCGCCGCCTGCGTCTCCGCGTCCACCCGGGCCAGCAGCTTGCGCACCAGGTCGCGCGTCTCCATCGTCTCCGCCCCGCCATGGCCTTCCGGGCGGGCCGCCTCGTCCCGCGCGAACCACTTGCGCCACGCCGCCCCTTCCGAGCGCAGTTGGTTGAGGCAGTGGTGCGTGGCGATCTTCATCAACCACGTGAGCGGGGACGCCTCCGCCCGGAACGAGTCCCCGTGCACGAGCACCCGGGCGAAGACGTCGTGCATCGCGTCCTCCGCCCGGCTCGCGTCCTTCAGCAGGTAGCGGCAGCGCTCACGCACGCTGCCGCCGTACTTCACGTACAGCTCGCGCAGGACGGCCCGCCGGTCCTCGTTGGAACGGGAAGGCACCACCTTCAGGGCCAGCGGGGTCGGTCCGGTCACGCGAGGCGCAATCCTACCGCGACCCGGCTCACAGCGACGAGTACACCGCCGCCGTGAACCCGCCGCAGGCGGCCTCCGCCTCGCCGTAGCCCACGCGCGGGTCCAGGCTGACGCGGAAGTAGGTGCTGAGGAAGTTGGTGTCCCAGCACTCGTTCAGCGTGGCCTCTCCCACCAGGTCGCCCCCCGTCACCCGGATGTCCGAGCGGCCCGCCCCCGTCGCCGTCCAGCGGCTCTTGATGGACAGCCGCTCCAGCTTCGCGCGCAGCGGGTTGTCCTTGTCGATGTCCTCGTCCGTCGCGAACTCGAACTCGCCGCCCGCCGTCGCGGACGCCTTGTAGTGGTAGGTCCCGTCCACGCGCTTGTTGGCGTCCTTGTCGTCACGCACCTGGTGGAAGTCCGCGTCCACCGTGGCCTCCGCGCCGGCGCTCGGGCGCGCGTAGCGGATCTCCACCGTGCCCACGTTGTCGTCCGCGTCCGGCAGCGTGTGCGCCGCGTCCCAGTCGATGAACAGCTCGCCGGAGCCATAGCCCTTCACGCGCTCGCCGTCCGCGTCCACCGCCACCTGCTGCGAGCCGGACAGGACCGCGCGGAAGGCGCTGTCCTCCTCCGTCTTCGCCTTGCCCTCCAGCACCCAGGAGAACGACGCCTCCCCGGACTTCGTCACCGTCAGCCGCCACGACGTGGGGCTCAGCGCCTCCGTGCTCGGGCCCCACACCGCCTTGTTCTCCTCCAGCGTCGTCGGCGGGTACTTGGTGATCCGCTCGATGAGGTTGAGCACCCACAGCGTGCCGCCGTTCACCGCCACCGTGGCGTTCACCGTGGCCTGGTAGTACTCGGCCTTCTGCCCCTGGCCGTACTGCGCGGTGGGGCCTGCCGCCGTCAGGCCCTGGCCGTCCTGCTTCGGGGCCTTCACCTGCGTCATCTCCTTGGAGGGCAGGCCGTCGCGGAACGTGTCCGCGTCGTTGCCCTGGGGGTCACTGCAACCGGCGAACAGGAGGGAGGCACACAGCAGGCTCTTGCGCAGCATGGTCGGATGTCCTTTCAGGGCCCGTCATGCGGGCCGTGCGGCAGGGATTCGCTCCCATGGACACCGGCCGGGCGAAAAACAGAAAAAGGGCTCGCTGGCGGTTCAAAACCCCAACGAAACCAGCCCTTTGGAGGTTGGCTGCCTGCTCTCCGGGCGCTCGCGCCCGCTTGCCCGACGGTTGAAATGGGCCATCCCTACCTTTCGCCCATGGAAAAACGACACCCGAACCATCCCGGGGAGATGGGTACGGACGCCACGCTGGCCGAGCGGGAGCGTGAGCCGGACGAGATCAACGCCCGCGCCAGAGCCGTCGGTCTGCTTCATGAGGCCGGGGTGCCGTTCGTGGTGGGCGGGGCGTATGCCTACGCCACCTATACCGGCATCTACCGCGACACCAAGGACCTGGACCTGTTCCCGCGCAAGCCGGACGCCATCCGCGCCCTGGAGGTGCTGGAGAAGGATGGCTGGCGCACGGAACGCCCGGACGAGGTCTGGCTCTACAAGGCCTACAAGGGCGACTACTTCGTCGACTTCATCTTCTCCTCCGGCAACGGCGTGGCGACGGTGGACGACGAGTGGTTCACCAACGCCAAGAAGGCCACCATCTTCGGCTACGAGTGCCTCATCGCGCCGGCCGAGGAGATGATCTGGTCCAAGGCCTTCGTCACCGAGCGCGAGCGCTATGACGGCGCGGACATCAACCACCTCATCCTCAAGGCGGGGCGGGAGATGGACTGGGACCGCATCCTCCGGCGCTTCGACCGCTACTGGGAGGTGCTGCTCAGCCACCTGATGATGTTCCGCTTCGCGTACCCCAGTGAGCGCGACATCGTGCCCAACTACGTGATGACGGAGCTGATGAGCCGCACGCTCCAGACCGTGCGCGACGGCAGTTGGGACGAAAAGCTGTGCCGGGGCAACCTCGTGTCCAAGGTGAACTACCACGTGGACATCCACCACTGGGGCTTTGGGGACGGCAGGGCGTGGGACGAACAGGACAGACCCGAGGGGGGGACGACCCGTGGCGCGAGATCCGAGCTCGAAGATTCGGCTGGCAGCGGTCGGTGACCTGCACTGCCGGGATGATCAGCACGGCCGGTTCCGTCAGCTCATCAAGCAGGTGAACGCCCAGGCGGACCTCCTGCTGCTGTGCGGTGACCTGACGGACCGCGGGATGGCGGAGGAGGGCAAGGTGCTGGCGGAGGAGCTCTCCGCCTTGCGCGTCCCGTGCGCCGCGGTGCTGGGCAACCACGACTACGAGCACGGGCAGGTGAAGGACATCTGCTCGGAGCTCTCCAAGGTCGGGGTGCACATCCTCGACGGGGACCACTTCATCTTCGAGAAGACGCTCGGCGTCGCGGGGGTGAAGGGCTTCGGCGGCGGCTTCGGCAACGCGACGTTGCAGGCGTTCGGCGAGGGCCAGACGAAGTCCTTCGTGCAGGAGGCCGTCACGGAGTCGCTCAAGCTGGAGGCGGCGCTCAGCCACCTGGACACGCCCAAGAAGGTCGTGATCATGCACTACGCCCCCATCCCGGAGACGCTGGAGGGGGAGAACATCGAGATCCGCCCCTTCCTGGGGACGAGCCGCCTGTCGATGCCCATTGATCACTACGGCGCCGAGTACGTCTTCCACGGCCACGCGCACCACGGCGCGCGCGAGGGCAAGACGAAGAGCGGTATCCCGGTGTTCAACGTCGCGATGCCGCTGCTCACCAAGTTCACACCCGAGCAGCGCTTCGCCCTGCTCGAGGTGTAGCGCGCCTCAGGGCGCCGGAGCCCCGCCGTCCGGCGCCTCCATCAGGTCCGCGGCGCGAGTGGGCAGGTCCGCCACCGCGCCCATGGACACCTCCACCAGGTCCGGCCCGGAGCCCCGCGCGTAGAGCCGGTCCTCCGTGTCCGGAACGGCGTCGCCCAGCCACAGCCGCGCCAGCTCACGTCCGTCCGCGTCGCGAAGCACGACGCCCCGGGACGCGTCGCTGATGCCGTAGCGCTCCCACCGCTTCACCTTCGCCTCACCGAACGCGGCGGCCTTCAGCGCCTCCAGCCGGCCCAGGAGCTTCACCACGCGGAAGTGCAGGGCGCGTCCACCGTCGGGGCCCTCCACCTGCCACGCCTCGCCGTTCCCCTCGCCGCGCGTCACCGCCACGGGGGCGGCCTTGCCGCCGGGATGGAACTCCAGGCGCCGCACGGCGTCGCGCGGGAACGACAGCACGCGCCGGTCCTTCAGCTCCTGCACGCCCACGTCCAGCGTCTTCAACGCGCGGGCATCCACCTCCGCCAGCGTGGCACGGCCGCCTTGTTCACGAAGCGCATGGATGACGGGCGCGCCATCGCGAGTCACCTGCGCCAGCCGCACGCGGATGGGCTCACCGGAAGCGGGGACGAAGCGCGCGTCCACGACGGGCGTGTCCAGGCCCAGGGCCTTCCGGGTGGCGGCGGTATCCTGGGGGAAGGACAGGGCCTGCTGTCCCGCGAGCTCCTTGAGCAGGTCCGCCAGCCGGCCAGCGTTCGCGCGGGTCTGCTCCGGCTTCTCCATCCGCCACGACTTGCCGTCCCCCTCACGCGTCAGCACGTACGCGTGGTCCTTCGCTGTGACCTCGATGGACTGGAGCGTCGCGAGGTCCAGCGGCCCCAGGAACTCCTTGGCGCGCAGCTCGAAGGGGCCCTTGTCCAGTGAGTACCGCACGGCGCCATCCGCCGCGTACACGGTCGCATCGCCTTCGCGGCGCACGTAGACGGAGCCGTCGAAGGGGTTCTCGTCGCCACCGGCCAGCGTCACCGTGCGCTGGCGGGACGGATCCTCCGCACCCTCGCCATTCGCGTCCGGCAGGTAGGCCTTCGCGGTCACGGTGAACTGCGGGGACGCGAGGCCGTACTTCTTCAGGTCCGCGTCCGACGGCGAAGCGTTCACGGTGGCCTTGAACTTCGCCGAGGTGAGCTGCTGCACCAGGGCCTCTACCGCGTACGGATCCGCCTTCGCCTCCACGGGCGAGACAAGCCGCCAGCCCTCCGGCGTCCGCTCCAGCTCCGTGGTGGCACCGCGAGCCTTCACCGTCAGGTGCGTGAAGACGGGCGCGGCATCAGGGGCCGCACCACGTCGCGCCTCCGCGGGCTCCGTCGCGAAGATCTTCGGTGGCGGTGGTGGCTTCTCCGCGTCGCGCGAGCATCCCACCGTCAACACGCCCAGCAACACGCAGGTGGAAGTCCTCACCGGTTCCTCCGAGACAGCCAGACCGCGAGCCCCACGCCCAGCAGCGACAGCGGGAAGAGGTCGGTGGACACGAAGCGCAGGGTCCGCATCTGGTCCTCGCTCAGCTCCAGGGTGGACGTCTCCCGGTCGGGGGGACGCAGGGTGATCTTCTCCACCTGAAGGGATGCCCAGCCCAGGGCGTTCATCACCAGGTTGCGGTTGGCCTCGTAGCGCCAGTTCGGATCCAGCAGCAGCTCCGACTCGCCCACCGCCACCAGCCGTGCCTCGTCGAAGCGCTTGTGCTCCGCCGCGCGTGTGTCCCGGGACGCGGAGGCCACGAGCGTGAGCTGTCCCATCTTCTCGCCGCTGGACGGGGTGGTGTCCTCCAGCGGGCGCGACTCCACCCACGCATACGGAGAGCTGAACAGCACAGGCTCCACCGTCACGCCCGGCAGCAGGAAGCCCTCGCGGATCAGCGTGAAGCTGCGCGCCGTGGGCAGCTGCACGTTGAACCCGCGCTCCTGCAACGGGCGCGTGATGGCGTGCTTGCCGTAGAAGTTCGACACGAGGACGAACGGGTTGCCCGAGTTGAACTTCGGATCCGCCGCCACGCCTTCGTCCACCTGCACGCCGTAGTCCGCGAGGAACAGGCCCAGCCCGTCATCGGTGTTCGCGTCGGTGAAGTACAGCAGCCGGCCCCCTTCACCCAGATAGGTGCGCAGCGCCGCCACCTCCGGCGCCGAGTAGTCCTGCTTCGCCCCGGCGATGATCACCAGCCCCGCGTCGCGAGGCACCTCCTCGCGGCCCAGGAGGTTGAGCGGTTCGGGGCGGTAGCCCTCGCGCTGCAGCTGGCGGCGGAGCTCGGTCAGCCCGTCACCACCGGGAGGTGGCTCCAGCGGCCACTCGCCGTGCCCTTCGAGGAAGTAGACCTTCTGCGCGCCCGTCGCGCTCAACTGGATCAGCGCGTTCGTCAGCTCCTGCTCCGCGGGGAGGGGCAGGGTGGTGTGGGGCGCGGCATCGCCCTCGCCGCGCGAGACGACGACCAGCGTCTGGCCTTCCTTGAGCTGGTACTTCGCGGTCAGCGACGGCTCGCGGCGCGGATCCACGAAGGCGTAGTCGAACACCTCCGGCGCGGCCTCGTGGTAGCGCCGGAACAGCTCTTCCAGCTCGCCATAGGACGCGTGCGTGGGCGGAACGAGTGCCAGTACATGGGCCTTCTCCTTCAGCCCCGCCAGTGTCTGCACCGTCTGCGGCGCGAGTGAGAAGATGCGCTCCCGTGTCAGGTCCCACCGCTGGTTCTTGCGGAACGCGAGGACGTTGAGCGCCACCAGCGCGCCCAGCACCCCCAGCGTGGTGAGCACGGAGGACGCGAGGAACCTGCCCGTGCGGCGCGTTCCCTCGCGTCCCAGCTCCCTCCGGTGCGTGACGACATAGGCCGCGAGCATCGCCGCGCCCAGCACCGCCTTGCCTCCCGCGAGCGCCACGCTGCCGGAGGTGAGGAACAGCGTGAAGGGGCTGGAGAGGAGGAGCAGCAGGCCGAAGGCCCCCAGCACCCGGGTGACGTGGGTCGCTCTCATGGTCACGCGTAGCGCTGCGCTTCCACCGCGCGGTGGGTGAGCAGCAGCGAGAACAGGATGACGGACGCGAAGAACACCAGCGCCTGCGCCTCCAGGACGCCCTGGATCATCCCCTGCAACTGGGTGTCGAAGGACAGGTAGGACAGGAACGAGCGCAGCGGCTCCGCGGTGGACTGGGCCACGCCGCGCAGGAGCATCCACGGCAGCAGCACGGTGAAGGTGAGGAACGCCGCCAGCACCTGGCTCTCCGTGAGCGCGGAGATGAACAGCCCCACCGCCATGCAGGTCGCGCCCCACAGCAGCACCGCGCCGTAGCCCAGCAGCACCGTGGGCCACTCCAGCGCGGAGCCGGACGGCCCCGAGCCCACCACCGACAGCACCACCGGGAACACCAGCGTCAGCCCCAGCGTGACGAAGATGAGCCCCAGCCCGCCCAGGTACTTGCCCAGCACGATGTCCACCGGACGCACCGGCGTCGTGAGCAGCAGCGCGAACGTCTTCTGCCGCTTCTCCTCCGCGAACAGCCGCATGGACAGGAAGGGCGCGACGAAGAGCGTGATGATCAGCACCACGCCCCACAGCTGCACCACCACGCCGTCGGTGAGGTTGCGGTAGACGACGGAGTCCGGAGGCAGCCGGCTCCAGCCGTGCTCCCGCGCCAGGGACTGCACCTGCTGGAACTGCTCCAGCAGGCTGACGAAGAAGAACGACGAGAGCGCCGCCATCGCGGTGATGGCGGCGTAGGCCCACGGGGTGGTGAAGGCGACGGCCAGCTCCTTGCGGGCGATGGCCAGGGCGGTGCGCATGCGCTGGGGGTTCCTGTTCAGGCGGCGGTCAGCTTGATGAAGACTTCTTCCAGCGACGCGTGCTCGGCCTGGCCATGGGACTTCGCCAGCTGGTCGATGGCGTCATGGGCCACCACGCGGCCCTGGTGGAGGATGAGCACCTTCTGGCACGTCACCGTGACCTCCGGGAGGATGTGCGTGGAGAGCAGCACCGTGTGCCGGCCCGCGAGGCCGCGGATCAACGCGCGCAGGTCCGCGCGCTGCGCGGGATCCAGGCCTTCCGTGGGCTCGTCCAGGATGAGCACCGGCGGCGAACCGATGAGCGCCTGCGCGATGCCCACGCGCTGCTGGTAGCCCTTGGACAGGTTCTGGAGCACGCGGCCCATCACGTCGTCCACGCCCGTGAGCCCCGCGACCCGCGCCACCTCCGCCTTCACCGCGCGGCCGGGCACCTGCTTGAGCGCGGCGACGAACGCCAGGTAGCCGTGCACCGTCAGCTCCGGGTACAGCGGCGGCGTCTCCGGCAGGTAGCCGATGCGCCGTTTGACCTCCATCGGGTGCGTGGACACGTCGAAGCCCGCCACCTTCACGCTGCCCTCGGACGGCGGGAGGAAGCCGGTGAGCACCTTCATCGTCGTGGACTTGCCCGCGCCGTTGGGGCCCAGGAAGCCCAGCAGCTCTCCCTCACCCACCGTGAAGGACAGGTCCTCGATGGCCACGCGATCGCGATAGCGCCGGGTGAGGTTGCGCACCTCGATGATGGGCTTCTCGGTGATTGGCATGCGCGGGGGCGAACTCTACACTGCCCCGGAAGCGAGGCGTGGATGCCAATCGTGGTGCAGAAGTACGGCGGCTCATCGGTCGCTGACGCGGAGAAGCTCGGCAAGGTCGCGCGCCGCGTGAAAGAGAAGCGGGACGCGGGCTATCAGGTCGTCGTCGTCGTGAGCGCCATGGGCGACACCACGGATGACCTGCTGTCGCTGGCCAAGAGCGTGTCCCAGGATCCGCCCCGGCGTGAGCTGGACATGCTCCTCACCTGCGGCGAGCGCATCTCCATGGCGCTCTTGTCCATGGCGCTCCAGGAGCAGGGCGTGCCGGCCATCAGCTTCACCGGCAGCCAGAGCGGCATCATCACCAACGACGCGCACGCCCAGGCGCGCATCGTGGAGGTGCGCCCCTACCGCATCCAGGACGAGCTGGCGCACGGCAAGGTCGTCATCGTCGCGGGCTACCAGGGCGTCTCCTACAAGAAGGAAGTCACCACGCTGGGGCGCGGCGGCTCGGACACCACGGCCGTCGCGCTGGCTGCGGCGCTGGATGCCGAAGCGTGTGAAATCTACTCCGACGTGGACGGCGTCTTCAGCGCGGATCCGCGCGTGGTGCCGGACGCGCGCAAGCTGGAGTCCCTGAGCTACGACGAGATGCAGGAGCTGGCGAGCGCCGGCGCCAAGGTGCTCAACGCCCAGGCGGTGGAGTGGGCCAAGGCGCGCGGCATCACCATCCTCGCGCGCACCGCGCACGGCCAGGGCACCGGCACCAGCGTGCAGGAGCTCGCCGTGCCCACCGACAGCCGCGTGAAGGGCGTGACGGCGGACGCGGAGATGGCCGTGCTCGTCACCCAGGCCAGCGTGCCCCTCCAGGAGCTGCTGGAGTTCCTGGACGCCCGCGCCGTGCGGGGCCGTACGCTCGCCCATGACGGGCTGCCGGGCGCGCCGGGGCGCACGTACCTGGCGGTGCCGCTCGCGGACATCCACGGTCCGGAAGCGCTCCAGCGCGAGCTGGCCACGCGCTTCGGCGCGGGGGTGGAGTGGCAGGCCGGCTGGGGCACCGTCACCTGCGTGGGCGTGGGCCTCAACGCGGACTGGGTGCCGCTGCGCAAGGCGTTGTCCGCGGCCGAAGCCCTGTCCGCCCGGGTGCATGCCGTGAGCACCTCGCCGCTGCAGGTGACCCTCCTGGTGGACAAGGCCCACCTCAAGACCCTCACTGCCCGTCTGCATCGCGAACTGCTCGGTAGCTGACACGCCCTTCGAGCGCACAACCTTCGTTGATCCGAACACTTGCGGGCTGCCCCTGGGGCGGAGCGGTCTCCGTTTGTCGAACTTCCGTTCCCAAGCGGGGCAGGGCGCTTCCCTCTACAGAGTCGATGCCTACCCTCCGCCCCTGAACACCTTGGAGGGTTGGGCATGGGACAGGGGCGTCGCTGGCTGGGACTGGGGGTGGTGCTGGCGCTCCTGGTGACGGGGGCCTCGGGCTGCAAGGACTCCGGTCCGGCCCCTGGCACGCCGCCTCCTGGCGACCGCCATGATGATCCGCCCCTGAACAACGACGACGCGGGCGTCGCCGGCCCGGACGGCGGCATCATCGTCCCCGAGTACGACGCGGGCACTCCGGAAGAGGAGCCGGACGCGGGCACGCTGCCCGACGGCGGCAGCGCGCTGCCCGCGCGAGACCCGGACGCCGTCTACAAGGAGAACCAGAAGAAGGGCACCACGGCCTGGCGCATCGACAAGAACGCCAACAGCCGGGAGATTGAAGGCTACGCCCTCAAGGCCACCCTGAAGCAGGGCGAGTCGCTGCGCGTGGCGGTGTCCCTGTCCGAAGCACGCAAGTTCAGCTGGTACGTCTACCGCCTGGGCTACTACGGCGGCGCCGGTGCCCGCGAGGTCGCTCGGGGCGGTCCGGTGCAGGGCACGCGGCAGGCGGACTGTCCGGCGGATCCGACGACGGGGATCATCGCCTGTAACTGGTCGCCCACGCTGGAGATCCCCATCGGCGAGGACTGGGTGCGCGGCGTGTACGTGGTGAAGCTCGTGCGCGACGACCGGCCTTCGCGCTACGTGCCGTTCTACGTGCGTGACGAGAACCCGCGCTCGGAGGTCGCGGTGCTCATCCCCACCTCGAACTGGGCGGCCTACAACACCTGGGGCGGCACCAGCCTCTACGATGATCAGAAGGGCGTGATGAAGGCGCAGGGCGTCGCACGCGCCTTCCAGTCCTCCTACGACCGGCCCTTCTACCGGGGCCAGGGCTCCGGGCACCTGATGACGGACGACTTGAGCCTGGTGACGTGGCTGGAGTCGCAGGACCTGGACGTGGGCTACTTCACCGACGAGGACATGGACGAAAGCTACGACTTCCTGCGTGGCGCCAAGGTCTTCTTCATGTCCGGCCACGACGAGTACTGGTCCTCGAAGCAGCGCGACCACGCGGACCGCGCCCTGTCGGAAGGGCGTTCCATCATCAACCTGGGCGCGAACAACGCCTACTGGCAGGTGCGCTTCGAGCCCTCGGCGGACGGCCGGCCGCGCCGCGTGGTCACCTGTTACAAGGGTGCACCGCAGGACCCGTACAAGGATCAGCGCAAGACGGCGAAGTTCCGCGACCTGCCCGCGCCCCGCCCGGAGAACGCGCTCCTGGGCGTGCAGTTCGCCTCGCGCTGGCACCAGTGGCCCTTCCCGACGGTCATCACGAACCCGGACCACTGGGTCTTCAACGGCACGGGCCTGAAGGCCGGTGACACGCTGTGGATGGCCAACGGCTACGAGGTGGATCAGCTGGTGTCCAACGGCAAGCAGCCCGCCAACATCGACGTGCTCGCGGAGTCCCCCTCGCTGTCGCTCCAGGGCGGCTTCGGCTTCGCGCACATGGTCGTGCGCAAGCAGGGGGACGCGTACGTCTTCTCCTCGGGCGGCATCGACTTCGTGCAGAAGCTGGCCGGGGTGGGGGACCGCGTGGCGGATCCGCGCGTGGGCCGCATGGTGGCCAACGTGCTCTACAAGGCGCTGGGCCGGAAGCTGCCGGGTGACCTCGTGAAGTTCCAGCCTCCGGCCGCTTCGTCGCCGGTGGGACCGTTCGCGGAGTCCGTGACGACGGTGGCAGGACAGCCCGGCAAGCGCTGCCGCTCGGACGCCAAGGTGGCGGCGGACGAGCTGGGCGCGCCGCTCGCGGTCGCCGTGCTGCCGGACGGCGGCTGGGCGGTGGTGGACTCGCTGGGCAACAGCGTGAAGCGCGTGTCCCCGGACGGGAAGGTCCGCACGGTGCTCACCAACCTCGTGGGCCCCATGGGCATCGCCGCGGACGCGCTGGGCAACCTCTACGTGTCCGACACCGAGAACGCGCTCATCCGCCGCATCACCCCGGACGGCAAGTCGGAGGTCTTCGCGGGCACCTCGTGGGGCTACCAGGACGGCCCCGCGCTGGCCGCGGCCTTCAACCAGCCGGCGGGCCTGTCCTTCACGCCGGATGGCACCGCGCTGCTCGTGGCGGACCTGAACAACAGCGTCATCCGCCGCATCGACATGGTGACGCCCGGCAACCCGGTGACGACGCTCCAGGGGGACTGGCTCTACCGCCCCTCCGCAGTGGTGCAGGCGGCGGATGGCACCGTCTACGTCGTGGAGAGCGGCATGGCGCGCGTGGTGCGCGTGCGCGACGGCGTCACCACCGTGATGGCGGGCTCCACGCCCGGCTACCGCGACGGCGACCCGAAGGAGGGCCAGATGCTGCCGTACCTGGGCCTGGCGCTGCTGCCGGACGGCTCGCTCGCCATCTCCGACCCGGGCAACTACCGCGTGCGCCGGCTCGTCTTCGACGCGTCCGGCGAGCCGCTGAAGCTGACCACGCTCGCGGGCAGCGGCCGCTATGGCGCGGAGGACGGCCCGGGCCGGGACGCGCAACTGGTGCTGCCCGCCGGGCTCGCGGTGGGGCCGGACGGCACGCTCTACGTCGCGGACGCAGGCAACTCGCTGGTGCGCGCCATCAAGCGCTGATCAGCGGCCCG
This sequence comes from Corallococcus macrosporus, assembly GCF_017302985.1. NCBI lineage: Bacteria > Pseudomonadati > Myxococcota > Myxococcia > Myxococcales > Myxococcaceae > Corallococcus > Corallococcus macrosporus. The sequence goes on from NZ_JAFIMU010000004.1 coordinate 403,268, forward strand.
GGTTGCGCATGCCGCCCAGCGGCGGCGGCGCGTCCATCTCCTGCCGCGTGCGCCGCCGGTCCGGGGTGTCGCGCGGCAGCTCCACGAAGGTGCACATCTCGCAGAGCCGGCTGTAGATGCGCTCGCCCACGCGCTCGCGCAGCAGCTCCGCGTCCTTCATGGCGGAGCGGGCGTCGTCCGTGGTGCGGTAGCCCGAGGGCGCGCTGCTCCGGGCGCCCTTGCGCTCCGGCTCCAGCGAGTAGTTCGTCGCGAAGAGCGTCGTGCGCCCCGCGTTGTAGCGCCGGGCGATGAGCTCATCGAGCGTCTCCATCTCGAAGGGGCTGCCGCGCCCCTTGCCCAGCTCGTCGATGGCGAGCACCTCCACCTCCGACAAGGGCCCGATGATCTCCCCGCCGCTCTTGCCGTCCTGGAAGCCGCGCCGGATGGTCGCGTAGAGGAGGGAGATTTCGACGTAGCGGGACTTCACGCCCATCTCCAGCACCAGGTGCCCGAGCGTCGCCGCGAGCAGGTGCGTCTTGCCCGTGCCCACCGGCCCGCTCAGCACGAAGCCCTTGTTGGTCGCGCCCTTCACGTACTGGTGGGCGAAGTGCATGGCCACGCCGCGGCCCCGGTCCTGCGCTTCGTTGAAGGGGCGGTAGTTATCGAACGACGCGTGCGCCATGACGCCCGGCATCTGCACGTCGTTGTAGAGCGCCACCCGCGTGCGCCGCAGCGTGCACACGCACGGCTCCAGCACGTCATACGTCCGCGCGCCCATCTTCGCGCTGAAGGTGCCTTCCTTCTGCACCAGGATGTGCCCGCGCCCACCGCACACCGGGCAGTCCGCCGAGCACGTACACACCCGCGCCGACGCAAGCTCTCCGCGCCGCTCGATGAGGTACGTCCGCCCGCCGCACAGCCCACACGCTTCGCCGTTCGCCTTGGCAGCCATCGTGCCCAGCCCATAACACCGTCACCCACGGCCGTCAGCCCACTGACCGGCCGTTCAGGCGTGAGGCGGAAGGAAAACCTCTCAGGTTTCCTTCATGTCCAGCCGCCGTCTGACGGCCGCCTGCAGCCGGAAGCGCCGGGCGACACGCCGCGCGCGGGCCGTCATCAACTGCTGTTCACCGGTGCGCGCATCGCGCCACACCGTGCGTCGCTCCGCGAAGGGAAGGGCGCGCAACAACGCCATCAGCGCCCACGCCTCCTGTTGATCCATCGCCGCGGGCTCGCGCGGCACGCACGCGAGCACCGTGTCCAGCAGCCGGTGCACGCGCGGCGCGAGTGTGGCTTCACGCTCCGTCAGGGCCCGCAGCGCCGCGCACAGCCGCGCGTGCCGGACCTCTTCCCACGAGCGGGCAGGGCGCTTCTTCGAAGAGGCGGGGCGCGCCTCCTCGCCCTGGCCCGCGGACAGGTCGCGGTACTTGCGGATCTCCGTCTCCACCTGACGCCGGCACGCGCGCAGCGAGCGCAGCACCGGCTCACCGGGCCGCGCGTCCCACAGCGCCTTCTCCGCCGAGCGGGAGATGCCCCGCGCCACGACCTCGAAGGGCACGCCTTCCTGCGCCCACGCGGTGACGAGCTCGGTGTCCAGCGCGGACAACATCAGGCCCGCGCCACGCACCGCGAGGAAGTAGTCCTGCACCAGTTCTTCGAAGCTGGCGCTCTCCGGCAGAAGGCTCATGATCCGACAACCACTCCAGGCAGTGCGACCAGGCGAACAGCCGCCAGCTTCCCATACCCGTTGGGGCGCCCGGTGCAACCTTCCTGTCGCTGTCTGGAGCGCGCTCGCGGCACAGCGGAATTGAAGTTTTCCCGCCTGCTATCCAACGGACCGGACGTCCGTCCGTCCAAGTTGACCCGCCTTGCGGAAACCGCGCATAGTACGGGTCCCCTCATGGAAATTCCCGAAGATTCCCGGACACTTGCCAAGCAAGCAGGCATCCAGGGACGCCGGTTCCCCGCTCCTAGGAAGACCATGCGCCGCTCGTTACTCGTTTGCCTCGTTCTCCTGACTTCCATGGCTTCGGCCCAGGAGAAGAAAGCACTGCGCGACGCTGACCTGGGCAAGAAGTCCACGACCACCGTGGACAAGTCCCTCGCTGGCGACATCACGCGCCCGAAGGAAGCCCAGCAGGCCGCTCCCGCGCTTCAATATGATCAGTTCCGCCTGGGCGTGGAGGTGCAGGTCGCCTCCAAGCGCCGCGAGCAGATCGAATCGCTGAAGAAGATCATCTCGCTGTCTCCTGATCAGAAGGAGGCCCCCAGCCTGTTGTTCCGCCTGGGCGAGCTCTACTGGGAGGAGTCGAAGTTCTTCTTCTTCGAAGCCAACCGGAAGGACGACGAGCTCATCGTCGCCATGAACCGCAACGACGCCGCGGGCCAGCAGAAGGCCAAGGCGGAGAAGGCGGAGCTGATGGCGAAGGTGAAGGAGAACGGCAAGTACGCCGTCGAGCAGTACACGAAGATCGTCCAGGAGTACCCGAAGTTCGAGCGCACGGACGAAGTGCTCTTCTTCCTCGGCCAGTACCTGATGGAGGACGGCCAGGACAAGAAGGCGCTCGTCGCGTTCAAGCGCCTGGTGGAGAAGTACCCGCAGTCCAAGTACATCCCGGACGCGTACTTCGCGTTCGGCGAGTACTACTTCAACAACTCCAAGGGCAAGCGCCCGGAGCTGGAGAAGGCGCTCGCGGCCTACAAGAAGGCCGCCGAGTACCCGGAGAACCAGGTCTACGCCTTCGCCCTCTACAAGCAGGGCTGGTGCTACTTCAACATGGGCGAGTACGAGTCCGCGAAGGACAAGTACAAGACCGTGGTCCTCTACGGTGAGCTGGCGGGCGCCGGCGCCGTGGAGAAGGACGGCAAGGCCAAGGCGAAGGGCTCGCTGGTGCGTGAAGCGCGCAACGACTACGTGCGCGCGTTCGCCCGCGAGGGTGACGTCACGCAGGCCCGCGCGGACTTCGGCAAGGTCGCCACCAATCCGGAAGACCGCTTCGGGATGATGAAGCAGCTCGCCAACCTGTACTACGGCGACGGCAAGGACCGCGAAGCGGCCATCACCTTCAACGCGCTGATCAAGGAGAAGCCGCTGTCTCCGGAGGCCCCCGGCTTCCAGGGCAAGATCGTCGACTGCATCCTGCGCATGGGCAACAAGGAGCGCACCGTGGCCCAGGTGCGCCGGCTCGTGAAGATCATGAAGGACGTCGAGTCCTCCGGCGTCATCAAGGACGACAAGGACAAGAAGGCGCTCGCGGAGGCGAAGGAGCTGTCCGAGCGCACGCTCTCCAACCTCGCCGTCACCTGGCACAACGAGGGCAAGAAGACGCGCAGCGAGGAGACCTTCAAGTACGCGGACGCCGTGTACAGCGACTACCTCACGCTCTTCCCGGAGAACCCCAAGGCGTACGACCTGCGCTTCTTCTGGGCGGAGCTCCTCAACGACAACCTCCAGAACTTCGACAAGGCCGCCGCCAACTACACGCTGGTCGTCCTCCAGGACGCCAAGGTGCTGGAGGCCAAGGACGACAAGGGCAAGCCCAAGCCGGGCAAGCCGGGCAAGTGGCTGACCAACGCCTCCTACAACGCCGTGCTCGCCTACGACGAAGTCGTGAAGGCCGCCGAGGCGCGCGGCGAGGCGAAGTCCGAGTCCGCTGGTACGGACATCCAGAAGAAGATCGCCATCCCCACGCTGAAGAAGTCGCTGCTCGACGCGTGCGAGCGCTACCTCAAGTACGTCCCCAAGGGCGACAAGCGCGTGGAGATCGCCTTCAAGGCGGCGAACATCTACTACCGCCACAACCACTTCGACGAGGCGGTGCTGCGCTTCTCCGAAATCGCGCTCGGCTACCCCGAGTACAAGTTCGAGGACGGTCAGCGCGCCGCGGAAATCGCCGCCAACCTCATCCTCGACTCGTACAACCTGCTGGGCGACTTCGCGAAGGTCAACGAGTGGGCCCGCCGCTTCTACGCCAACGACAAGCTGGCCACCGGCAAGTTCCGCGACGACCTGGCGAAGCTCATCGAGCAGTCGTCGTTCAAGCTGGTCAGCCAGCTGGAGGAGAAGAAGGAGTTCTCCAAGGCGGCCGAGGCGTACCTGAACTTCGTCCACGACTTCCCGCAGACGGAGATCGCGGACCTGGCGCTCTACAACGCGTCCGTCGACTACTACAAGGCGAAGAGCCTGGATAAGGCCATCGAGGTCCGCAAGCGCCTGTTCGCGGAGTACCCCCGGTCCAAGTACGTGCCGGACTCCATCTACGCGAACGCGGAGGCGCTGGAGGCCATCGGTGACTTCGAGGAGGCCGCGGGCACCTACGAGCTCTACGTGAAGGGCTACGAGCGCAACCTGAACGAGAAGGGCGGCGCTCCGGCGGCGAAGGCCAAGGCGAAGAGCAAGGCCAAGGGCAAGGCGAAGCAGGCCTCCAACGACGCCGGCCCCGCGAAGCCCGCGGTGGTGCAGAAGTGGGACGAGTCCAAGGCGCAGATCGCCCTGTTCAACGCGGCCACCTACCGCGAGGGCCTGGGCCAGCTGAAGGCCGCGCTCAAGAACCGCGAGCACTACATCGAGCTGTGGCCCAAGTCGAAGGACGCCGAGGCCGCCTTCCTGTCCGTCGTGGACCTGTACGTGAAGCAGGGCGCGTACATGAAGGCCATCAAGCTCCTGGAGGAGTACGAGCGCGACAACATGCGCTCGCAGAGCAAGTTCCTCATGGCCGAGGGCCGCATCGTCGACATCTACACGAAGATGAAGAAGACCAACGACGTGCGCCGCATGAACAAGCGCATCTTCGAGTACTTCGACCAGCTGCCCCGCCGTCAGCAGACCGCGCTGGAGAAGCCCGCGCTGGCCGCCGCCGCGCAGGCGAACCTGCTGGCCATCGAGCCGGACTGGAACGAGTTCCGCCGCCTGAAGCTGTACTGGGGCGTGCCGCCGTCGCCCGAGCGCTTCAAGGGCTCGCTGGCCGACAAGGGCCGCGCGCTGGAGGTGGTGCAGAAGAAGTACGTGCAGACCGTGGCGCTGGGCGCCCCGGAGCCGGCCATCTGCGCGCTGCAGCGCATTGGCCTCGCGTATGACCACATGGCGGAGCTCGTCGTGAACGCGCCCATGCCGCGCGGTCTGGACGAGGAGTCGCAGCAGGCCCTGCGTGACGAGTTCGCCAACCAGGCCCAGCCGCTCAAGGACAAGGCCACGGAGGCCTTCTCCGGCGCGGTGGCCAAGAGCCGCGAGCTGGGCGTGTTCAACGACTGCGCCGCGGCGAGCCTGAAGATCCTCCGCACCACCTACGCCCCGGACCGCTACCCGGAGGTGCTGGAGGAGAAGCTCGCGCTGAAGAACAAGGAGTTCGTGCTGGGTGGAGACCTGCTGGCCGCCGTGCAGGACATCCCGCCGCCGGTCACCAAGGTGGAGCCGGAGAAGCAGGCCAAGAGCGAGGCGCTCAACGAGGACCTGTCCGCGCTGACGAACGCGCTTCGTCAGCAGACCGAGTCCGAGGTCGCCAAGCCCGCCGCCGCGTCCAAGGACGGCGCCCCCAAGAAGACCGTTGATGATCAGGAGCCGGAGGACTTCCTCTAATGAATCGCCGCATGCACCCGTTCCGCCCCCTCCTGCTGGCCACGCTGGCGCTGACCGCCGTCGGCTGCTCCACCACGCAGACCAACACCCCGGCGCCTGTCGCCAAGCCCGTGGCCGCCCCCACGGGCCCGGTGTCCATCTCCAACCGCGCCATGCTGCTGTTCGATGACGCGGTGAAGTCCTTCGACGCGCAGAAGAAGGCCAAGGCCTTCGACTACCCGTCGCTGGAGCGCAAGTTCAGGGCCGCCCTGGAGGCGGACCAGAACCTCGCGGAGGCCGAGTACAACCTGGGCGTCATCGCCGAGCGCATGGGCAAGCCCGACGAGGCGAAGGCCCGCTACGCGGCGGCGCTCACCAAGAAGCCGTCCCTGCGGCAGGCGTCCGACAACCTGGCCATCATGAAGCAGAACGGTGGCGACGTGGCCGGCGCGGTGGCGCTCTACCAGGACGTGCTCACGCGCTACCCGGATGACGCGGGCTCGCGCGCGCGCCTCGCGGAGATCTACCGGCAGAACAACGACCACGACAAGGCGATGGAGCTGTCTCGCGCCGCGCTCATGCGCGACCCGATGAACACCAACGCCCTCAAGGTGATGATCCGCAGCTACCTGGACCGCAAGCAGCTGGCCATGGCCAAGCTCGTCGCGCTGCGCGCGGTGAAGCTGGACAACACGGATCCGGAGCTGCACCAGTCCGTGGGCCTCATCCTCCTGAAGGAGGGCGACACGGAGGGCGCGCGCCTGCAGTTCAAGAGCGCCCTGGAGGCGAAGGCGGACTACGTGCCCGCGCACGTGGAGCTGGCCCAGCTGGCGCTCAACGCCGAGGACTTCCCCGGCGCGGAGGAGCACCTGCGCCGCATCCTGCAGTCCGACGGCAAGAACGCCGCCGCGCACGTGGACCTGGGCATCGCGCTCAAGGGCCAGGGCCAGTACGACAAGGCCATGCAGGAGTACGACGAGGCGGAGAAGCTCAACCCGGACCTGGGCGCCACGTACCTCAACCGCGGCATCATCCTGCACAAGGTGAAGGACGCCCCCGAGCGCGCGGTGGAGCTCTACAAGAAGTACGTCGCCCTGGCGGGCGGCGAGGTCGCGCTCAACGCCGAATCCCCCGTCTTCGGCCTCATGCGCGAGGCGGAGAGCATCGTGCAGGCCAAGCGCGAGGCGAAGGCCGCGGAGGACCAGGCCAAGCAGATGGAGGCCCTCCAGGCCCAGCAGCAGGCCGCGATGAAGGCGGAGGAGGCCAAGCAGAAGGGCCAGACGCCGCCGCCTCCTCCTGGCGCCGCGACGCCCGTGTCCGGCACCGGCACCGCCCCGCAGGCCACGCCGGCCTCCGCGACGGGCGCGCAGCAGCCGGCCGCGACCCCCGCCGCGGGGAAGCAGGCAGAGCCTGCCCAGAAGAATGCAGCCCCGGTGGACTCCGACGAGCCGACCGACGACCTGCTGTGATGTGGGAGACGCCCGCCAGTGGCTTCACGCTGGCGGCGCGGCTCGGGAAGATGCGAACCTTGTGAGCCCCTCGCTTTCCAGGGCGGGGGCCCACCATGCGGAAACACCAGTGGGCCTTGGGAAGGCCCCACGTGGAGGCAGGATGCGGAAGTGGCTGATGCTGTGCGTGACGTTGTCGGTGGCCCCGGCCTTCGCCCAGGACGAGGGCGGCAAGGCGCAGGGTGAGGGTGGCGGCGCCAAGATGCAGAAGACGACCAGCGTCGACTTCGAGGACGACACCATCGAGGGTGACCTCACGAAGCCGGATGGCGAGTACGTCGAGGCGCGCAAGACCGTGAAGCACTCCAACCTCATCCGCATCCGCGAAGACTTCGAGGACAAGGTGATGCAGTCCGTGGGCGAGCTGTAATCCCCCCTCCACGAACTGAAATCCGGCGGCGGGAACCTTCCGCCGGCACCGTTGTCCAAGAAGCGCAAAGCCCTACCGGGAGCCCCCCATGGCCGTACCCCTGACACTCAAGGTCTTCAAGGGCGACACACTGGTCGCCTCCAAGGACTACGAGCGCGACATCATCAAGATTGGCCGTCTGTCCTCCGCGCACCTGTGCCTGGAGGATGACAAGGTCAGCCGCATCCACTCCGTCATCGAAGTGGCCGCCGACGGCTCCATGTCCATCATCGACATGGGCAGCGTCGAGGGCACCTACGTCAACGGCAAGCGCGTCAACAAGGGGCAGGTCTCCTTCGGTGACGAGGTCCGCGTGGGCGGCACCACCATCCGTCTGGAGAACCCGGCCGCTGTCGCCGCGGTGAACCTGGCCGCCGCCGTCGCGCAGGCGGACGCGCCCACGGACAAGAACCCCACCATCGCGCCCGTGGCCCCCGCCGCCGCCATCGCGCAGGCCGTCGCCGCTCCGGCGCCCGCCGCCGCTCCGGTGGCCGCGCCCGTCGCGCCGCCCGCGCCCGCCGCCGCGCTGGACGCGTCCGTCGCGCCCACGCAGAAGAACGCCGTGGCGCCCGCCCGCGCTCCCAAGGCGAAGGCCGTGCCCGTGGAGGACGACGCGCACGAGGAGCAGGACGCCGCGCCGCGCGTGCGCACCGTGAAGAAGACGAAGTCCAACGGCCCGCAGGGCGTGTCGCTGCGCCTGCTCTGGGGCGACCAGCGCGTGGGCGAGTTCTTCGTGCCCCCCGGCGCGAAGAAGGGCTTCACGGTCGGCACCGCCAAGGGCGTGGACTTCGTGATGGGTGACGCCAAGCTGGGCGCCCCCTCCTTCGAGGTGCTGCGCACCGACGGCCAGTCCTTCAGCGTGCGCTTCGCGCGCAAGATGAAGGGCGAGCTCACCCGCAAGGGCGAGACGCTGGACCTGGAAGCGGTGATGGAGTCCGGCAAGGCCTCCCAGGACGGCGATGCGTACGCGCTGAACCTGGAGGCGGACGACTTCGTCTGGGTGGACCTGGGCGGCCTCACGCTGGAGGCGCAGTTCCAGCCGGTGCCCAAGCGCGTCGCCGTGCCCATCGGCGAGAACATCGACTACACGGCGCTCAACATCTTCCTGGTGATGTTCTTCATCGGGACCGCGTTCGTCATCCACTCCATGAACCAGAGTGGGGAAGGGGACGAGTACGCGGATGAGCTCGCGGGCAACGACGCGCGCATCGCGAAGCTGATCATCAAGCCTCCGGAGACCCAGAAGAACAAGTTCCTGGAGAAGCTGAACCAGCAGAAGGAGAAGAAGTCGGGCGAGATGGCCCAGAAGTCCCGCGGCGACGAGGGCCAGATGGGCAAGAAGGACGCGCCCAAGTCCAACAACCGCACCGCCCCCAAGGGCGACCCGAACAAGAAGGACGAGGCGCGCGCCCTCACCGCGAAGATCTTCGGCGGCGGCAAGGGCGGCATCTCCACCATCTTCGGCAAGGCGGGCCTGGGCGGCGAGCTCAAGAGCGCCATGGGCAACATGTTCGGCGCCAAGGCGGGCGACGCGGGCGGCTTCGGCGGCCTGGGCCTGCGCGGCAGCGGCGGTGGCGGCGGCGGCACCGGTGACAGCATCGGCATCGGCGGCATCGGCACCAAGGGCCGTGGCGGCGGCAGCGGCAGCTACGGCACCGGCGTGGGCACGCTCGGCGGCAAGCAGAGCGTGGACGTGGGCATCACCTCGTCGGATCCGGAGGTCATGGGCTCGCTGGACAAGGAGCTCATCCGCCAGGTCATCCAGCGCAACCGCGGGCAGATCCGCTACTGCTACGAGAGCCTGCTCAACCGCTTCCCCAAGCTGGGCGGCAAGGTGTCCGTGAAGTTCGTCATCAGCGCCAACGGCTCGGTGGCCACGTCCAACGTCGCGCAGTCCACGGCGGGCAACTCGGACCTGGAGACCTGTGTGGCGGGCCGCGTGCGCACCTGGAAGTTCCCGGAGCCCAAGGGTGGAGGCTCCGTGATCGTCACCTACCCGTTCATCTTCAAGCAGGCCGGTGACTGACGTAGAATCAACACATCCGTAATCGCCGCGGGCGGTCCTGGAGACAGGGCTGCCCGCTTCTTCAATTCACCCCTCCCGTCCCCGCGGGAGGCCTGCCCCCCACCAGGCCGCCTTCCATGCAGAAACTTGCTCCTCTTGCCCTGAGCGCCGCCCTCTTTCTTCCCGCGATCGCGGGCGCCCAGGACACCCCCAGCGCCGGTTCCAACGCGATGAAGGACCGGCCCGCGGTGACCTTCAACGAGGTCGAGCGCGGTGTGTACTTCGGCGTGTACGGCGGTCCCTCGTGGATCACCAACCCGCCCGCGGACTCCGGCCCGCGGCCCTTCTCCTCCGGCCAGATGGCCCAGGTGGAGCTGGGCGTGGACCTGGGAGAGCGCCTGTCCCTGGGCGTCTTCTTCATGGGCTCCGCCAACCGCGCGGGCACCGAATACGTCGGCTACTCGCAGGGCGCCGCCTCCGGTGACTTCACCATGCTGGTGCCTGGCGCCGTGGCGCGCGCCCGTCTGGTGGGCTTCGCCGACAGCCAGGAGGTCAAGCGGACGTGGATCTACGCCCGTGTCGGCGTGGGCTACGCGATGTTCTCTCCCAAGAAGCTCCTCCCGGATTCCGACATTCTTGTGTTTGCCGGGCCCGGAGTGGAGTACTACACGCGGCTGCGCCACTTCTCGGTGGGGCTGGAGGTCGTGGGGAACTACCTCGCCTCCAAGGGCGCCTTCGGGTTCGCGGTGGCGCCCAACATTCGCTACGCGTTCTAGCGGGAGATTCACGTGGCTCAGGAGAATGGAAGCGGTGGATCGCGTCCGGGTGGACGCGGTCCGAACGGGGGCGCGCCGGGCCAGGGGCCCCGTCGTGACGGACCGGGAGGCTTCGGCGGTCGTGGCGGTCCTGGTGGTCCTGGCGGCGGCCGGGGTGAAGGGCGCGGCCGAGGTGAAGGCCGTGGCCGTGATCGCGACGCGGGCCCTGTCGGCCCGGGCCAGCGCGTCATCGCCGAGCTGAGCGTCCTGGAGAAGGCGCTCTCCAAGAACGACTTCGGGGCGGAGAAGGGTCCGCTGGAGGCCATCGTCCGCTCGCTGCGGCCCATGAACCTCAAGTCGCTGGACGACCTGGACCTCAACACGCGTGGCCGCCTCATCACCACGCTCCTGCGCGTCCAGCGTCAGCCGAAGCCGGCCCTGCCGGAAGCGGGCGCTGAGGGCGCGGCACCGGAGGCTGGCGCCTCCACGGAAGCCGCTCCCGCCGAGGCTCCGGCCGCGGAAGGCGCGGCCGAGGGTGCCACGCCGGCCGAAGGGGGCGCGCCCGCCGAGGCGGCTCCCGCGGCTCCGGCCGTGGATCCCGCCAAGGAGAAGCACGCGGCCTGGGTGGACGTGATGGCGCTGGTGGGCCGTGTCTGGCGGGCCGCGGGTGACGCGGACCGTTCGCAGGCGGCCTTCGCGCTGAGCGGCCGCGAGCCGACGCCGGAGCCCGCGGCCCCGGCCCGTGAGGAGCGCGCCGAGCGTCCTCCGCGCGGTGACCGTCCGGAGCGTGGCGAGCGCGGCGAGCGTCCGCCCCGTGGGGACCGTCCTCCGCGCGGCGAGCGTCCGGAGCGCGGCGCGGCCGGTGAGCGGCGCGAGCGTCCGCCCCGGGGCGAGCGTCCGGAGCGTGGCGAGCGTCCTCCGCGCGGTGAGCGCCCCGAGCGCGCGCCGATGCCGGAGCTGACGGGCGACTGGAAGGAGCAGGCGACCCAGCTGGAAGGCATGGGCCGCACGCGCGACGCCGCGCGCCTGCACGAGCGCAACAACAGCTTCGCGGACGCCACCCGCCTGTTCGAGGCGGGCGGTGACCTGAAGAGCGCGCTGCGCACGGCGCTGTCCGGCCAGGACAACGACGCGGCCCGCCGCCTCGTGGGCACGCTGCCCGCGGATCAGATCGGCCCGACGCTGGAGAAGGCGGGCGCGTACGAGCTGCTCATGGAGCACTACGTCGCCAAGGCCGACTTCGAGAACGTCGCCCGCCTGTACGAGCGCGCGCGGCAGTTCGACCAGGCGGCCCTCGCGTACGAGCGCGCGAACAAGCTGACCCTGGCGCGCAAGGCGTACGAGCGCGCCCGCGACATGGCCAGCGCCAACCGCATCCGGGGCATGGAGGTGAAGGCCCTGGTGGAGCGCGGCGACCGGCTGGGCGCGGCGACCCTGCTGGTGGCGGTGGGCCAGCGGCGCGAGGCGGTGGAGGTGCTGAGCCCCCTGCCTCCTCCGAAGGCGTTCCACTTCATGCAGCGGCTCACCCTGGAGGACGAGGCCAAGGAACTCGCGCAGCGCGAGCTGGCCCGCGCCGAACAGGAGCAGAAGCCGGCCGGCCGCGCCCGGTGGCTGGAGCTCCTGGGTGACACGGCCGCCGCCGCGGAGACGTGGACGCAGGCGGGCCGCAAGGACAAGGCGCTGCCCCTCTACGAGAAGCTCGGTGGGGAACACCTGCCCCGCGCCGCGCAGATCGCGGAGGAGCTGCAGCAGCGTGACAAGGCCATCGCCCTGTACACGCAGCTCAACGACACCGCGGGCGTGGAGCGCGCGAAGGCCCTCCCCGAGGCCCCCGCGACGCCTCCCGCCGGCAGCACGCCGGACGCCGGTGACGACGCGGATTCCGCGGCGTCTCCGGCGGAAAATGCTTCCTCGGCTGGCGAGCAAGAAAGCCAATAATTCCCGTCGGTTGACGGGTTTTGCATGATTGCCCGGGGGCGCCCGTGGCCGGTACACTCCGGCCGCTGGCGCCCTCGTTTCATTCCCCCTTTGGCCAACGAGCATCATGGAACAGCCTTCCGCCCCTGCGCGTCCCACGCTGCGTGTGACCGACGACCGCTCCTTCGTTGAAACCGAAGCGGCCCTGGAGAAGACGGGTCGTGTCGAGGAGCTGATCCGCCTGTACGAAGGGCGCTCGCGGGACGTTCCCACGGAGGAGGCAGCGCGCCTCTTGTGCCGCGCGGCGGAGCTGGCCCACGAGCGTCAGCGCAACGTGTCGCGCGCGGAGGACCTGCTCAAGCGCGCGCTGCTCGTCGCGAAGGACCCGATGCCCGCGCTGCGCGGGCTCAAGCGGCTGCATGAGATCCGCCAGGATTCGTCGTCGCTGGTGGACGTGCTGGAGCGGCTGGGCGCCGCGACGCAGGGCGAGGAGAGCGCGGCCCACTACCTAAAGGCCGCGGACCTCTACGAGCAGAAGCTCTTCCGGCGCGACCGCGCGGTGCTGTGCCTGCAGCGCGCCGCGCGGGTGAAGCCGGACCGCGCGACGTTCCGGCGCGTGCGCCAGCTGCTGCTCTCCGAGGAGCGCTTCCAGCCCGCCTTCGAGGCGCTGCAGCGTGAGCGCGCCGCGATGGGCGACGCGGGCATGGCGGAGGAGTACGCCGCGCTCGCGGAGCGGCTGGTGGACGACCCCACCGAGCACGTGCTGGCGCAGCAGGTGCTGGACGTGGCGCGGGAGCTGGATCCGCAGAACGCGCGCGCGGACAAGGCCGCCCGCGCGATGCAGCGCTTCGAGCAGGTGTGGCGCGACAAGGTGCGCATGCTGCGCGGCATGTCGCTGGAGGAGCGCGACCGCAAGAGCGCCGCGCGCCTGTCGCTGCTCGTGGCGAAGCTGTTCGCCTGGTACGACCCTGGCTCCGCCGCCAAGGTGAAGGAGGCGCTGGACCGCTGCTTCCTCCTGTGGCCGGGCATGCCGGAAGCGCTGACGCTCATCGAGCGGATGGCGGGGCGCGCGGGCGACTACGGCCCGGCCATCACCCAGCTTGAGGCGATGGCGGGCGAGGCGCGCGACCGCACGGCGCAGGTGGACCTGTGGCTGCGCGTGGGCACGCTCAAGCTGGGCCGGATGAACGACGCGGCCGGTGCGCTGGCCGCCTTCGAGAAGGCCGTGGCGGCGGATGCGTCGCGCGCGGACGCGGCCAGCCTGGCCGCGGAGCTGATGCTGGGCCAGGAGCGGTACGCGGACGCGGTGGCCACGCTGGAGCGCTACCTGGGCACGGTGAAGGACCGCGCGCAGCAGGCCAGCCTGCGCCTGCGCCTGGCGGACCTGTGCATGCAGCAGCTGAAGGACGCGGACGCGGCGCGCGCGCACCTGGAGGCGGCGCTCAAGCTGGAGCCCACCAACGCGCTCGCGGCCTTCCAGCTGTCCCGCCTGCTGGCGGAGGACGAGAAGCTGGATGAAGTCCTGCCGCTGCTGGAGCTGGCCATGCTCGCCCCGCGTCCGCGCGCGGAGCGCGTGGCGTTCTGCGAAGCGCTTGCGCTGATGTTCGAGGAGCAGGAGAACGCGCGCGGCGCCTTCGAGGTGCTGGCGCGCGCGCTGGAGCTGGAGCCGGGCCGGCCGCTGCTGCTCAACACGGTGGTGGAGCACGCGGAGAAGGCCAACGCGCAGCCGGCGCTGGCCCATGCGCTGTTGCGCGCGGCGCAGGGGGCGACGCCTCCGGCCGTGGCGGTGGCGCTGTGGCGGCACCTGGCGCAGCTGCTCCAGGGCCCGCTGGCGGACCCCGTGAGGGCGGAGGCCGCGTGGCGCGAGGTGCTCTCACGCGTGCCGGGTGACTCCGTGGCGAGCGAGGCGGTGAAGTCGCTGCAGGCGGCCGCGGCGCTGGCGGATGATCCGAAGACGCGGCTGGAGACGGACATCGCGCGTCGCGAGGCCTCCGGTGCCTCGCCCGTGGAGCTGGAGCCGTTCGTGCGCCAGTGGGTGCAGCTGGCGCCCGAGGACACCCAGGCGGTGCAGCGGCTCCAGGCGCTGTGCGTGGCGCTGTCGAAGTTCGACGAGGCGGCGACGCTGGCGGGGAAGCTGGCGCAGCTCTCGGAGTCCCAGCTCGAGCGCAACGAGTGGACCGCGCGGCAGGCGAAGCTGTACGCGGAGCGGCTCAACCGTCAGGAGGACGCGGCGGACCTGTTCCTCGCGCTGCTGGCGGAGAACGTGTCCACGGGCGTGGTGGTGGGCGGTCTGGAGCGGCTGGCGGCCGGAGGCGTGCGCACGGCGGCGCTGACGGAGGCCCTGGCGAACCACTACGGCCGCACGGGTGACCACCAGCGGCAGGTGGCGGCGCTCCAGCAGCAGCTGGACTCCACGACGGACGCGGCCACGCGCAAGCGGCTGCTGACGGTGCTGGCCAGCATCCACGAGAAGCAGCTCGCGGACAGCCGCGCCGCCTTCGACACGCGGCTGCGCATGGTGCGCGAGGAGCCGAAGGACGAGGCGGGACGCGCGGAGACGGCGCGTCTGGCGCGCGACCTGTCCGCGCACGCGGAGCTGGGCCGGGTGCTGCGCACGCTCGCCACGGAGTCCGAGGACCCCATCCTCGCGGTGCAGCTGCTCTCCGAGGCGTCGGTGCTGGCGGAGGAGGGCGGCATGGCGGCGGAGGCCATCACGGCGCTGGAGGCCGCGCTGTCGCGCTCGCCCGAGTCGCCGCAGGTGCTCCAGCGCCTCGTGCGCCTGTACGGGCGCGCGGGCCGCTCCGCGGACGCGGAGACGCTGCTGCGCAAGCGCATCCACGCCACGCGCGGGCCGGAGCGGTTGGAGCTGCTCCTGCGGCTCGTGGACCTGAACGTGGAGCTGGGCCGTCCGCAGCAGGCGGCCGAAGCGCTCCAGGCCGCCATCACGCACGGCGGCGAGGAAGGCCGGCACCTGCCGCGCCTCGCGGAGCTCTACGAGAAGGCCGGCATGCAGCGCGAGCTGGGGGACACCCTGGCGCGGATGATCGGCCTGGCGGAGACGGCCGGTGACGCCGACCACGTGTCGCGGCTGAAGCTGCGCCGCGCGCAGTTGCTGCAGGGCTCGCAGGACGGCAGCGCGGAGGCGGTGCAGAGCTACGCGGACCTCCTGCGGCAGCGTCCGTCGGATCCGGACGCGCTCTCGGCGCTGGAAGCGATGCTGGCCTCGGGCCCGTCGCGCGAGGCGGCGGCGCGCGCGCTGATCCCCGCGTACGAGCGCACGAAGGAACACCGCAAGCTCGTGGCGACGCTGGACGTGCTCGCGGAAGTGGCCCGCGACGACACCGGCCGCGTGCAGGCGCTGCGCCACGCGGCGCAGGTCCACCTGGCGCACCTGCGGCAGCCGGAGCTGGCGTTCGCGTCGCTCGCGCGCGCGATGCGTCTGGCCCCCGCTGACGGTGGGCTCCGGGCCGCCGCGCGTCAGGCGGCGGAGGACGCGGACTCGCTCGACAGCTTCGCGGAGATCCTCTCCGAGCTGACGGAAGAGGGCGACGTGGGCCCCGCGCGCGGAGCGCTGCTGCGCGAGCTGGCGGAGGTGCAGGAGAAGAAGCTCGACGACCGGCCGGGAGCGGTGAAGGCCCTGCGCGCGTTGCTGGAGCTGGAGCCGGGCAACATCGACAGCCTGCGGGCGCTGCAGCGCCTGCACCGCGCGGGTGAGGAGTGGGCGGCGCTGGCGGAGGTGCTGGAGAAGCTGGCGGCGGCCATCCAGGAGCCGGCGGATCAGCTCGTGTGCCTGCGTGAGGCCGCGCTGCTGCACGAGGCGAAGCTCACGGACAAGGAGAGCGCGGCGTCCGCGTGGCGCGCCATCGCGGAGCGCGATCCGGCGCAGCGCGAGGCCGCCACCGCGTTGGACCGCCTCTACACGGACCTCAACCGTCCCAAGGACCTGGCGTGGACGCTGGCGCTGCGGCGCAACCAGGAGGGCCAGAGCCCGCAGGGGCGTGAGGTGTCCTTCCGCCTGGCGGAGCTGCTGCGCACGGTGCTGGACGACGCCAACGCGGCGCTCGGCCTCTACAAGCGCATCCTCACCGAGGACCCCGGCCACCCTGGCGCACGGGCCGCGCTGGAGGCCTGGGTGAAGGCGGCGGTGCCCACGAGCGGCGCGGCGCTGGAGGTGCTGGACAAGGTGCTCGCGCAGGTGGGCGACCATGCCCGCCGCGTGGCGCTGCGCGAGACGCGGATGGAGTCCGCGCTCACGGTGGAGAAGATCATCCTCGCCGGGGAGATCCGCCGCATCTACGAGCGCGACATGCAGCAGCCGTCGCTCGCGTTCATGGCGGCGGTGAAGGCGTTCGCCAACGACCTGGACCGCGAGGGCGTGCGTCCGGACCTGGAGCGGCTGGCCCGCGAGACGGGCAGCCACGAGGTGCTGGCGGAGATCTACGAGAGCGCCGCCGTGGACCTCACCGCCGGGGATCCGGCGATGCTGGACCTGCTGCGCCGCGCGGCGGAGCTGCGTGAGGGCCTGGATCAGCCCGAGGAGGCCACGCGCCTCTGGAAGAACCTGCTGGCGGACGCGCCGCAGGACCGTCAGGCGCTGGAGGCGCTGTCCCGGCTCTACGAGAAGGGCCAGAACGCCAAGAGCCTGTCGGAGGTCTACGCCCGCCAGGCGCAGCTCTCCACCGACCCGGAGGCGCGGCTGGGGCTCTTGCTCAAGGCCGGCGAGGCCTACGCGAGCGCGGGCGAGGACGCGAAGGCCATCGAGGTGCTGCGCTCCGCGCTGGCGATCCGCAAGGTGCCGGAAGGGCTGCTCGCGCTCGACAAGCTGTACGCCAAGACGCGCCACTTCGTGGAGCAGGCGGACGTGCTGGATCAGCTCGCGGAGCTCGCGCCGGACGAGCCCGGCCGCCGCGCGTACCTGCTGCGCCGCGCGCAGTTGCTGGAGAAGGAGGTTGGCCCCACCGAGGCGCTGCCGGTGTACCGCCGGCTGCTGGAGCTGTCGCCGGGCGATGGCCAGGTGGTGGCGGGCCTGGAGCGCCTGCTCGCGCACGACGGTCCCCGCCTGGAGGCGGCGCGGCTGCTGGAGCCCGTCTACCGCGGCCTCAACGACACGCGGAAGCTGGTGGACGTGCTGGAGGTGCTGCTGCCGGGCGTTCCGCCGGAGCAGCGCCTGGAGCGGCTGCAGGAGATCGCCGTCCTGCGCGAGGGCCTGGGCCAGACGTCGCTGGCCTTCGTCGCGCGCCTGCGCGCGTTCAACGAGCTGCCCGCGGAAGCCGGCGTGCGCGACGAGCTGGAACGGCTCGCGGCGGACTCGGGCTCCTTCGAGGAGGTGGCGGCGGCCTACGAGGACCAACTGGAGCGCGACCCCGCGGAGCCCCTGGCGGGCGACCTGTGGCGGCGCCTGGCGGCCATCTACGACAACCGCCTGAAGCGCTACGACCTGGCAGTGCGCGCGCTGGAGCAGGTGAGCCGGCGCGACCCGATGAACAAGCCGGTGCTGGAGGCCATCGCCCGCGTGCACCGCCGCACGGGCGCGCACCGCGAGCTGGCGCTCGTCATGCGCCGGCAGGTGGCCGCGGAGACGAATGCGTCCTCGCAGATCAACCTGCTCTTCGAGCTGGCGCACCTGGCCGAGGAGACGCTGGCGGACAAGTCGCTGGCGGCGCAGGCGTACCGCGAGGTGCTGGATCGCCGGCCGGAGAACGCCAACGCGCTGAAGCTGCTGGGCCGCGTGCTCGCGGACATGGAGCGCTGGGCGGAGCTCGCGCAGCACGTCGAGCGTGAGATCCAGATGGCGGACGCGCGCGATGCGCAGGAAGAGGCGTCCGACCTCCGCGTGCGCCTGGGCCGGCTGAAGGTGTCCCGCCTGGATGATCCGCGCGGCGCGCTGGAGCTGTACAAGCTGGTGCTCGCGCGGCGCGCGGGCCACCCGGGCGCGGTGGGCGCGCTGGAGGAACTGGCGCGTTCGGAGAGCCCGCTGCGTGGCGCGGCGGCGAGCGCCCTGGAGCCCATCTTCGCGTCCGTGGGCAACCACCTGAAGCAGGTGGAGATGCTGGAGTCGCGCGCCTCCGCGGAGGCCGTGCCGCAGGAGCGGGCCGCGCTCTTGCGTCGCATCGCGGAGATCTACGCAAGCTCGCTGGAGAACGCGGAGATGGCGTTCCTCACCGCCACGCGCGCGCTGCGCGAGCTGCCAGAGGACCCGCGCTCGCTGGAGCTGTGCGTCGCGCTGGTGGACAAGGCGGAGGCTCCGGAGGAGCTGTGCTCGGTGCTGGCGGAGGTGGCCCCCAAGGCCAGCGACGCGGCCCGCGCGGAGCTGTACCGTGCGCTCGCCCGCATGCAGGTGGACCTGGGTGAGCCTGCGGAGGCGCTCCAGTCGTGGAAGCGCGTGCTGGAGCTCAAGCCCACGGACAACGAGGCGCTGGACGGCACCGCGCGGCTCGTCGCCTCGCAGGGCCGTCCCACGGAGCTGCTGGAGGTGCTGCGCCGTCAGCTCGCGCTGTCGGAGGAGCCGGCGCGTCGCGCGGCGGTGCTCCACCAGATTGGCGTGCTGCAGGAGGAGCAGCTCAAGGACGCGCTGGGCGCACTGGCCACGTTCCGGCGGCTGCTGGAGCTGCAGCCGGACGACGCGGTCGCGCTCGCGCGGATGGATGCGCTCTGCCAGAAGCAGGAGCGCTGGCCGGAGCTCGCGGACGTCCTCGCGCGGCGCATCGCGCTGATGCCGCCGGAGGAGGGGCTGGAGCTGAAGTTCCGCCTCGCGACGGTGCGCGAGTCCAAGCTGCTGGACAAGGCGGGCGCGCTGTCGCTGTACGGCGAGGTGCTGTCCGTGCAGCCCAACCATCCGGGCGCGGTGGGCCGCATGGAAGCCATCGTGGCGCGCGAGCCGCAGAACCTGCTCGCGGTGGAGACGCTGCTGCGCGCCTTCCGCGCGAGCGGTGACGTCACGCGGCTGGCGCAGTTGATTGAAACCCGCGTGGGCGTGTCGCCGGACGCCGTCGAGCGCAAGCAGCTGCTCGGCGAGCTGGCCACGCTGCGCGAGACGCAGGGCGAGGGCGAGCTGGCCTTCCTCGCGCTCTACCGCGGCTTCAAGGAGGACCCGAACGACAGCGAGGTCCGCCGCCGCCTGGAGAACGCCACCGACGTCGCGGGCAGCTACGACGAACTCGTGGTGCTCTACGAGGAGGCCCTGCCGCGCATCGCCGAGGCCGCCGACGCGGCCCAGGTGTGCCTCAAGCTGGGACAGGTGCTGGAGACGCGCCTGCGCGATCCGGACCGCGCGGTATCCTACTTCGAGCGTGCGCGCACGCTGCACGCGTCCGTACAGCAGGCGTCGCTCGTCGCGCTGGACCGCCTCTACCTGCACCTGGAGGCGTGGCCGGAGCTGGCCGGCGTGCTGGAGGCGCTGGCCACCGGCGCGGCGACGCCGGCGGACAAGATCGGCTTCCTCTTCCGCCTGGGGCAGCTCTACCAGGAGCGGATGGACAGCCCGGACCGCGCCGCGAGCGCCTACGAGGCCATCCTCGCGCTGGAGCCGGAGCACCTCGCCTCGGCGCGCCTCCTGGAGGGCATCTACGAGGGCGCGGGCGCGTCCGAGAAGCTCTACGCCATCCTGAAGCTCCAGGCGGACAAGGTCTCCGGCAGCGAGCGGGACCGCGTCCTGGGCAAGATGGCGCAGGTGTCGGCGGAAGGCCTGTCGGACCTGGGCCGCTCCATCGACCTGTACCGCGAGCTGCTGGCGAAGAACCCGCGCAACGAGCAGGTCTTCTCCGCGCTGGAGTCGCTGTACGAGCGCGCGGGCCGTCCTCAGGAACTGCGCGAGCTGCTCGAGGGCCGCCTGGCCATCACGCTGGATCCGCGTGAGGTGGTGCGCCTCAACGAGCGGCTGGGCCGCGTCGTGTACCGCCTGCTCAAGCAGCCGGAAGCGGCGGTGCCGTACTTCAAGGCCGCGCTGGACCGCGACGCACGCCACCGCGGCGTGCTGGACACGCTGCGCGAGCTGTACGACGAGACGGGCCAGCGCGAGGAACTGGTCGGCGTGCTGCGCCGCCTCATCCCGCTGCAGGAAAGCAGCGACGGCGTGAAGGCGCTGCGTCTGCGCATGGCGGAAGTGCTCGCGGGCATGGGCCGGCGCGAAGAGTCGCTGGACGCGGCCCGCCGCGCGCTGGAGGTGGAGCCCCACGCCGTCTCCGACCTGGAGCGCGTCTACGCGCTGTCCGTGTCGCTGCGCGCGTGGAACGACGCCGTGCGCGCCCTGGAGCTCAAGGTCCAGGTGCACCTGGCGGCCGAAGAGCGCGACCCGGCCGTGGCCGCGTACTTCGCCGTCGCGGAGCTGTGGGAAGGGCAGGGCGGCAAGCCGGAGCTGTCCGCCGGTGCGCTGGAGAAGGTGCTGGAGCTCGACCCCGCCAACCGCACCGCCTACGAGCGCGTGTGCACGCTGTATCGCACGCACAACGACTGGCGCGCGTACGCCACGGTGATGGACCGCTACATGCCCCACCTCGTCACCGACGAGGAGAAGATGGCGGCGCTGCGGGAGATCGCCCGGGTACAGGAAGAGCGTCTGGGCCAGAAGGACGTGGCCTTCCTGGCGCTCTGCCGCGCGCTGCAGTTGGACGCGGCCGAGGACGCGCTGCGCGAAGAGGTGGAGCGCCTCGCGGACGAGACGGGCAGCCACGAGGAACTGGCGGCGGTCTACGAGGAGGTCGCGGACGAGCTGCCCCGTGGCCCGCTCGCGGAGCGCATCTATGCCACGCTCGCGCGCATCCACGACTCGCGGCTGGATGATCCGCAGGCCGCGGAGGCCGCGTTCCGGAAGATTCTGGAGTTCGACCCCACCAACGCCACCGCGCTGGACGGGCTGGCGGCGGTCTTCCAGCGGCGCGGCCGCGACCGCGAGTACGTCGTCGCGCTGGAGCAGAAGCTGGAGGCGGCGGGCTCCATCGAGGCGCGCAAGGGCATCCTCAAGGAGATCGCCCGCGTCTGGGACGAGACGCTGGACGACCCGACCGAAGCGGCCAGCGCCCTGTTGCGCGCGCTGGAGCTGGAGCCGGACCTGGAGACGCTCGGCGTCCTCACGAACCTCTACCGCCGCGGGAACGCGTTCCGCGACGTGGCCACCACGCTGCTCCGGGCCCGCGACCTCGCGGCGTCCAACGAGGAGCGCGCGCGCATCCAGGTGGAGGTGGCGACCGTCTACGAGCGCGACCTCAAGGACGACGAGTCCGCGGTCTCCGCGTTCCGCATGGCGCTGGAGTTCGACCCCTACAACCGCGAGGCGCTGGAGTCGCTGGAGCGGCTGCACACGCGGTTGGATCAGCCGGCGGACCTGCTCGCCATCTACGAGCGGATGCTGGAGCTGTCCCAGGACTACCGCGAGAAGGTCCGCGTCCTCTTCCGCAGCGCGACCATCTGGGAGGACACGTACCAGAACCCCGCCAACGCGGACGCGTGCGTGGAGGGCGTGCTCTCCATCGACCCGCAGAACGTGCCGGCCATTAAGTCCCTCATCCGCCTGCGCCGCGCGCAGTCCCGGTGGGAGGACCTCATCCTCGCGTACGAGCGGCAGCTCGCGCTCGCCACCAGCCCGCAGGAGCAGGCGGAGCTGTACGTGGAGATCGGCAACGTCCAGTACCAGAACCTCAAGGCCGTGGACCGCGCGGTGAACAGCTACCACGCGGCGCTCGCCACGGACCCCGAGTCCCGTCCCGCGCTGCACGCCCTGGGCAAGCTCTACGAGCGCAGCGGCAACTGGCCCTTCGCGCTGGAGATGCTGCAGAAGGAAGCGCAGGTCGTGGGCAGCGACCCGGCGGCGGTGGAGCTGTGGCACCGCCTGGGGAAGATCAACGAGGACATGCTCGCGGACATGGCGAGCGCGCGGACCGCGTACCAGCAGGCACTGGCCATCGACCCGGGCCACCTGCCCACCATCCGAGCCCTCAAGGGCATCCAGGAGCAGGAGCAGGACTGGAGCGGCTACGAGCAGACGCTGCTGCAGGAGGCGCAGCAGACGGATGATCCGGCCGCCAAGGGCAAGGCCCTGCTGGACGTCGCGCGCTACCACGCGGAGACGCGCGAGGACCGCGAGACGGCGACGCCCTACTGGGAGGAGACGCTCAAGCACATCCCGGACAGCCTGGAGGCGGCGCGCCCGCTGGCGGACGTCTACATCGCGCGCGAGGACTGGGCGTCCGCGGAGCGGATGCTGGACATCGTCACGCGCAAGATGGCGGAGAAGGCCATGGCGGAGAAGGACGCCGCCATCGCGCAGGACCTCTGCCGCCAGCTCTACCGGCTGGGCTACGTGACGGAGAAGCTGGGCCGCCGCGACAAGGCCCTGTCCTCGTACGAGAAGGCCTACGGCCTGGACGCCACGTACCTGCCCGCGCTCGAGGGCTACGGCAACCTGCTGGTGCAGGCGAAGCGGTACGAGGACGCGCTCAAGGTCTTCCAGACCATCCTCATCCACCACCGCGAGGAGCTGACGGACCTGGAGGTCGTGGAGGTCTACTGGCAGTTGGGTGACGTGCACGCCGCCCTCGGCCAGACGGACCGCGCGCAGAACCACTTCGAGAAGGCGCTCGCCATCGACCCGCAGCACGAGCAGACGCTGCGCGCGCTGATCACGCTGATGGACAAGGCGGGCAACTACGACAAGTCCGCGGAGCTGCGCCAGGAGCTCGTCAACAGCCTGGAGGGCGAGGCCAAGGTCAAGGTCTACCTGGAGCTGGGCCGCATCGCGCGCGACGAACTGCACGACCCGTACATGGCCATCGACGCGTTCACCGGCGCCCTCAAGGCGCAGCCGGACGCGCCGGAGGTGATGGACGCGCTCTACCGCCTGCTGCGTGAGACGCGTCAGGGCCAGAAGGCCGCGGACGTGCTGGGCCGCATGCTGGCGCTGCCCGCGCTCGCCCTGGAGCCGCACAAGGCCAAGCGCGTGTGGTTCGCGCTCGGAGAGATCCGCCGCGACGAGCTGAAGGACGTGGAGGGCGCGGCACAGGCCTTCAACGCCGCGCTCGACCTGGACCACCGCTTCGTGGAGGCCTTCAGCGCGCTGGAGGCGATGCTCGGTGGCGCGCGCCAGTGGAAGACGCTGGAGGAGAACTACACGCGCATGCTCGCGCGTCTGCCCAAGACGCCGGACACGCACCCGGCGCGCATGACGCTGTGGCGCGCGCTGGGCGACCTGTACCTCCAGGTGCTCAAGCACCCGGAGGGCGCAGTGGCCGCCTACGGCGTCGCGGCGAAGGGCCTGCCGGACGACGCGTCCATCCAGGAGACGTTCGCGGAAGTCGCCGGCCAGATGCCGGGCCGCGAGGAAGAGGCCATCGTGGCGCTGCGCCGCGCGCTGCCGAACACGGAGAACCCGCGCAAGGTGGTGGGCCACCTGGTGCGGCTGTCCGCGGTGCGCAAGGACTACGACGCCGCGTGGCTCGCCGCGCAGGCGGTGTCGGGCCTCCTGGGCGAGGCGGGCGAGGACGAGCAGGAGATCCTCACCAAGCTGGGGCCCTACGCGAAGAAGAAGGAGCTGGCGCAGCGTCCGCTGACGGACCGGCTGTGGCAGACCGCGCTCTTCCACCCGAAGGTGCGCGGACCGCTGTCGGAGCTCTTGGGCCTGCTCTTCGAGAAGGCCGGCCACCTGTACGCGGTGCCCTTCCCGCAGTACCAGCTGGTGCCCAAGCGCCACCGCATCGACGTGGCGACCGCGCAGGAGTACCACGTCAACCACTACCGCTACGTCGCGCGGCTCTTCGGCATGGAGGCGGTGGAGCTGTACTCGCCCTTCCTCGTGGCCACGCGCGAGCGGCTGGCGAAGCGCTCCAACGAGCCGGCCCCCGAGCCGCTCGTGAACGTGGACCTGCTCCAGACGCATCCCGCGTGCGTGCGTGTGGGCGGCAAGTACTTCGCGGAGCAGGGCCAGAAGGAGGTGTACTACCTCCTGGGCCGGACGCTGGCCCTCGCCCGCGCGGAGCTGGCGTTCAGCCAGCGCGTGGCGCCCGAGCGGCTGGAGGCCGTGGTGCAGGCGGCGCTCAGCCTGGTGGTGGGCAACGTGCGCTACACGGTGGATCCGCGGCTGGTGGACGTGGAGCGGCAGCTGCTCCAGAAGAGCCTGAGCGAGCCGGACCGGGCCGCCCTGGCGAAGGTCGCGAGGGCCTACCTGCCCACGGCGACGCCGCAGGATGTGCGCACGTGGCTGGAGGGCGCGGAGCTCACCGCGTCGCGCGCGGGCCTCTTCGCCGCGGGCGAGCTGGAGCCCGTGCGTCGCATGGTGCAGGGCGAGACGGGATCCGCGTTCCGCGTCGCCCCGCGCACCAAGCTGCGGGAGTTGCTGGTGTTCGCGACCTCCGAGGACCTGCACGAGCTGCGTGTGGCCGTTGGCACACACGTGGAAGTCCAGGTGCGAAAGTAGGGCCCTCAGACCTCAGCGAGGGTTCACGCGTTGAAAGCAGGCGGGCGTTCAAGGCAGGTGTCCTTGATCTCCGCCGGTGGGCACTTCTACGATTCCGACGGGATTTCGCCCGTCATTTTCGAGGCTTACGGGAACGATGCGTTTCGTCTGCGACAGCTGCCGCGCGCAGTACATGATCAGCGACGACAAGGTTGGCCCGAAAGGGGTCAAGCTGCGTTGCAAGAAGTGCGGTCACACCATCCTGGTGAGGCCCGCCGGTGCATCGGCGGCGAAGGAGGGCGGGGCGGAGGCCACCGCGGCCACGGAGGCCAAGAGCAGCGCGGATGCGAACGCGCCACGCATCGTGGAGTCGTCCGGCACGGGACTTCCCGCCACGCTGGGCACGCCGCCGGAAGGCGGCCTCTTCACGGACGTGGAAGAGGATGAGATTGGCGCGGTCTTCGACCAGGTCCTGAGCACGGGCTCGCAGAAGCTCAAGGCCGCGGAGGCGGAAGCGGAGGCCAAGGCCGCGAAGGCGGAGGCCGTGCGCAAGCTCGCCGAGGCCGAGGCCGCCGAGCCGACCGCGGAGGAGAAGGCCGCCGCCGCGTCGCACGAGTGGTACGTCGCCATCGACGAGAAGCAGGTCGGCCCCTGGACGGTGGAGAAGGTGAAGGACGCCTGGGACCGCGGCGAGGTGGGCCCGGACAACCTCTGCTGGCGCTCGGGCTTCAGCGACTGGATTCCCCTGTCGGAGACGGCGGAGCTGGCGTCGGTGCTGGCGCCGCGCCCGGCCAAGCCGGTCATCGTCGCGCCCGCGCCGGTGTCCACGTCGTCGCCCACGATTCCCGCCGGTCCGGTGGAGTCCGCCTTCAGCGCGGGCGCCTCCCGTCCGGGCGTGGGTGGGGGTTCGACCGCGCCGGATGAGCCGGTGGGCTGGAAGCCCTCCGCCGCGAGCGTGCTGGCCTCGCTGGTGAAGGAGGAGAACGACGCCCTCAGCAAGCCGCCGCCGCGTCCGGCGCCGTCGCTGGATCGCGAGCCTTTGTCGCAGTCGCGCCTCCTGGACGTGCCGGTGCCGCCGCCGGAGCCGGTGTCCTCGCCGGCGATGCCGGGGGCCATGATGGCTCCCGCGCCGGGAATGGCCGCGCCCCAGGCCTACGCGCCGCAGCCGCAGCCGGGCTATGCGCCGCAGCCGCCGGTGCCGCAGTACGCGCCGCAGCAGCCGGTGGCGTACCCGCCGCAGCAGGCGCAGATGCCCTATGGGCAGCAGCCGCAGGGCTATCCGCCTCCGGGGTATCCGGCGGCCTATCCGCCGCCCGCGGCGGCACCCACGGGCGGCAAGGGCCGCACGGGGATGATGGTCGCGGTGACGGCGGGCGTGCTCGTGATGGCGGGCGCGGCGGTCGTCTTCGTCGCGCGCGGCAACTCGTCCGAGCGTCCCGTGGAGGCACCGGTCCAGGTCGCTGCCGCGCCGACGCCCAAGACCGAGCTGCCGCCCATGCCGCCGCCTCCCGCGGCGGTGCAGACGCCTCCCGCGGCGGTCCAGCCCGCTGCGGCGCCGACCGCGCCTGCCACGACGCCCGCTGCGGGCACCGCTGCCGCCGGAACGCCCCCCGCCGCTGGCACCCAGCCCGCGGCCGGTGGAACGCCTCCGCCGGCCGTGGCGACGGCTCCGGCCGCCACGCCCACGCCGCCTCCGCCCGCGGCTGAGGTGAAGCCCGCCAGCACGACGCCCAACATGGGGACAGCGGTGGCGCGGGTGGACTCGCGCAACCATCGCAAGACGGGCTCCAGCGGGAGCCGTGGCTCGCAGCGCGATGAGGACGAGGGTGACGCCATCACGGTGTCGAAGCCCTCCTCCACGTCTTCGTCCTCCGCGTCGAACTCTGGCGGCGGGGATGATGACTTCGACGAGCTGTTCGGCACGAAGAAGCCGACGGCCACGAAGCCCGCGACCAAGACGACCGCGACGGCGTACATCCCGCCCGAGCCGGGTGGCGGCACGCCGGAGCGCCTGCAGCAGTCGGACATCATGCAGGTGGTGCTGAACAACAAGCCCGCCATCGTGAAGTGCGTGAACGAGCAGAAGCAGAAGGACCCGTCGCTCAGCGGCAAGCTGGTGATGCGCTGGACGGTGCAGCCGAGCGGCAAGACGACCTCGGTGTCGTGCCGCACGGATGAGTTCCGCTCGAGCTACATGGCCACGTGCATCACCGGGCTCATCAAGAGCTGGTCGTTCCCGAAGCACCAGAAGCAGGGCGACCCCATCGACTTCCCCTTCACGTTCTGACGTCCAGCACCGACATCGCCGTCATATGTGACGGCGATGTCGGTGTGACGTGCGCCGGGATTGTGCGCTTTCGTGAACGGTGAATTTCCCCGTGTGGGAGTCGTAGGAAGGTCGGTCGACACTCGTTGACACGTCTGGAGTGAGAGGACTAAAGCCCGCTCGACTTCAAACCCGGTGTCTGGAGTCAGGTGGCCGGAGACACCGGGCGACGTAACCAATCCAGGAGGAAGTTCCGAATGCAGCTGCGCAAGATGATGGTGATGCTCGCCGCTTTGAGCTCGATGAGCCTGGCGCTGACCGCCTGTGGCGATGACGCGACGACGGCCGAGACGTGTACCTCGGACACCGACTGCTCCTCCGGTTTCTGCAACACGGCCGCGGGCGTGTGCATGGACACCTGCGAGAGCGGCTCTGACTGCCCCGACACGGAGAAGAACTGCGCCCCGCTGGCCGGTTCGGCGAACACGGCGAAGGTCTGCCAGTGCCAGACCAACCAGCTGTGCAACGAGGACGACTCCACCAGCCTGGTCTGCGGCACCGTGTCCAAGCGCTGCGAGGAGCCCGGCTCCACCCCCGCGGGCTGCACCAAGGACGCTGACTGCGCCGCTGGCAACACCTGCAACACGACCACGGGCCAGTGCAGCCCGGCGGCGACGACCTGCACGGGTGAGGGCAAGGCCACCTGCGCGTACGGCTCGGCCTGCTACAGCGGGACCTGCTCGGCGCCCCCGGCCCCGACCTGCGAGAACTACCAGAACTTCAGCAACAAGGCCGCGCTGGGCACCACGGGCCCGATCATCTTCAAGGTCGCGACCGGCACCGCCACCACGGACACGGCCTTCTGCGGCAACACCTCGACCAAGCGCGTGAAGATCACTGTCTCCGCGTACTCCGACACGGCCTGGCCCGCGACGTCCGCCGGCCTGAACGGGTTCCTCTACGTCCTGGTGAACGGGAGCACGCAGTCGCCGTCGATCAGCTCTTCCGCTGGCAACTACACGGTCTCGGGGAACCGCGCGGACATCGTCGTCAACATCTGCGTGCTGCCTTCGTCCAACACGACCTCGCTGGGCTACTACTTCACGGGTGGCAACTTCGCCTGCCACCAGGCCAACTACTAAGGCCTGGATGACGGGTCCCTGACGTATCCAGAGGACTCGGTCCACCCATGTCATTGGAGCCCCGCCCAGGAATCACGGGGCGGGGCTCTTCGTTTCTTTCACCGCCAAGGAACCTGGGGCTTCGGTGAGGCCTCCAGGGGGCGGGAATGTCCCATGAATTTCAGTCAGTCCTTCTTCGTCTTGTCAGGTGCGCGCACGGGCGTTCCGGCGACTTCAAAAGGAGACTCCATGCAGTCCACGAAGCTGATGCGGATGTTCACCCTGGGCCTGGTTCTCGCTTCTCCTGTTGCCTTCGCGGCAGACACCACGACCCAGCTGGCCTGTCCGGAAGGCACCAAGCAGGCCGGCTCCAAGGCGGATGGCCTTTTCTGCCGTAAGCCGGAACTGGCCGGAGGAAACCTTGTCGCGCACGGCCCCTACCGTTCGTTCCACGCGAATGGAAAGAAGGCGGCTGTGGGCCAGTACCTGAACGGTCACAAGACCGGAACCTGGGTCTTCTTCGACGAGGCTGGCAACCAGTACGACCAGATTGAGTTCCGTGAGAGCAACTACCACGGCACCCGGACGCTCTCCTTCGCGAGCGGCAAGCCCCACTTCGTCGAGCACTACCAGAACGGCTTGAAGGACGGTGTGTTTCAGGAACTGAGCGAGGACGGCAAGGTCGTCCGCGAGAGCCGCTTCGAGAAGGGCAAGGAAGTCGCCGCCAAGTAGGCAGGCGGACGTGGTCAGGAGGGCCCCAGCCTGCTTCCCAGGCCGGGGCCCTTCGTATTGCGGGGCTTTCCCTTGGGGCTCCAGCCGGATAGGAACAACGCTGTGAAGGCCCCCTCTCTTGTTCCAGTCCTCTCCGCTGTCCCTGTCTGCACGGTGCCGCAGATGGGATTGCGTGAACTTGAGCGCATCCGGCTCATCCTGAGAGGTGGATCGGTCATCGACTGGCGGCGGATGCACTTCCAGACACGGGACGAGGTGGACCGTTTCCTGCGCCTCTGTCAGCTGGACGTGTCACGGCCCTACGACGATGCCTGGGCCCGCACGGTGCTGGCCGACGCGGTGGAGTACCTGCGCAAGACCTTCGACTACCGGGTCGCGGACGCCGTGGCTCAGCCGGAAGAGCTCCATGACCTCTTCCTTTTCGCATCCGGGGCCAAGGGACTTGCCCGCTATCGGCGGATCGCTTGCATCGTGCTGAAGGTCATGCACGTCATCCAGCACATTGAAGGGCGTGACCTGCTGTTCCGCCTCGCGGCTTCGGAAGCGGAGCTGGCGGAGATGGTCACGGAGAAGGTACTGGGCGTCGCCCGTGAGATGAAGGAGATGGGGCTGCCCATCGTGGAGTTCGCTCACTCCATCAAGACGCGGGACTCCCTGGTCACCAAGCTGATCGCGAAGAAGGAGACCGTCGCGGCACAGGTGTACGACCGCACGCGGTTCCGGGTCATCACCCGCAAGCGGGAGGACCTGCTACCGGTCCTCTACTTCCTGACGCAGCGCCTGTTCCCCTTCAACTTCGTCGTCCCGGGGCAGACGGAGAACACGCTGCTGCCGTTCAAGGGCCTGCTGGAGGAGAATCCTCACTTCGAGCAGTTCATCCCTCAGCTCCACCTGGACAGGGACTTCGAGGACCGCGAGGACCGGACGGGGAACACCTTCTCTGGAAGCTCCTATCGGGTCCTCAACTTCGTCGTGGACCTCCCGCTGCGGATGGATCCCTACCTGCCTCCGCCTGAAAGTGACACCCGCCCCAGGAAGGGGCGGGTCACCTTCGCGCTCGTTGAGTTCCAGATCGCGGACGAGGAGACGGCCAAGCTCAATGAGCTCGGAGACAATGCTCACGAAAGCTACAAGCGCCGACAGAAGCGACGAGTCCTCAATCGCCTGAGCAGAGGACTCGTCGTACCAAAGCGTCAGGGCTAGGCTGTCAGCGCAGCGTAGCGGGATCCCCTACAGGTACTTCCGACGCTGTGACGCACACCTCGCTGCCGCCAACAAAGAAGAATCCGGCGGTATAGCTTGTTGTTCCATCCGGGAGACAGAGGTTCACGTCGAAGGTGACGTTCTTGCGGTCGCTTGTTGTAGTGATGCGCTGAAGGGCCGATGCGTTGATTTCAACTCCGTCGGGGCTGACGAAATAGAACCGACCGGAAAAACCTTCAGTCGAAGTCGGCAAATCTGCGGCTGGAGCGTAGACCTTGAGCCGGAAGGTGACACGCTTCGGTGCGTATGTACTACAGAAGGTAGTGTCTTGCGCAAACCTGACTACCTTGGCGTCGTAGATGACTGGGCCGGTTGATGTGCTGGGATCCCAAGTCGTGCCGTGATTTGAGAAGTTGTCACAGACGGCAGCCGGGACCGCCGAACATTGGCTGGGGATTGACGCGCAGTACTCCCCGTAGCTGCAAGTCGTGGGTTGGCTTGCGGATCTGGAGCACGGCTCTCCGATTGTTGCTTCTTGAAATCGGATGTCTCTGTCCTTTGAAGGCGTATCCTCCGATGAATGGGGGCCGCAGGCTGACATCACGAGAAACGCAGAAAAGATGAGTGCTTGAGTCCAGCAGTTGTGGCTCTTCATGGATGTTTATGTTTTCTGCGATGTTGTGAAGTTAAGGGTACTCGTAGGTGACCCACAGCGTGGCCAGTACAGGGTTGTCATAGGAGTCTGAATAGACCTGATCCTTGACCTGGTCGGCATTGTTGGGCGCTTCGAACCGCAGTCGGTACTGGGTCCGCTTGTTTCGAAGATTGCGATTTCCCCAGTCCTGGATAGTCCATGCCGTGACGTCGAAATCGCCTCGAAGTGGCTTGTCGGACAAGGAAACAACAGCAGCCGGAGCCAGCGCGACTGCATTGTAGTCAGCCTTGGTCGCCGGATTTGAGTCGCCGAATGAGAGTTCAATGATGTCTCCAACGTCTACCGGCTCAAGCAGAAGGGCGCCGAACTTGGAGAACGGGTCCCCGATGATCATGCTGACGGGCCACTTCAGCCGGGACGAAATAACTCGGGTCAGATCTTCGGGAAGGACGTCAAGTTGGAAGCCAAAGAAGAGCCGATCGATATTGGCTCCGCTGTCGTCGCCTACCCAGGCATTGTTGTAGAAGTTCGTTTGACGGAAGTAGCTCGGAGCGCTCAGGGAGCCGCTGGTTCCGGGATCAAAGTTGATAATTGCTGTGTTGAGCCGGATCGTCCGGAAGTTTTTTGATGTGTCGGTAGACAGTGTATTCCCTGCGGTGTCCCGCGCGGTGTTGGCGACGCGCCACGCGACGCTGACGCCATGGGCAAATTCACTATTGGAGCTGAAGCTCACTTCCGTGCTTGTTGCGTTCCAGGAGAATTCTCCTGGTGTGAATCCGGACGGAGTTGTGAAGGAAATGGCAGCCTCCGTGGAGGCCTTGTCCATGGGCTCCGAGAAGGTCACCTTGACGGTTGGCTTGCGCTCAATCCCGATGCTGCCGTGAGTCGGAGTGGTCGAGAGAATTGATGGTGGTGTCGTATCCGGCTGCGTGCCTGTGGTGGTGAAGCTGAACGAGTCAACGCCCCCCAGGGAATTTCCCGCCAGATCCACCCCCTGAATCGTCACGGTGTAGGTGGTGTCCTCCGCGAGGCTGGATTCCGGTTTGATGGTGACTTGGGTGTGCCCTTCCTCCCAGATTGGGGCTGCCAGCGCCGCAGGGGGAGAAAAGGAAACCTGCAGCGAAGCCGTCTGCACCGGCTCGGAGAAGGTAAGCAGGAACGCTGAGTCCGTGGGCACGCGGGTGCTTCCACTCGCCGGTGCGGTGGTCAGCAACTGGGGGGCTTGCTGATCGGCGACGCCCGCGTCCTGGAATGTCCCTGCATCCGTGGTCGTGCTCGGCACAGGGTCTTCGAACGGCGGAATCTCCACGCATGCGGCGAGCAACGCGAAGAGGACGAGCAGACTGCATCGGCGATGGAATCGGGGATTGGACATGGGGGCGTGTTCTGCAAGGTCGGGTCCGTTCGGTCCCGAGGGAGAACACTGCCACGGGTGTCCCGGGAACAGGACGGGCGTCCTTCTCGCGAGGCTCCGGATACACGTCTGCCCGCCGCCCCTGGCTTCAGGTGGGGACGCGCGGGCAGGGGGACCGCGAAGGCCTCGGGCTACTTCTTCTTGCGGTTCTTCTTCTTGTTCTCCTTCTCCTTCTTGCGCCGCTCCTTGATGGCGTCGCGGTCGTCCGGCTTGCTCACGGACGGGGGCGCGTAGCCCATCAGGCGGGCCTTGGCCATCGCGGCCTGGCCCATGGGCGGCGTGTAGCCCGGGGCGATCTGCGGCAGCTGCATGGGCATGCCGCCCATGCCACCGCCCATCGCGGACATGGCCTTCTCCAGCGCCTTCGGGTCCTTCCCGAACATGCTGCCCAGGTCCATGTTCTTCATCTGGCCCAGCTGCCCCAGCTGCTTGAAGCCCGGGATGCGGCCCAGCAGGCCCGGGTTCTGGCCGATGGTGCCCATCACCTGCTGCATCATCCCGAACTTCTGCAGGAGTTCGCGCACCTCCTCCGGCTTGCGGCCGCTGCCCTTGGAGATGCGGTTGATGCGGCTGGCGTTGATGATGTCCGGACGCAGGCGCTCCTTCTGCGTCATCGAGTCGTACATCGCCTCGATCTTCGTGAGCTCCTTCTCGTCCGGGTTCAGGTGCTCGGTGAGGTCGCCGAAGAGGGGGAACTTCTCCAGCAGGTCCTTCAGCGGGCCCATCTTGCGGACCATGCGGATCTGCTCGACGAAGTCCTTCATCGAGAACTGGCCGGAGAGCAGCTTGCGCGCGTCGTCCTCGGCCTTCTTCTCGTCGACGACCTTCTCGAAGTCCTTCATCAGGCCGACGATGTCGCCGAAGCCCAGGATGCGGCCCGCGAGGCCCTCCGGACGGAACTCCTCCAGCTTGTCCATCGACTCGCCCATGCCGAGGAACTTGATGGGCTTGCCCGTCACTTCCTTGATGGACAGCGCCGCGCCGCCGCGCGCGTCACCGTCCAGCTTCGTCAGGATGAAGCCGTCCAGCGTGAGGCGCCGGTCGAACTCGGCCGCGGTGCGCACCGAGTCCTGGCCGATCATCGCGTCGCACACGAGCAGGATGGTGTCCGGCTGCACGTTGGACTTGATGGACTCCAGCTCCGTCATCAGCGTCTCGTCGATGGCGAGCCGGCCCGCCGTGTCGATGAGCACCACGTCGCACTTCTGCTCGCGCGCGGCGGCGTAGCCCCGCTTCGCCAGCTCGGGCGGCTGCACGCCGGGCTCGTGGTAGACGGGGACCTTCAGCCGCTCGCCCAGGACCTTGAGCTGATCCACGGCGGCCGGGCGGTAGATGTCCGCGGCCACGAGCAGGGGCTTGCGCCCTTCCGCGAGGAGCCGGCTGGCGAGCTTGCCCGTGGTCGTCGTCTTACCGGAGCCCTGGAGGCCCACCATCATGATGCCGGACAGCTGACCCTTGGGCTTCAGGTGGAGGCTGGTGTCCACCGGGCCCATCAGGCCCTCCAGCTCGTCGTGGCAGATCTTGATGAAGTGGTCCATCGCGCTGACCTTGCGCTTCTGGCCCCCTGCGTCCGTGACGGACGTCTGCACGACTTCGCCCACGGCCTTCTCGCGGACGCGGGCGACGAACTTCTTCACCACGTCGAAGGCGACGTCGGCCTCCAGCAGGGAGACGCGGATGTCGCGCAGCGACTCGTCCACCAGCTCGGGGGTGAGTTCGCTCTTGCCGGCGAGGCGGTTCTTGGCGGCCCGGAAGCCCTTGGTGACGGTCTCAAGCATGGGGGGCGCTTTATAACAGCGTCCCGCCGGATGCGACGTCCTCGGAAGCCCCGGCCGTCCAGCAGTGGAGGAATCGAGGGGCTTTCCCCACCACCTGGAGGGCCTCCCACCCCTCCCGGGCTCAGCCCTGGGCCGCCGTCCAGGGCCCGGAGGCGGCCTCCGCCCCGCCGTCGGGCTCGGGAAGGCCGTCCGGGTGCCCGAGCGCCGTGCACAGCGCCTTCAGGACCACGCGGGCCTTGAGGAGCATCTCGTCCAGCTCGGCCGCCGGGTCCGAGAGCGCCACGATGGCCCCTCCCGCGCCGATGCTCACCTCGCCGGGGCGGACCACCGCCGTGCGGATGACGACGTTCAGGTCCGCCGCGCCGGTGGCGGAGAGGTACCCGATGGCGCCCGAGTACACCCCACGGGCCTCCCCCTCCAGCCGGTCGATGAGCTCCATCGTGCGCTCCTTGGGGGCGCCCGTCATGGAGCCTCCCGGGAAGGCGGCGCGCACCGCGTCCACGGCGGTGAGCCCCTCGCGCAGGTGGCCGCGGATGGTGCTCACCAGTTGATGCACCGTGGCGTACGTCTCCACGTGCATGAGCCGGGGGACGTGGACCGAACCCACCTCGCACACGCGCCCGAGGTCGTTGCGCACGAGGTCCACGATCATCAGGTTCTCCGCCCGGTCCTTCTCCTGGGAGCCCAGCTGCCGGCGGAGGCGTTCGTCCTCGTCCGGGGTGGCGCCGCGGCGCAGGGTGCCCTTGATGGGCTTCGATTCGACCCAGCGCTCGGCGTCCACGCGCAGGAAGCGTTCGGGAGAAGAACAGGCGATGCCCAGCGGGCCCATCCGGAGGTACGCGGCGTAGGGCGCCGGGTTCAACCGGCGGAGGCTGCGGTACAGGGCCAGTGGGTCGACGCGGGCCTGGGCGAGGAGCTTGTTGGTGAGGCAGACCTCGTATGTCTCGCCCTCGCGGAGCTGCTCCAGGCAGTGCTGGATGTCCGCCAGGTAGGTCGCGCGGTCCCTGGCGAGTCGGACGGGGAAGGGGGCTTCAGGGGCCGGAGTGAGGGGCGCCAGGGGCGGGAGGGCGCGCAGGACGGCTTCGGTCGAGTCGAACCAGTCCTGGACCTGGGCCGCCTCGTGCTCGGGCGCGAGCGCCACGAGATACACCGTGCGTTCGAGGTGATCCCAGGCCAGCAGCCGGTCCGCGAGGACGAGGCTGGCGTCTGGATCCGGTGAGGGATGCGGGGCGCTCGCGCCGCAGTCGTGCTTCAGCTCGTACCCGAGGTAGCCCACGAAGCCGCCCTGGAAGTCGAAGGGGAGGCTCGTGGAGGGTGTTCGCAGCCGTGTCAGTTCCTGCTGGAGGAACTCGAACAGCTCCGTGGGGTGCTCCTCCGTTCGCTGGCTCCGGCTCACGGTGAGTCTGCGTGGGTTCACCTGGTAGTGGATGACGGCGCTGTGGGGGCCGGTCGCGTCCCCCATGAAGGAGAAGCGTGACAGGCCGGCTTCGACGCGGCTGCTGTCCAGCCAGAAGGCGTGGTCCTGACCTTCGTGGAGCGTGACGAAAGCCTGCTCCGGATCGACGTCGAGCCGCAGCTTCCGGTGGTGGACCCGGAAGGTCTCGGGCGACGGGGCGGGCCTCGGAGGCGGTCCGCTCCTGGGAGACGCAGGCCTCGGACGGTGGTGCTCGCGGCTCAGGCGGACGAAGTTGGCGAGGAGCTGGCGGCCGTGGGTGGTGGCGATGGACTCCGGATGGAACTGCACGCCCCAGCGGGGGAGGGAGGCGTGGCGCAGGGCCATGAGGACGCCGTCGGGGGTCCACGCGGTCTCCACCAGCTCCTCGGGCAGTGGCCGGGAGAGGCACAGGGAGTGGTAGCGCACCACCGGGAAGTCCTGCGGCAGGCCCTGGAAGAGGTCTGTCCCCGAGTGGCGCACGGGGCTCAGGCGTCCGTGCATGACCTCCGGTGCGTGCTGGATCCGTGCGCCGTGGATGTGGCCCATGCCCTGATGGCCCAGGCACACGCCGAGGATGGGGACGTCCGCTTCGAGGAGCGCATCCCGGCAGACGCCGAAGTCCGCCGGATGGTCGGGACGGCCGGGACCGGGGGAGAGGACGATGTTGTCGAACGCGAGCTCACGCAGCTCGTGCCACGACCGCTCGTCGTTGCGCACGACGAGGGGCTCGGTCCCGCCGACCTCCGCCAGCAGCTGGAAGAGGTTGAACGTGAACGAGTCGTGGTTGTCGATGATGAGCGTCCGCTGCCGCACGGCGCGCACCTTACCCTTCGGAGGCGCCTCTCCGGGCCGTTTCGAGCCCGGCTGCTTGGCGGCCAAAGGATGAAGGTGCGGGATGCGCGGGTGCCTCGCATGCGCTGCGGGGTCTGCTATCTTTCCTTCCATCGCACGAGTGGCGGAACTGGCAGACGCAGCGGACTTAAAATCCGCTGACTCGCAAGGGTCGTCCGGGTTCGAGCCCCGGCTCGTGCAATGGTCATCCTGGCGCGGTGTCTGTCTTTCGCTCAGACGGCCAGGGCTTTTCGCCGCTATCCTTGTCACCATGACCGGACCGCGAGCGAAGACCTGTGCGACGTGCGGGCGCGTCATCGCGGCGCATGCTGTCTACTACCGCTTCAGTCTGGTGCTGGAAGGGGAGCAGGACATCCTCGACCCTTCGGATGACCTGTCTGGCAATTCCTCGGAGGCGCTGGCGGAGCTGGTCCGGCGTTTAGACGAAGGCTCCGCGGATCCGAGTGAGCTGGAGGCACAGGTGCACTGGGAGCGCTCCGGTGTCGTC
Source organism: Corallococcus macrosporus (assembly GCF_017302985.1). NCBI lineage: Bacteria > Pseudomonadati > Myxococcota > Myxococcia > Myxococcales > Myxococcaceae > Corallococcus > Corallococcus macrosporus. The sequence continues at coordinate 439,720 of NZ_JAFIMU010000004.1, forward strand.
TGCTCCGAATGCCGCTCCGTGGCGATGCGATTGCTGCGCACCGCCACGGAGGACTCGGGACCGCATTGAGGGTCAGTGGATCCGGATCGTGTACTTGCCCAGATGGTGCTTGAGGACCTCCTGCTGCGCCTTCGCGGCTTCCTCCAGGGCGTAGATGCGGCCGATCTCCAGGTGGAACGGGCCGGCTTCGATCAGCGCGTTCATGCGCTTCATGACGTCCGCTCCGGGAATGCCGTCGTAGGCCTTCGCCTGGATGCCCTCGGGAACCTTCGGCGCGGGCTCCACTCCGTGCGGCCAGGCGATGCGCCCCTCCTTCTTCACGTGCTGGAGCACCTTCTCCGCGGCGTCACCGCTCGCCAGCACCAGCGCCGCGTCGAAGCCGTCTGGCGCGAACTCACGGCAGACCTTGTCGAAGTCCCCCTTGCGGCCATCCACGACCGCATCCGCGCCCACCCTCCGGGCCAACTCCACCCCGTCCTCTCCCGAGGCAACCGCCAGCACGTTCGCTCCCATGCGCTTCGCGAACTGCACCGCCATGTGGCCGATGCCTCCGTTCGCTCCGAAGATGATCAGGCGTTGCCCTGCCTTGAGCTGGAGGTGATCCTCCAGTCCCTCCAGCGCGGTGATGCCGTCCGCCGCGAGCACCGCCGCCTGCTCCACCTTCAGCCCCTTGGGGATCCGCGACGCCTGGTCTTTCTTCACGGCGACGTACTCCGCGTAGAACCCTCCCTTGGCGCTCATGAACGCGGAGCCGTAGACCTGGTCGCCCACCTTGAGATCCTTCACGTTCTTGCCCACGGCGACAATCTCTCCCGCGCCGTCAGCTCCGGGCACATAGGGGAAGCGCGGGGCGGCCGGGAGCAGTTCGGCCAGCTTGCCCTCTCGCTCCAGCCAATCCCAGGCACCGATCCCCGCGACCGCTACACGGACGAGGACTTCATCGTCTCCGCAGGTGGGCACGGAGACGGTCTTGATGCCCAGGACCTCTGGACCGCCGAAGCGGTCGAGCGCCGCGGCCTTCATCTTGTCGGGAATGGTTGCTGGCATGCTGTGACTCCTTCACGGGGAATGCCTGTCCTCCGAGACGATGCGCACTCCGCGTCTCACGACCAGCGTCCACGGTGCTCCAGGGCGCCTATCCCCTCCCTCGTGAATCGGGCATCCTGACGGCTCCAGGGTTCACGGGGGAACCATGCACTCAGGCAAGGAAGCCATCGTCCTCATCCATGGCTCGGACTCCAAGCAGCGCGACTCCGGCCGGGAACTCCTGACCGAGGGTCTGCTCAAGGTTCCCGAAGACGTGGTCGTGACCCAGCAGGGGCCCATCACCATCCAGGGCGCCAGCGGCCTCCAGCTCCAGGTGACCCGGCATGAGGACCGCTCCACGCGGTCCCTGGATGTCTATGAAGCGTTCTGGGCGGACCTCATCCCGTCGCTCACCCGGATGGGGCTCAAGGACCGGGTGCTGGGGGGACTGGAGCTGCTGGCCTACTGGCTCTTCTCCGGCGTCTGGAAGGGCTTCCGCCAGCGCAAGGTGCTGACGACCAGCATCGTCAGCGGCCTCGTCCTCCTGCTGTTCTGGTACACGAGCACGCTGATCCTGTTCTTCTCCGCCCTGAAGCAGGACCCGACGTTCCCGGCGATGGCGCTGCCGGACACCACCGTGCGCTCCGCGAACTCGATGCTGCGGCACCTGGCCGACGTCGTCGCGCCCGCTGCCTCGACGCTGGGCTCCTGGAAGGGGTGGGTGCTGCTGTCGCTCCTCATGGGGGCGCTCCCCGTCCACCGGGCCGTGGACGTCGCGAACCTCGTCCATCGCTACCTGACCGACAAGCTCATGCGAAACGGCGTCGTGGGCCTGCGCACGGACCTGCGGCACCGGGTCCATGCCACGCTCCGGGCGGTCGTCGAGAGCGGTGCGTACTCCCGCGTCACGGTGGTGGCCCACAGCTTCGGTGCCGCGATGGCGGTGGACGTCCTCGCGGACTTCCGCTCCAGCTCCAGCACCGCCATCCGGCTCGTCACCCTGGGCGGGCCCCTGGAGTTGCTCGCGCGCCGGGCGGAGTGGTTCGAGAAGGAGATCCAGCGCTGCGCCGACAATGGACAGCTCATCCAGTGGATCGACTTCCATTCAGACGAGGACTGGTTCTGCACGAAGACGCCCTTCCGCGCGGATGACACGCGGCTCATCCACCGCCCCATCCAGCAGAAGGCCTCCCTGGGCGCCCGGATGTCGGGCGAGACGCACAATCGCTACCTCGGGGACGCGCGGGTGCTCCAGGCGCTGCTGGAGCCCATGCCCGCGCCCGCTTCGGAAGCGCCCGCGGCGGCGCCCGTCAGTCCAAGAGCTGCATGAGGTCCGCGCGCGTGAGGGCGGCGCCTCCCGTGGCGCCTCCGAGCGCGGCCTCGAAGAGGGCCCGCTTCTTCTCCTGGAGCAGGAGGATCTTCTCCTCCACCGTGCCCTGGGACACCATCCGGTAGACCATCACCGGCCGCTGCTGCCCGATGCGGTGCGCGCGGTCCGCCGCCTGTGCCTCCACCGACGGGTTCCACCACGGATCCACCAGGAAGACGTGGTCCGCCGCCGTGAGGTTGAGCCCCGTCGCGCCCGCCTTCAACGAGATGAGCATGACGGGCGCTCCCTTCTCGTCCTGGAAGGACGTCGCCACCGCGCCTCGGTTCGCCGTGCTGCCGTCCAGGCGGATGAACCCGATGTCCGCTTCGTTCAGCGCGGGCTCGATGAGGTCCAACATCGACGTCCACTGCGAGAACACCAGCGCCTTGTGACCGTCCGCCACCGCCGTGCCGAGCGCCTCCACCAGCGCCTGCACCTTCGAGGACGTCCGCGCCTGCTGCCCCGGCACCAGCGCCGGGTGACAGGCCGCCTGCCTCAGCCGGAGCAGCGCCTCCAGCGCCTTCATCACGCTGCCGCCCTCCTCGAGCTGCGACACCACCTCCTCGCGGGTCGCGGCGTGGACCGCGTCGTAGACGGCGCGCTCCTGCTCGGTGAGGGTGACGTGCCGCACGGCCTCCGTGCGCGGCGGCAGCTCCGGCGCCACGTCGCGCTTGAGCCTGCGCAGCACGAAGGGCCGGATGCGCGCGCGCAATGCCTCCGCGGCGCCCTTCTGGTTCTCCGACACCGGCCGGGCCCAGCGCTCCTCGAACGCCTTGCGCCCGCCCAGCAGGCCCCGGTTGGTGAAGTGCATCAGGCTCCACAGCTCCTCGAGCCGGTTCTCGATGGGCGTGCCGCTGAGCGCGATGCGGAAGCCCGCGTCCAGCTCGTACGCGGCTCGCGCCACCTGGCTGTCCGGGTTCTTGATGGCCTGGGCCTCGTCCAGCACCACCGTGTCCCACGTCTTCGACGCGAGGATGGCCGCGTCCAGGCGCAGGAGCGCGTACGTGGTGAGCGTCACGTCCGCGGACTCGTCCAGCGTGCGCCCCACGCCGTGGTAGACGGACACCTTCAGCGATGGGCGGAAGCGCTTCACCTCCGCCTCCCAGTTGGGCAGCACGCTCGTGGGTGCCACGACCAGCGTGCCCCGGCCCAGCGTGCAGATGGTCTGCAGCGTCTTGCCCAGACCCATGTCGTCCGCGAGCACGCCGCCCAGCCCCGCCTGGCGCAGGAAGGTGAGCCAGCTCACGCCCTGCAGCTGATACGGGCGTAGCGTCGCGGTGAGGTCCCTGGGGAGCTGGGGCTCGGGCAGCTTCTCGAAGCCCTGCACCAGGGGCGCGAGCCGCTCCATGACGGGCGGGGCGGGGTGCTCCAGCGCCTCGCACAGGCCGGTGAGCTGGGGGATGGCGTGGTTCGCGAGCCGGCCGTCCCGCTCGCGCGCGGCCAGCAGGTCCGTCACGCGCTGGCCGTGGGCCTTCAGCCAGCCGGTGGGCAGGGGCGCCCAGCCTCCGCCCTCCAGGGGCACCAGCCCCAGGCCTTCCTCCCAGGCCCGCATCACCGCGCCCGCGTCCACGGTGCGCTTCTCACCCGGGCCCAGGCCCTCCACCTGGAAGTCGAGCGAGAAGCCCACGCGCGGCACGCCCGCGTCGGTGGTGGCCGTGTCCAGCGTGAGCAGCGGCTTGAGCTTCACGTCGGGGCTGACCACGCCCGCGGCGTTGCCCGTGAGGCCTCCGCGCCACTTGCGCAGCTTGTCCGCGAGCTGCACGGCCTCCTTGCCGTGGACCGTCACGCGGCGGCCGGGCGACATGTTCAGCTCGTCGCGGAGCTGGTGGATGAGCTTCGTCTCCGTGGGCTCGTCGCGCACGGGCGCGGCGCCCTGGAGGTACACCAGGCGCCCGTTGTCGATGCGCGCGGTGGGCGGGGAGCCGTACACCAGCGTGGGCAGCACCGAGAGCCCCGTGTCCAGCTTGTCGAGCTCCAGCGAGATGCGCGGCTTGAGCGTCCGGTCGATGGGCGGCAGCCGCCGGCTCTTCACGTCCACCGGCATGCGCCGCGCGAAGTCCGGCAGCACCTTGCCCGTCAGGTCCGCCAGCTGCTCCGGGGAGAAGACGCGCTCCTGGGGCAGGTTCTCCAGCCGCGTGCCCGTGAGGGTCTGCTCGCCCAGGCGGCAGAGCGCTCCGGCGGCCAGCGCGACGCCGGGGCTCACCAGCTCGTTGATGCGCGGATCCTTCTCCACCTTGAGCACGGTCTGCTCGCCCCGGTCGTCCACGGTGACGCGGGGGAGGAGCGGCTCGCTGGAGACGGAGACGAACGCTCCGTCGAACATGACCGTGCGCGCCTTCTCCAGCACGTGCAGCAGGGCGTCCAGCTTGCTCTGCGGCAGCGCGCCCCGCGTGGGCTGCGCGAGCAGCTTGTCCGCGAGCAGGTCGCACGGGTCCACGTGGATGCGCGCGGCCTCCACCGGGTTCTGGAGCACGGACGCCAGGCTCCGGGCCAGCAGCCGCGCGGTGTTGTCCGGCCGGACCACCAGCCGCTCCAACTGGAGGCCGCCGTCCACGCGCTTGAAGCGGTACACCAGCCGCTCCGGCTTCGGCGCGGCGCCAGGGCGCGCGGCCGTGGAGGCAGGGCCCGGGCGGGCAGGGGATGCCGCCGCCGTGGCCTTCCGGCCCTCCGCCTGCCGCAGGACGATGGCCGCGGCGATGACGTGCTCACACGGGTCCACCTTCCCCCGGCAGTCGCACTCCCAGATTTCGTCCTCGGGGTAGAGGGTGGTGGTGAGCGGGGTGGGGCGGCCGGGGATGCGGACGCGGAGGACGACCTCCTCCTCGTCCACGGACTGCACCGACACGACCCCCGCGCGCGACAGGGCCTGTCCGGCGGACCACGTGGCCGGGCCTGACTCTTCCCGGATGGCTTCGAGCAGTTCCGCGAGCGCCGACATACGAAGGCTGTCCCTAGCCCCGTGCAGGGCCTGGCGCAAGCAACGGGGCGCGTCGCTGTGACACCCCGGGACACACGCTCCGGCGCTTCTGTAGCAGGCCGCGCTACAGCCCCCAGGACAGGCGTGTCACCTGGGACGGCGCCCTCCTGGGAGGGCCTCGAGATCCTGGAACATGGCGTGGCAGGTGCATGAGGTACGGCCGGCAGTGTCCCCCCGACAGTCGAGGTCCCACCTGCACCTGAGACGTTCAACCTCAAGACGGCGGACGGCAAGGCCCTCACCGGCGACACCGTCGAGTTCATCGAGGAGATTGGCGACGGCGCCTACCCGTACCGCCACTTCTCCGGCATCGACGTGAACGCCAGCGCCACGGACTTCCTCGTCACGGGCGAGTCCTTCGGCCAGGAGAAGTAGGCCGCACCTCCACCGGGCGGCAGGCTCCTGCTTCCCGCCCGGTGGTCTGTTTGTCTGTCTTTGTCTTCCCGTCGAGGAGTCGTGACGATGCGCGTGCCCTGGTCCCTCGCTGGCATCTCCGCCGGAGCGCTGCTCATCGGCGCCGCGTGGGCCACCGTCGTCCGCCGCCCCGAACCCCTGGTACTGGGCGCGCTGCCCCCGGTGGTCCTGCCGAACGTGGAGCAGTCCGGCGGCGCCACCACGGTGGCGGACACCGGCCGCAACGCCTTCGGCCGCGCGCCCATGAACATGCCGCGCTCGCGCTGGCCGGACTTCTACGCGGGCAAGGGTGTCTTCGACCGCGACTGGAGCGATTCGCGCCTGAGCCCCGCCGTGGCCGGCCCCTTCTTCAGCGCCACCGGCTGCATGACCTGCCACGTGAAGGACGGCCGGGGCCAGCCTCCCTCCAGCCCCACGGAGGCGCCCGTCTCGCTGGCGTTCCAGCTGAGCGCGCCCGACGGCGCCGGCCCCCATCCGCTGTACGGCATGCAACTGGACGCGCACGCCGTGGAGGGCCAGGTCCCCGAGGGCCACGTCCGCGTCGACTTCGAGGAGACGCGCGGCACGTTCGCCACCGGCGAGCCGTACTCCCTGGTGCGCCCGCGCTACCAGTTCCAGGGGCTGGTGCACGGCCCCCTGGGGGACGGCGCCACCTTCTCCGCCCGCGTGTCGCCCGTGAACTTCGGCCTGGGCCTGCTGGAGGCCCTGCCCGAGGCCGCGCTGCTGGCCCGCGCGGACCCCGAGGACCGCGACCACGACGGCATCTCCGGCCGGGCGAACCAGGTGCTCGACGTGGAGACGGGGGAGACGCGCCTGGGCCGCTTCGGGTGGAAGGCCAACCAGCCCACGCTGCGCCAGCAGGTGGCGCACGCGCTCGTCGCCGACATGGGCGTCACGACGACGCTCTACCGCCAGGAGCAGGGCCGGGACGCTCCGGGCGAGCCGGAGGTGTCCCAGGACGACCTGGACCTGCTGATGATCTACATGCGCCTGCTCGCCGTGCCCAAGCGGCGCGACTGGGAGGCATCCGAGGTCCAGCGCGGCCACGCCGTGTTCCGCGCCATCGGCTGCGCGGCCTGCCACGTCGACACGCCCCAGGAGACAGGGCCGGTGGAGGGCTTCGATGAGGTGTCCCGGCAGGTCATCTACCCCTACTCGGATCTGCTCCTGCACGACCTGGGCGAGGGGCTGGCGGACGGGCGTCCGGATGGGCTGGCCACGGGCAATGAGTGGCGCACGCCGCCCTTGTGGGGCGTCGGGCTGGTGGAGTCCGTCAACCGGCACACGCGCTTCCTGCATGACGGCCGTGCTCGCTCCCTGGAGGAGGCCGTCCTCTGGCACGGAGGCGAGGCCGCCCCCGCGCAGGGACGCTACGTGCGGCTGCCCCGGGAGGACCGGGCCGCGCTGCTCGCCTTCCTGAAGTCGCTCTGAGGCACGGGCGGGGCGCCCTCCTGTCCGGACGGCGGCCAGGAGGACCGTCGCCTGGAGGGGGCTTCCGCCCTCGGAGGCCACGGAACGGTGGACGGCCCGGGCCCTTGGGCTACCCTGCGGGCCCCCTTCATGCAGCCCTCAGCCCCCACCCCCGACGCTGTCCCCGACGTCCCGCTCGCGGTCGACCTGGACGGCACGCTGGTGCGCACGGACACGCTGCACGAGAACCTGCTCGTGCTCCTCAAGCACGCGCCGTGGTTGCTGCTGCTGGTGCCGCTGTGGGTGCTGAAGGGCAAGGCCTTCTTCAAGGCGGAGGTGGCCCGCCGCGCGCGGCTGGACGTCACGTCGCTGCCCTACAACGCGGAGCTGCTGGCCTTCCTGCGCGAGGAGCATGCGCGGGGGCGGCGGCTGGTGCTGGCCACGGCCGCGGACCGCGGCATCGCTGACGCGGTGGCCTCCCACCTGGGCCTCTTCGACACGGTGGTCGCCAGCGAGGCCGGGGTGAACCTCTCCGGCGCGCGGAAGCTCGCGCGGCTGCGCGAGGTGCTGGGCACCTTCGACTACGCGGGCAACGACGCGGTGGACCTCCCGCTGTGGCGCGAGTGCCGGCAGGTCATCGTGGTGCATGCGACCGCGGGGGTGCTGCGCCAGGCCCACGGGCTGGGCCGCCCCGTGCACCGCGTCTTCGCGCTTCCTCCGGGCGGGGTGCGCCCCTGGGTGAAGGCGCTGCGGGTGCACCAGTGGGCGAAGAACGCGCTCGTCTTCGTGCCCGTGCTGGCCGCGCACAAGGCCACCCAGGGCGGCATGGGCCCGCGCGCGGTGCTGGCGTTCCTCGCCTTCAGCCTCTGTGCCTCCAGCGTGTATGTCATCAATGACCTGCTGGACCTGGCGTCGGACCGGCGGCACCCGTCCAAGTCCCGGCGGCCCTTCGCGTCCGGGGCCCTGCCGGTGCGCGCGGGCGTGGTGCTGGCGCCGCTGCTCCTGGCGGGCGCCGCGGCGCTCGCGCTGACGACGCTGCCCCTGTCGTTCTCCGCGCTCCTGGCCGCGTACTTCGTCCTGACGCTGGCGTACTCGCTGCGGCTCAAGCAGGTGGTGATGCTGGACGTGCTGGTGCTCGCGGGCCTCTACACCGTGCGCATCTTCGGCGGCGCGCTGGCGGTGGGCGTGCCCACGTCCAGCTGGCTGCTCATGTTCAGCATGTTCCTCTTCCTGTCGCTGGCCCTGCTCAAGCGGCTGAGCGAGGTGCGGCGGCTGCGCGAGTCCAACGAGGCGTCCGCGCACGGGCGAGGCTACCTGGCGCAGGACTACGAGCAGCTCGCGAGCCTGGGCGCGGCGGCGGGGCAGGTGTCCGTGCTGGTGCTGGCGCTGTACATCACCAGCAAGGAGGTGACGGCGCTGTATGCCCATCCGGAGCGGCTGTGGCTCCTGTGCCCGGTGATGCTGTACTGGGTGGGCCGCATCTGGGTGCTGGCACACCGCGGGCTCGTGAACGAGGACCCGCTCGTCTTCGCGCTGCGCGACCGGGTCAGCTACGTCGTGGGCGCGGTCGCGGCGCTGGTGCTGTGGGTGGCGACGTGACGGGAGCATGGCGATGAGCACGTCGGATTCCTGGGGCCGCTTCCCCCGCGTGGAACAACAGACGCGCGCGCTCGTGTGGCGCTCGGACGCGCTGCCCCGGGTGGACGGGCCGGTGCTGCCCCATGGCCTGGGCCGCAGCTACGGCGACTCCTGTCTCAACGACGGGGGCACGGTGCTGCTCACGGCGGGCCTGGACCGGCTCATCGACTTCGACCCGACGACGGGCGTGGTGCGCTGCGAGGCCGGTGTGTCCCTGGACACGCTGCTGCGGCTGGCCGTGCCGCGCGGCTGGTTCCTGCCGGTGACGCCGGGCACGAAGTTCGTCACGGTGGGCGGTGCCATCGCCAACGACGTGCACGGCAAGAACCACCACCGGGCCGGGACGTTCGGCCGGCACGTGCGCCGCTTCGAGCTGGTGCGCTCGGACGGCAGCCGCCGGATGTGCTCGCCCGTGGAGAACGCGGACTGGTTCGGCGCGACCATTGGTGGCCTGGGGCTCACGGGGCTCGTCACCTGGGCGGAGGTGCAGCTGACGCCCATCCGCAACCCCTTCGTGGTGCAGGAAACCGTCCCGTTCGACAACCTGGACGGCTTCATGCGCGTGTCCGCCGAGTCCGAGGCGGACCACGACTTCACCATGTCCTGGGTGGACTGCCTGGCGCGCGGCCGCAAGCTCGGGCGCGGCCTGTTCTACCGGGGCAACTTCGCGCCCACGCAGTTCGACCGGCTGCCCCTGGCGAAGAGCCACCTGTCGCATGGCAGCGGGCTCGCGGTGCCCATGGACCTGCCGGGCTTCTGTCTCAACCGGCTGTCGGTCTCCGCCTTCAACTTCCTGTACTACCACCGGGAGCGGACCAGGCCGTCCCCCCGGCTCGTGCACTACGACCCGTTCTTCTACCCGCTCGACAGCGTTTACGGCTGGAACCGCATCTACGGCCGCAAGGGCTTCCTCCAGTTCCAGTGCGTGGTGCCGCATGCCACCGCGCGTGACGCGCTGAAGGAACTGCTGGAGCGCAGCGCCCGGGGCGGACTGCCCAGCTTCCTGTCCGTGCTCAAGACGTTCGGCGACCTGCCGTCGCCCGGGTGGATGTCCTTTCCGCGCCCGGGCTACACGCTGGCCCTGGACTTCGCCAACCGGGGCGAGAAGACGTGGCGGCTGGTGGAGGAGCTGGACCGCGTGACACGTGAAGCGGGCGGCGCGGTGTATCCGGCCAAGGACGCGCGCATGAGCCCGGAGAGCTTCGCGGCGTACTTCCCCCAGCGCGAGCGGTTCGCCGCGTACATCGACCCTGCCTTCTCCTCCTCCTTCTGGCGCCGGGTGAACCCGGTGCCGCTGCCCCTGCCCTCGCTGGAGGGACGCCAGGTCTCCATCCCATGAAGAAAGTCATCGTCCTTGGCGCCACGAGCGCCATTGCCCAGGCCACGGTGCGGCTGCTCGCCGCGCGCGGGGCCGCGCTGTACCTGGTGGGCCGCAACGCCGCGAACCTGGAGGCGGTGGCCCGGGACGCGTCCACGCGCGGCGCGCCGAAGGTGGAGTTCCGGGCGCTGGACCTGAACGACTGTGAAGCGCACGCGAGCCTCGTGGAGCGGGCGTGGCAGGCGCTGGGCGGGCTGGACGGGGCGGTGCTGGCGCATGGCGTGCTGGGCGACCAGGCGGAGAGCCAGCGCTCCTGGGCCGCGACGGAGCTGGTGCTGCGCACGAACTTCCTCTCCGCCGCGTCGCTCCTGACGGAGCTGGCCAACCGCTTCGAGGCGCAGAAGGCCGGCACGCTGGTGGTCATTTCGTCAGTGGCGGGAGACCGGGGCCGGCAGAGCAACTACGTGTACGGCGCGTCCAAGGGCGCGCTGACCGTGTTCCTCCAGGGCCTGCGCAACCGGCTGGCGAAGTCCGGCGTGGCGGTGGTGACGGTGAAGCCCGGCTTCGTGGACACGCCGATGACGGCCCACGTGCCGAAGAACAAGCTCTTCGCCTCACCGGAGCAGGTGGCGCGCGGCCTGCTGAAGGCCGCGGATGGGCGCAAGAACGAGGTCTACGTGCCCGGCTTCTGGGCGCTCATCATGCTCATCATCCGCAGCATCCCGGAGCCGGTGTTCAAGCGGCTGAAGCTCTAGGCGTCTGTCATTGAGCCGGTTCCACTCCGTGCCTGGAAGACAGACACGGAGTGGACGCGGGTTTCAGCTGCCGGTGTCCTCCTGCTTCGGGACGGCGGACAGCGCCTTGCGCAGGTGCTCGACGACGGGCCCGAGGTGCGGGTCCTGCATCAGGGCGTGGTGGCCCCCCGGGACGGTGTGCACGTCCAGGCCGCCGCGGATGAGGGGCTCCCAGCCGCGATGTGCCGGGATCGCGGCGGGGGCTTCGCCGGCGCTCAGGAGCAGGGCGGTGCCGTCGTACGGCCGGGGCACGTACTTCTCCTGGGCGAAGAGGTTGGCGCGGAAGACGTTGAAGAGGGCACGCAGCTGTGCGGGGCCGGAGTGCGCGTCGAGGATGCGCGCCCGGAGTCCTTCCTCCAGCAGGTGGGCCAGCATGGCTTCCTCACTGCCCTGGGCCAGGACGTCGTCGGAGACGGAGAGCGTCTGACCGAAGGCGTTGGCCGTGGCATGGGCGAAGGCGAGCTTCGCCCGGGTTCCCGCGTCGAAGTGTACGGCGTCCTGAGCGGGCTTCGTCAGGCTGGGGACGTAGGTGTCGATGAGGGCGAGCACGTCCACGGCCTCGCCGGCTTCGCGCAGCCGCTGGGCCATTTCGTAGGCGACGAGTCCACCCAGGGACCAGCCTCCGAGCCGGTAGGGGCCGTGAGGCTGCACGGTGCGGATGGCCTCAATGTAGAGGGTGGCCATCTCCTCGATGGACTCCGCGACGGCGCGTCCGTCGAGGCCGCGCGACTGGAGGCCGTAGACAGGCAGAGAGGGGCCGAGGCGGTTCGCCAGCTCCAGGTAGGCGAGGACGTTGCCGCCACCCGGGTGGACGAGGAAGAGAGGCCGCTGGCCGGGCTCCCCGCGCTCCATCGGGACGAGGGGTGTCCAGGCCTGCGAGTCATCGCGGAGCACCTGGGCGAGCTGCTCGACGGTGGGCTGCTGGAAGAGGACGGAGAGGGGGAGCGTCCGGCCCAGGCGCTCGCGGACAGCGGCGACCACGCGCACGGCGAGCAGTGAGTGGCCGCCAAGTTCGAAGAAGCTGGTGCGGACGCCGACGGAGCGGACACCGAGGACGTCCTGCCAGATGCGCGCGAGCTGCATCTCGAGGGCATCACGGGGCGCGACGAAGTCCCGGGCCTCGACGGCGTGGGCGTCGGGTTCGGGCAGGGCCTTGCGGTCCACCTTGCCGTTGGCGTTGAGGGGCAGGGCCTCCAGCACCATCAGGACTGACGGCACCATGTACTCGGGCAGCCGCTGCTTGAGGTGGACCTTGAGCGCGTCGCAGTCCACCGCGTGGCCGTCGCGCGCGGTGACGTAACCGATGAGGCGCTTGTCGGTGTCCGAGCCCCGAGCCACGACGACAGCCTCGTTGACGCCCGTGAATGCACGCAGCGCCGCTTCGATTTCACCCAGCTCGATGCGGAAGCCACGCACCTTCACCTGGAAGTCGACGCGACCGAGGAAGTCGAGCGTGCCGTCCTCACGCCAGCGGGCCTTGTCGCCCGTGCGGTAGAGGCGTTCGCCAGGACTGGTGGCAAAGGGGTGCGGAACGAAGCGCTCCGCGGTCAGGTCCGGGCGGTTGAGGTAGCCCCAGGCCAGGCCCTGGCCACCGACGTACACCTCACCCGCGACGCCCACGGGCACGGGGTGCAGACGCGCGTCGAGCACGTAGACGGTGGAGTTGGAAAGCGGGCGGCCAATGGGCACCGCGCCCTCCACCACCGAGTCGCGGTGCATGGTGAAGGTCGCGGAGAAGGTGGTGTTCTCCGTGGGGCCGTAGCCGTTGATGAAGGTGGTGCCTTCGGGGATGCGCGAGAGGTGCTCTCGCACGCGCGCGGCGGGCAGCACGTCGCCACCAGCAAGCACCTGACGCACGCCTGCAAGGGCTTCGCCCTGGTGCAGGGCCATATGCTCGAAGAGGGCGGCGGTGAGCCAGAGTGACGTCACGCGGTGGTGACGCAGCTGCGCGGCCAGCTCCTCCAGCGAGAGAGCGTGAGGCGGAGCGAGGACGAGCTTCGCGCCATGCAGCAGCGCGCCCCAGATTTCGAGCGTGGACGCGTCGAAGGCGACGGGGGCGAACTGGAGCCAGACCTCGTCCGGCCCGAAGCGCATGAACGAGTTGCCGAGCACCAGCCGGGTGATGCCCCGGTGGGGCACGGAGACGCCCTTGGGGCGGCCTGTGCTGCCCGAGGTGAACATGACGTAGGCCAGCGCCTCGCCATCCACACGGACATCGGGCGCATGCGTGGGCAGCGCGGCGATGACGTCGCGCTGCGCATCCAGCCAGACGCGGGTACCGGAGGCAGGCAGCAGCAAGGCGAAGGGCTGGTGAGTCAGCGTTACGCTGACGTCGGCGTCCTCCAGCAACGTCGCGATGCGCTCCACGGGAGCGTTGCGGTCCACGGAGACGAAGGCCGCGCCTACCTTGAGGATGGCGAGCAGCGCGGTCACCATTTCGAACGAACGCTCGACGGCGAGGCCGACGCGTGCACCCGGGACGACGCCCAGCGAGCCCAGGTGATGGGCCAGCTGGTTCGCGCGTGCATCCAGTTGCGCATACGTCAGCGAAGCGTCTCCCAGCACCATCGCGACGGCATGAGGCGTGCGCAGGGCCTGCTGTGCGAAGTGGACATGGACGGGGATGTCCGTCGGGCTGACGGCAACCGTGTCGTTCCACTCCACGAGGATGCGCTGGCGTTCCACTCCCGTCAGCAACTGCACCTCGGTCATGGCCTGTTCAGGCTTCGCGGCGACGGCCTCCAGCAGCGTGCGCAGGTGGCCCGCCATCCGCTCGATGGTGCTCCGCTTGAAGAGGGCGGTGCTGTACTCGAGCGTGCTGAGCAGGCCTTCAGTGCCTTCGGTGAAGAAGACACTCACGTCGAACTTCGACGTCGAGTGGGTTGCCTCCAGGCCTCGCAGTCGGAGGTCCGGCAGGCGCACGTCCTCGGTGGGCACGTTCTGGAGCGCCAGCAGCGTCTGGAAGAGAGGCGTGTGGCTGAGGCTGCGAGTGGGCTGCAAGGCTTCCACCAGCTTCTCGAAGGGCACATCCTGGTGCTCATAGGCTTCCAGCACCGTGGCGCGTACCTGCTGGAGGAGTGTCCGGAAGGACTGGTCCTCGTCCACCTTCGCGCGCAGAACGAGCGTGTTGACGAAGAAGCCGATGAGGCCTTCCGTCTCCGCGCGGGTGCGCCCGGCGATAGGCGAGCCCACGCTGACGTCGTCCTGGCCCGTGTAGCGCGCCATGAGTCCCTGCCAGGCGGCCAGTAGCACCATGAAGAGCGAGCCACCTTCCCGGTGAGCCAGGCCGCGCAGGGCCTCCGTCAGCTCACGCGACAGGGGGAAGCTGAAGGTGGCACCCGCGGTGCTCCGGACAGCGGGACGAGGGAAGTCGGTCGGCAGCTCCAGCACAGCAGGCGCGCCGGAGAGCTTCGTTTCCCACCAGGCCACTTCCTGCCGCAGCGTCTCGCCGGAAAGCGTGCGGCGCTGCCAGTCGGCGTAGTCCGCGTACTGCACGGAAAGGGCAGGAAGGGGTGTCGGCTGCCCGGCGGAGACGGCCGAGTAGAGGGCCGTGATTTCCCGCACCAGGACGCCCAGCGACCAGCCGTCGGAGACGATGTGGTGCATCGTGACGACGAGGACGTGGTCGGTTTCGCCCAGCTTGAAGAGCAGCGAGCGGAGGAGGGGGCCCGTGCGCAGGTCGAAGGGCCGGCGCATCTCCGCTTCCATGCGGGCCCGCGTCTCGGACTCGCGCTGCGCTTCAGGCACGTCCGAGAGGTCCACGATGGCCAGGGGCTGGTGGCTGTCAGGATGGATGACCTGGACCGGCGTCCCCTCCACCTGGGCGAAGGTGGTGCGCAGGGCGTCGTGGCGGCGCACGACTTCCTGCAGGGCACGCTCCAGCATGTCGGCGCGCAGGTGGCCCTCCAGCCGGACTGCGACGGGCACGTTGTAGAGCGAGCTGCCCGGCTCAAGCTGATCGATGAGCCACAGCCGCTGCTGGGCGAAGGACAACGGCAGCGGGCCGTCATGCGAGACGCGGGTGAGTTGCGGCGCGCTGGTGCGAGTGAGGCCCTTCAGGCGAATGGCGAGGGCCTCCACGGTGGGCGACTCGAAGAGGGCGCGCAGCGGGAGTTCCACGCTGAACTCGGCGCGCACGCGTGACACCACCTGGGTGGCCAGCAGCGAGTGGCCACCCAGCTCGAAGAAGGAATCCTTCACGCCCACCTGGGGCAGACGAAGGACCTCCGCCCAGATGGATGCAAGCTTCGCCTCCGTCTCTGTGCGAGGCGCTTCGTAGGTGCTGCGCGACCGCGGGGCCTCCGGCTCGGGCAGGGCCTTGCGGTCGACCTTACCGTTGGCATTGAGGGGCAGGGCCTCCAGGACGAGGAGCGCGGACGGCACCATGTACTCAGGCAACTGCTGCCGGAGATGTGCCTTCAGTGACTCGGAGTCCAGCGAGTGGCCATCGCGCGCGGTGACGTAGGCGACCAGCCGCTTATCGGCGGCTTCGCCCATCGCGACGACGACCGCGTCCTTGAGACCGGGCACACGGCGGAGTGCCGCTTCGATTTCGCCCAGCTCGATGCGGAAGCCACGCACCTTCACCTGGAAGTCGATGCGGCCCAAGTACTCCAGCCGCCCATCCGCGCGGTAACGGACGCGATCGCCTGTGCGGTACATGCGGCCGCCAGGAGGACCGTAGGGCTCCGGCACGAAGCGTTCCGCGGTGAGCTCCGGGCGCAGCAGGTAGCCGCGTGCCTGGCCTTCACCCGCGAGGTACAGCTCACCGGCGACGCCTACGGGCACCGGCTGCAACGAAGCGTCCAGGACGTAAGCACGTGTCGCGGGAAGCGGACGCCCAATGAGGGGCACCTCGTCGCGGCCGACGAGCGAGGCCGTGGAGTAGGTGGTGTCCTCGGAGGGGCCGTAGAGGTTGTAGAGCTTCTGCACCGTGGGGACTGCGTAGACCTGCTTCGCCAACGTCTCCGGCAGGGCCTCACCCGCGAGGTTGATGACACGCACGGTGGGCGGTACCGCATTCAGGCGCAGCAGTTGCGCCATGGCGGAGGGCACCGTGTTGACGAGGGTGACGTGGGAGGCGGTCGGGAGCTCCGCCAGGTGAAGGGCGTTGCGTGCCACCACCACCGCGCCGCCACTGCTCAATGGAGCGAACAACTCGAAGACAGAGAGGTCGAAGTTGAGGCTCGTCGCGGCGAGGGTTCCCTTCAGCTCCTCCGGGGTGAACGTCGCGAGCGCCCAGTGGAGGAACGAGACGGCGTTGCCATGGGAGATGGCGACACCCTTGGGACGGCCGGTGCTGCCGGAGGTGTAGATGAGGTAGGCGAGGTGCCCGGGGTGGATGTTCACCTCGGGCGCCGTTGTGGGCTGGCTGGCCAGCTCCGCATCCGAGTCGAGGCACACGGGCGTAGCGGAGGTTTCAGGCAGCGCGGCGAGCAGGTGCGAGTGGGCGACGAGGGCAGGGCCCTGCGCGTCTTCCAGCAGCCAGCCCAGGCGCTCACGCGGGTAGCTGGGGTCCAGCGGCACGTAGGCGCCACCGGCCTTGAGGATGCCGAGGGCACCGATGACGAGGTCCTCGGTGCGCTCCACGCAGAGGCCGACGCGGACTTCAGGCCCGACGCCGAGTCCTCGCAGACGGTGGGCGAGTTGGTTGGCCTTCGCGTCCACCTCCCGATACGTCAGCTGCCGCTCCGGCGTGATGACAGCCAGCGCATCCGGCGTGCGGCGCACCTGGGCTTCCACCATCGCGGGGATGCTCGGCTCACGAATCGCCAGTCCCGCTTCAGAGTTCCACTCAACGAGGAGCTGCTGCCGCTCGGATCCCGTGAGCAGGGGCAGATCGCTCAGCCTGGTGTCCGGCTTGTTCGCGATGGCCTCCAGCAGCATGCCGAAGTGTCCGGCCATGCGCTGGATGGTCGCCGCGTCGAAGAGGTCCGTCGCGTACTCCAGCGTGCCGACGAAGCCGTCCTGCCCCTCACGCAAGCCCAGCGACAGGTCGAACTTGGCGAAGTGGGCCTCCAGCGGCATGCCCTGGAACGACAGGCCCGGCAGACGCAGCGCCTCGGTGGGCGTGTTCTGCAGGACGAACATCGCCTGGAAGAGGGGACTGCGGCTCAGGTCGCGTGCGGGCTGCACCGCTTCGACAAGCTTTTCGAAGGGCAGGTGCTGGTGGTCGTACGCCGCGAGCGTCGTGCCTCGCACCTGGGCCAGCAGCTCACGGAACGTCGCGCGCGGATTCAGCTGGGCGCGCAGGACCAGGGTGTTGATGAAGAAGCCGATGAGGCCTTCCGTCTCCGCCTGGGTGCGGCCCGCGATGGGTGAACCGACGCTGATGTCGTCCTGAGCGGAGTAGCGCGACAGCAGCACCTGGAAGGCCGCCAGCAGCGTCATGAAGGGCGTCGCGCCTTCTCGCTGCGCCAGCGCCTTGAGCGCGTGAGAGACCGCCGAAGAAATGCGGACGTCCACGGTGGCGCCGCGGTGTGACTGCACGGACGGACGAGGGCGGTCCGTAGGCAACTCCAGCGCGGCGGGGGCACCGGCCAGCTGCTGCTTCCAGTAGGCGATCTGCGCGTCCAGGGCCTCACCCTGGAGCCAGTTGCGCTGCCACGTCGCGAAGTCCGCATACTGCATGGGCAGCGGCGCGAGCTGCGGCGTGCCTCCCGTGGTGAAGGCTGCGTAGAAGGCAGCCATCTCCCGGACGAGGACACCCATGGACCAGCCGTCGGAGACGATGTGGTGCATCGTCACCAGCAGCAGGTGCGAGTCGTCCGTCAGGCGCACCAACGTGCTGCGCAGCAGCGGGCCCCTGGCGAGGTCGAAGGGCCGCCGCGCTTCCTCGTCGGCCAGCCGCCGCGCCTCGAGCTCTCGCTCCTTCTCGGGCAGGGAGGAGAGGTCCGTGAGCGGCAGCGTCCATGCAGCCGGAGCATGGATCCGCTGCGTGGGTTGCCCCTGGTGCTCGTGGAAGGTGGTCCGCAGGGCTTCGTGTCGCTGGACGAGCGACTCGAAGGCACGACGCAAAGCCTCCACATCAACGCGTCCAGAGAGATGGAGGGCGGTGGGGATGTTGTAGGACGCATCACCGGGCTGGAGCTGATCCAGCAGCCACAGTCGCTGCTGGGCGAAGGACAACGGCCGCAGGCCGTCGTGCGAGGCCCGAGTGAGCTTCGGAGCCTGGATGCTCGCGCTTCCATGCAGCCGCACGGCCAGGGCTGCCACCGTGGGGGACTCGAAGAGTGCACGCAGGGGCAGTTCCACGCCCAGTTCCGCGCGCACGCGCGAAACCACCTGCGTGGCCAGCAGCGAGTGGCCACCCAGCTCGAAGAAGGAGTCCTTCACGCCCACCTGGGGCAGCCGGAGCACCTCCGCCCAGATGGATGCAAGCTTCGCCTCGGTCTCCGTGCGAGGCGCTTCGTAGGTGCTGCGCGACTGCGGTGCCTCCGGCTCGGGCAGGGCCTTGCGGTCCACCTTGCCGTTGGAGTTGAGGGGCAGGGCGTCCAGCACCACGAAGGTGGAGGGCACCATGTACTCGGGGAGCCCCTGATGCAGGTGGGTCTTGAGGGCTTCCACCTCCAGAGAGGACTCCGCCCTGGGCGTGACGTAGGCGACCAGCCGCTTGTCGGCGGCTTCGCCCTTGGCGACGACGACGGCGTCCTTGAGACCGGGCACACGGCGGAGTGCCGCTTCGATTTCGCCCAGCTCGATGCGGAAGCCGCGCACCTTCACCTGGAAGTCGATGCGGCCGAGGTACTCCAGCCGCCCGTCCATGCGGTACCGGACGCGGTCACCCGTGCGGTACATGCGACCACCCGGAGGGCCGTAGGGTTCCGGGACGAAGCGCTCCGCGGTGAGCTCCGGGCGTAGCAGGTAGCCCCGCGCCTGGCCTTCACCCGCGAGGTACAGCTCACCGGCGACGCCCACGGGCACCGGCTGCAACGAAGCGTCCAGCACGTAGGCGCGTGTGGCGGGCAGAGGCCTGCCGATAAGCGGCACCTCGTCACGGCCGACGAGGGAGGCGGTGGAGTAGGTGGTGTCCTCGGAAGGCCCGTAGAGGTTGTAGAGCTTCTGCACCGTCGGGACGGCGTAGACCTGCTTCGCCAACGTCTCCGGCAGCGCTTCACCCGCGAGGTTGATGACACGCACGGTGGGCGGTACCGCATTCAGGCGCAGCAGTTGCGCCATGGCGGAGGGCACCGTGTTGACGAGGGTGACGTGGGAGGCGGTCGGGAGCTCCGCCAGGTGCAGTGCGTTGCGTGCCACCACCACCGTGCCGCCGCTGCTCAACGGCGCGAAGAGTTCGAAGACGGAGAGGTCGAAGTTGAGGCTCGTCGCGGCGAGGGTTCCCTTCAGCTCCTCCGGGGTGAAGGTCTCAAGGGCCCAGTGGAGGAAGGAGACAGCGTTGCCATGGGAGATGGCAACGCCCTTGGGACGGCCCGTACTTCCGGAGGTGTAGATGAGGTAGGCGAGGTGCCCGGGGTGGATGTCCACCTCGGGCGCCGTGGTGGGCTGCTTCGCCAACTCCGCATCCGAGTCGAGGCACACGGGCGTCGCGGAGGTTTCAGGCAACGCGGCGAGCAGATGCGAGTGGGCGACGAGGGCAGGGCCCTGCGCGTCTTCCAGCAGCCAGCCCAAACGCTCACGCGGGTAGCTGGGGTCCAGCGGCACGTACGCACCACCGGCCTTGAGGATGCCGAGGGCACCGATGACGAGGTCTTCGGTGCGCTCGACGCACAGGCCCACACGGACTTCAGGCCCGACGCCGAGTCCTCGCAGACGGTGGGCGAGTTGGTTGGCCTTCGCGTCCACCTCCCGATACGTCAGCTGCCGCTCCGGCGTGATGACAGCCAGCGCGTCCGGCGTGCGACGCACCTGTGCTTCCACCATCGCTGGGATGCTGGATTCCCGCGGCGTCTGCGAAGCGAGCGGATTCCACTCAACGAGGAGCTGCTGCCGTTCGGCCTCCGTGAGCAGGGGCAGGTTGCCCATCCGAGCATCCGGCTTCGCGGCGATGGCCTCCAGCAGCACGCCGAAGTGTCCAGCCATGCGCTGGATGGTCGCCGCGTCGAACAGGTCCGTCGCGTACTCCAGCGTTCCGACGAAGCCGTCCTGCCCCTCACGCAAGCCCAGCGACAGGTCGAACTTGGCGAAGTGGGCCTCCAGGGGCAGGGCCTGGAACGACAAGCCCGGCAGGCGCAGCGCCTCGGTGGGCGTGTTCTGCAGGACGAACATCGCCTGGAAGAGGGGACTGCGGCTCAGGTCGCGTGCGGGCTGCACCGCTTCGACAAGCTTTTCGAAGGGCAGGTGCTGGTGGTCATACGCCGCGAGCGTCGTGCCGCGCACCTGGGCCAGCAGCTCACGGAACGTCGCACGTGCATCCACTCGGGCGCGCAGGACCAGGGTGTTGATGAAGAAGCCGATGAGGCCTTCGGTCTCCGCCTGGGTGCGGCCCGCGATGGGTGAACCGACGCTGATGTCGTCCTGAGCGGAGTAGCGCGACAGCAGCACCTGGAAGGCCGCCAGCAGCGTCATGAAGGGCGTGGCGCCTTCTCGCTGCGCCAGGGCCTTGAGGGCCTCCGAGGTGTGCTTGGAAACGCGCACCTCCGCCATCGCGCCTCGGTGGGACTGCACAGGCGGGCGCGGGCGATCCGTGGGCAGTTCCAGCGCGGCGGGGGCACCGGCCAGCTGCTGCTTCCAGTAGGAGATCTGCGCGTCCAGGGCCTCACCCTGGAGCCAGTTGCGCTGCCACGTCGCGAAGTCCGCGTACTGCATGGGCAGCGGCGCGAGCTGCGGCGTGCTTCCCGTGGTGAAGGCCGCGTAGAAGGCAGCCATCTCCCGGACGAGGACACCCATGGACCAGCCGTCGGAGACGATGTGATGCATCGTCACCAGCAGCAGGTGGGAGTCGTCCGTCAGGCGCACCAACGTGCTGCGCAGCAGCGGTCCCCTGGCGAGGTCGAAGGGCCGCCGCGCTTCCTCGTCGGCCAGCCGCCGCGCCTCGTCCTCTCGCAGGGCTTCGGGGTGGGTAGAGAGGTCCACGAGCGGCAGCGTCCAGCCCTCCGCGGCGCGGACGGTCTGGGTGGGCTGCCCCTGGTGCTCGTGGAAGGTGGTGCGCAGGGCTTCGTGTCGCTGGACGAGCGACTCGAAGGCGCGGCGCAGGGCCTCCACGTCCACGCGTCCTGAGAGCTGGAGCGCGGTGGGGATGTTGTAGGACGCATCGCCCGGCTGGAGCTGATCCAGCAGCCACAGCCGCTGCTGGGCGAAGGACAACGGCCGCAGGCCGCCCGCGTGAGCCTGGGGGCTCGGGGGCAGTGGGTGACGGCTCGGCGTGCTCCCCTGGATGCGCTCCGCGAGCGTAGCGACCGTGGGGGCTTCGAAGAGGGACCGCAGCGGCAACTCCACGCGGAAGGCGGACCTCACGCGCGAGACGAGCTGGGTGGCCAGCAGCGAATGGCCGCCGAGCGCGAAGAAGTCGTCCTGGATGCCGACGCGCTCCACGCGCAATACCTGCGTGAAGAGGGCCGCGAGCTGCTCCTCCGTGGGGGTGCGCGGCGCGACGTAGGTCGAGGCGAGCGCGGTGCCCTGAGGCGCGGGCAGGGCCTTGCGGTCCACCTTGCCGTTGGTGTTGAGCGGCAGGGCCTCCAGCACGATGAGCGCGGAGGGCACCATGTACTCGGGCAGGTGCTGCTTGAGGAACGCACGCACCTCCGTGGCGTCGAGCGACTGGCCTTCTTCCGGGACCAGGTACGCGACGAGCCGCTTGTCACCGGGCACGTCCTCGCGCGCCAGCACCACGGCAGCGTGCACGGCGGGATGTCCCAGCAAGCGGGACTCGATCTCGCCCAGTTCGATGCGGAAGCCGCGCACCTTCACCTGGAAGTCCGCACGGCCCAGGTAGTCGATCATCCCGTCCACGCGCCAGCGCACCACGTCGCCGGTGCGGTAGAGGCGGGCACCGGGCGTGGAGGAGAAGGCGTCGGGGATGAACCGGTCCGCCGTCAGTTCGGGGCGGTTGAGGTAGCCGCGAGCGACGCCTTCGCCGCCGATGAAGAGCTCACCGGCGACACCGACAGGCACCGGGCGCAGCGTGCGGTCCAGCACGTAGACGCGCACGTTGGGCAGGGGCCGGCCGATGGTGGGCGTGGGCGAAGCGTCGAAGGCGCAGGCGGTGGCGTCGACGGTGCACTCGGTGGGGCCGTAGACGTTGAAGACGCGCGGGCGCGGGACTTCGGCCAGGTGACGCCACGTGGCCGGATCCACGGCTTCACCGCCCACGAGGACGCGACGGGGGATGGACTGGCTATGCAGCAGGCCTTCATCCACCAGCAGGCGCAGGTGCGCGGGCGAGCAGTCCAGGACGTCCAGCGCGTCCTGGCCAATCCGGTGGACGAGCTCACGCACGTCGGCGCGGGCCTCATCCGGGACGATGCAGAGGGTGTGGCCGTCGAGCACCTGGATGAGCTGCTTGACGGAGGCATCGAAGGACAGCGGCGCGTTGACGCTGACGCGCTCTCCAGGCTGAGCGCCCGCGTGCACGGTGGCGGCGAGGGCGACGCGCAGGTTCAGCACGGAGCGGTGCTGAATCATCACACCCTTGGGACGGCCGGTGCTGCCCGAGGTGTAGATGATGTACGCAAGGTGCTCCGGCGTGACGTCCGTCTTGGGCGCGTGCGAGGGCTCAAGAGCAAGGTCCGCGACATCGGAGTCCAGGCAGATGTCATGCGCGACATGCGGAGGCAGTGAGTCGCGCAGGCGCTGCTGGGTGAGGACCACCGGGGCGCTCGTGTCCACGAGGACGTGAGCCAACCATTCACGGGGATAGCTGGGGTCGATGGGGACGTAGGCGCCTCCGGCCTTGAGGGTGCCGAGGATGCCGACGAGTGCTTCCACCGAGCGCTCCACGCAGAGCACCACGCGGACATCGGGGCCAACGCCCAGCTTCACCAGCCGGTGGGCGAGCTGATTGGCGCGCGTGTCCAGTTCACGGAAGGTGAGCTGCTCATCGCGGCAGATGACGGCCAGGGCTTCGGGCGTGCGGAGGGCCTGGGCGGCGAAGGCCTCATGGAGGCAGAGGTCACGGGGGAACTCAGCACTCGGGCCGTTCCAGTCGACAAGCAACTGCTGACGCTCCTGCGCGGTGAGCAGCGGCAGGCTCGCGAGCGTCGCGTCCGGCTTCGCGGCGATGGCCTCCAGCAACACGCCCAGGTGGCCCGTCATGCGCTGCACGGTGGACACATCGAAGAGGTCCGTGGCGTACGTCAGTGCTCCGACGAAGCCCTGGGGCGACTCCTGCAGCGTCAGCGTGAGATCGAACTTGGAGGACCGGGTGTCCACCGCGACGGGCTGGAAGGACAGCCCGGCCAGACGAAGCGCTTCGGAAGGCGCGTTCTGCAGGGAGAACATCGCCTGGAAGAGCGCGCTGCGGCTCAGGTCACGCGCAGGCTGGAGGACCTCCACCAGCTTCTCGAACGGGACGTGCTGGTGCTCGTAGGCCGCGAGCGTCGTGCCTCGTACCTGGGAGAGGAACTCGCGGAAGGTCGACTGCGGCTGAACGTGGGCACGCAGCACCAGCGTGTTGACGAAGAAGCCGATGAGGCCCTCGGTCTCCGCCTGGGTGCGGCCCGCGATGGGGGTGCCCACGCTGATGTCATCCTGCGTGGAGTAGCGCGACAGCAACGCCTCCCAGGCCGCGAGCAGCACCATGAAGGGCGTCGCGCCCTCACGCTGGGCCAGCGCTTTGAGTGCCTGGGAGACCTGAGGCGGAATGTGCACGTCCACCGTCGCGCCTTGGCGTGACTGCACGGGCGGACGCGGGCGGTCCGTAGGCAGGTCCAGCGCGGACGGTGCCCCGGACAGCTGCTGCTTCCAGTAGCCAAGCTGCGCGTCCAGGGCTTCACCCTGGAGCCAGCCTCGCTGCCACACGGCGAAGTCCGCGTACTGCACGGGCAGCGGCGGAAGGGCCGGAGTGCTTCGCGAGCTGAAGGCTTCGTAGAGGGCCGCGACCTCGCGAACGAGGACGCCCATGGACCAGCCGTCGGAGACGATGTGGTGCATCGTCACCAGCAGCAGGTGCGAGTCCTGTCCCAGCCGCACCAATGTGCTGCGCAGCAGCGGGCCCGTGGTGAGATTGAAAGGACGCTGGGCCTCCGTGGCCGCCGCGCGCTGAGCCTCCTCTTCGCGCTGTGCCTCAGGGAGGACGCTCAGGTCGATGAGGGGCAGCTCCCAGCCGGAGGGCGGCTGGATGCACTGCGACGGCTCGTCGTGCTCGGAGGAGAGCGTGGTGCGCAGCGATTCGTGGCGCTCCACCAGCGCCTCGAAAGCCTGACGCAGGGACTCCACGTCCACCGGGCCTGTCAGCCGCAGGGCGGTGGGGATGTTGTACGAGATGTCACCGGGCTGGAGCTGATCCAACAGCCAGAGCCGCTGCTGGGCGAAGGAGAGCGGGATGGCTCCCTCGCGCGGCGAACGCAGCAGGGGCGGAGCACGGAGCGCGGCGGACGGGGCTCCCGCGAGCTTCGGCGCGAGGCCTTCGACGGTGGGGGCCTCGAAGAGCGCCCGCAGCGGCAGCTCCACGCGGAACGTGGCTCGCACGCGCGAGACGAGCTGGGTGGCCAGCAGGGAGTGGCCGCCCAGGGCGAAGAAGTCATCCCGAATGCCGATGCGCTCCACGCGGAGGACCTCGGCGAAGAGGGCTGCCAGCTGTTCCTCGGTGGCGGTGCGCGGCGCGACGAAGACGGAGCTCCGAGGCGTGTCCGAGGGTTCGGGCAGGGCCTTGCGGTCCACCTTGCCGTTGGCGTTGAGGGGCAGGGCCTCCAGCACCATCAGGGCCGACGGCACCATGTACTCGGGCAGCCGCTGCTTGAGGCTTGCCTTGAGGGTTTCTGGATCCAGCGACTGGCCGTCGCGCGCGGTGACGTAGCCGATGAGGCGCTTGTCCGCGTCCGTGCCTCGGGCCACCACGATGGCCTCGTTGACACCCGGGAAGCCACGCAGCGCTGCTTCGATTTCTCCCAGCTCGATGCGGAAGCCGCGCACCTTCACCTGGAAGTCGACGCGACCGAGGAAGTCGAGCGTGCCGTCCTCGCGCCAACGGGCCTTGTCGCCCGTGCGGTAGAGGCGCACACCCGGCGAAGAGGCGAAGGGATGGGGGACGAAGCGCTCCGCGGTCAGGTCCGGGCGATTGAAGTAGCCCCAGGCGAGGCCCTGGCCTCCGACGTACACCTCACCCGCGACGCCCACGGGCACGGGGTGCAGGTGCGCGTCGAGCACGTAGACGGTGGAGTTGGAGAGCGGCCGGCCAATGGGCACCGCACCCTCCACCACCGAGTCACGGTGCATCGCGAAGATGGCGGAGAAGGTGGTGTTCTCCGTGGGACCGTAGCCGTTGATGAAGGTGGCGCTGGAAGGAAGCCGCGTCAGGTGCTCGCGCACGCGATCCGCGGGCAGTACGTCGCCACCGGCGAGGACCTGACGCACACCCGCGAGGGCATCACCCTGGTGCAGGACCATCTGCTCGAAGAGAGCCGCGGTGAGCCACAGGGCTGTCACGCGGTGGTGGCGCAGCTGCGCGGCCAGCTCCTCCAGGGAGAGGGCGTGAGGCGGAGCGAGGACGAGCTTCGCGCCATGCAGCAGCGCGCCCCAGATTTCGAGCGTGGACGCGTCAAAGGCAACCGGGGCCGCCTGGAGCCAGACCTCGTCCGGTCCGAAGCGCATGAAGGAGTTGCCAAGCACCAGCCGGGTGATGCCCCGGTGGGGCACGGAGACGCCCTTGGGACGGCCCGTACTGCCCGAGGTGAACATGACGTAGGCCAGCGCCTCTCCGTCCACGCGGACATCGGGAGCGTGGGTCGGACGCGCGGCGATCTCACGAGCCTGCGCGTCCAACAAGACGCGTTCGCCGGAGGCAGGCAACAGCGAAGCGAAGGGCTCGTGCGTCAGCGTCACGCTGACGTCGGAGTCCTCCAGCAGGGCGGCGATGCGCTCCACGGGGGCGTTGCGGTCCACGGGAACGAAGGCCGCGCCCACCTTGAGGATGGCGAGCAGCGCCGTCACCATCTCGAACGAGCGTTCGATGGCGAGACCGACGCGCGCACCCCGGACGACACCCAGCGAGCCCAGGTGATGGGCCAGCTGGTTCGCGCGTGCGTCCAGCTGCGCATACGTCAGCGTGTCATCTCCCAGCACCAGCGCCACAGCGTGAGGCGTGCGCAGGGCCTGCCGGGCGAAGTGGACGTGGACGGGGACGTCCGTCGGGCTGACGGCCGCCGTGTCATTCCACTCCACGAGCAGCCGCTGACGTTCGTCCGCTGTCAGCAATGGCAGCTCGGACACGGGCAGCTCGGGCTTCGCGGCGACGGCCTCCAGCAGCGTGCGCAGATGGCTGGCCATCCGCTCCGCGGTGCTCTGCTCGAAGAGCGCGGTGCTGTACTCCAGCGAACCGACGAAGCCCTGAGGCGAGTCCTGCATCATCAGGGAGAGGTCGAACTTGGCGGAGCGTCGGTCGGAGGTGATCTGCTGGAAGGTGAGGCCAGGGATCCGCAGGTCCCCGGTGGGGGCGTTCTGCAGGCCGAACATCACCTGGAAGAGCGGGCTGCGGCTCGCGTCCCGCACGGGCTGAAGCGACTCCACCAGCTTCTCGAACGGCAGGTGCTGGTGTTCGTAGGCCGCGAGCGTCGTGCCGCGCACTTGAGCCAGAAGCTCACGGAACGTCGCGTGCGGATTCACCCGGGCCCGCAGGACGAGCGTGTTGACGAAGAAGCCGATGAGGCCCTCGAGCTCCGCCTGCGTGCGGCCCGCGATGGGCGTGCCCACGCTGACGTCGTCCTGGCCGGCGTAGCGCGACAGCAGGAGCTGGAATCCCGCGAGCAGCACCATGAACGGCGTGGCGCCCTCACGTCGGGCCAGGGACTTGAGGGTCTGTGAGGCTTCCGGCGAAAGCTGAAGGGCGATGACCGCGCCCTCGTGGGACTGCACGGACGGCCGAGGCTTGTCCGTCAACAGCTCCAGCGCGGCGGGCGCACCCGCGAGCTGCTGCTTCCAGTAATCGAGCTGCGCGTCCAGCGTCTCACCCTGGAGCCAGTCGCGCTGCCACGCCGCGAAGTCCGCGTACTGCACGGGCAGGGGGCTAGGGGGAGGCGCGGCACCCTGCGTGAAGGCCGCGTAGAACGTCACGAGTTCCCGGACGAGGACGCCCATGGACCAGCCGTCGGAGACGATGTGGTGCATCGTCACCAGCAGCAGGTGCTCCTCCTCACCGAGCCGCACGAGGGCCGTGCGAAGGAGCGGTCCGCGCTCCAGATGGAACGGCTGGCGGGCATCCTCCGTGACGTGGCGCTGGGCCTCGGTCTCGCGCTGCGCTTCCGGCAGCGAGGACACGTCGATGAGCGGCAGGGTCCAGGTGCCGGGCGCATGGATGTGCTGGGTGGCCTGACCCTGGTGCTCGTGGAAGGTGGTGCGCAGGGATTCGTGACGGGCGACGAGCGCTTCGAAGGCGCGCCGCAGCGACTCCACGTCCACGTGGCCCTTCAGGCGCAGCGCCGTGGGGATGTTGTACGACGCGTCCCCTGGCGTGAGCTGGTCCAGGAACCAGAGGCGCTGCTGGGCGAAGGACAGGGGCAGGGCGCCTTCGTGTGAAGAGGCGCGCAGCGGCGGCGGACGATGCTCGGAGCGCTGGGCACCGTCGAGCTTCGTCGCGAGTGCCGCCACCGTGGGCGCTTCGAAGAACACTCGGAGCGGCAATTCCACGCCGAAGGTGGAGCGCACGCGCGAGACGAGCTGGGTGGCCAGCAGGGAGTGGCCTCCCATGGCGAAGAAGTCGTCGTGGATGCCCACACGCTCCACGCGCAGCACTTCCGCGAAAAGGGCGGCCAGTTGCTCCTCGGTGTCGGTCCGAGGCGCGACGAAGTCGGACGAGCGCGCGAGGTTGCCCGGCTCGGGTAGCGCCTTGCGGTCGACCTTGCCGTTGGAGTTGAGGGGCAGCGCGTCCAGGACGAGGAGGGCGGACGGCACCATGTACTCAGGCAGCCCCTGCCGGAGGTGGGCCTTCAGTGCCTCGGAAGCCAGCGAGTGGCCGTCCCGCGCGGTGACGTAGGCCACCAGCCGCTTGTCGGCGGCTTCGCCCTTGGCGACGACGACGGCGTCCTTGAGACCGGGCACACGGCGGAGTGCCGCTTCGATTTCGCCCAGCTCGATGCGGAAGCCACGCACCTTCACCTGGAAGTCGATGCGGCCGAGGTATTCCAGCCGCCCGTCCGCGCGGTAACGGACGCGGTCGCCCGTGCGGTACATGCGGCCACCCGGAGGACCGTAGGGTTCCGGGACGAAGCGCTCCGCGGTGAGCTCCGGGCGCAGCAGGTAGCCACGCGCCTGCCCCTCACCCGCGAGGTACAGCTCACCGGCGACGCCTACGGGCACCGGCTGCAACGAGGCGTCGAGCACGTAGGCGCGCGTCGCAGGGAGCGGCCTGCCGATGAGAGGCACCTCGTCACGACCGACGAGGGAGGCGGTGGAGTAGGTGGTGTCCTCGGAGGGGCCGTAGAGGTTGAAGAGCTTTTGCACCGTGGGCACGGCGTAGACCTGCTTCGCCAACGTCTCCGGCAGCGCTTCACCCGCGAGGTTGATGACACGCACGCCCGACGGCACCGCATTCAGGCGCAGCAATTGCGCCATGGCGGAAGGCACCGTGTTGACGAGGGTGACGTGGGAAGCGGTGGGCAGCTCCGCGAGGTGCAGGGCATTGCGTGCCACGACCACCGCGCCGCCGCTGCTCAACGGGGCGAACAACTCGAAGACAGAGAGGTCGAAGTTGAGGCTCGTCGCGGCGAGGGTTCCCTTCAGCTCCTCCGGGGTGAACGTCGCGAGCGCCCAGTGGAGGAAGGAGACAGCGTTGCCATGGGAGATGGCGACGCCCTTGGGGCGGCCCGTACTTCCGGAGGTGTAGATGAGGTAGGCGAGGTGCCCGGGGTGGATGTCCACCTCGGGCGCCATGGTGGGCTGCTTCGCCAGCTCCGCATCCGAATCGAGGCACACGGGCGTAGCGGAGGTTTCAGGCAACGCGGCGAGCAGATGCGAGTGGGCGACAAGGGCCGGGCCCTGGGCGTCCTCCAACAGCCAGCCCAGGCGCTCACGCGGGTAGCTGGGGTCTAGCGGCACGTAGGCACCACCGGCCTTGAGGATGCCGAGAGCTCCAATGACGAGGTCCTCGGTGCGCTCGACGCAGAGGCCGACGCGGACTTCGGGACCGACGCCAAGTCCTCGCAGGCGGTGGGCGAGCTGGTTCGCCTTCGAGTCCACCTCGCGGTACGTCAACTGTCGCTCGGGCGTGATGACAGCCAGCGCGTCCGGCGTGCGGCGCATCTGGGCTTCCACCATCGCGGGGATGCTCGGCTCGTACTGCCTCTGCGAGGCAGGCGGATTCCACTCGACTAGGAGTTGCTGACGCTCGGGCTCGGTGAGCAGGGGCAGGTCGCTCAGCCTGGTGTCTGGCTTCGCGACGATGGCCTCCAGCAACACACCGAAATGCATGGCCATGCGTTGGATGGTCGCCGCGTCGAACAGGTCCGTCGCGTACTCCAGCGTGCCGCTCATTCCCTCCTGGAGCTCTTGGAGGGAGAGCGTGAGATCGAACTTCGCGAAGTGGGCGTCCGGCGACAGGGGCCGCAGGGAGAGGCCCGGGAGCTGGAGCGCCTCGGCGGGCGTGTTCTGCAGGGCGAACATCACCTGGAAGAGCGGGCTGCGGCTGGAGTCCCGGACGGGCTGGATCGCTTCCACCAGCTTCTCGAACGGCACGTGCTGGTGCTCGTAGGCCGCGAGCGTCATGCCGCGCACCTGGGCGACCAGCTTCCGGAAGGACTCCTCCGGCTTCATGCGCGCGCGAAGGACGAGCGTATTGACGAAGAAGCCGATGAGGCCTTCGGTCTCCGCCTGCGTGCGGCCGGCGATGGGAGTGCCAACGCTGATGTCGTCCTGCGCGGCGTAGCGCGACAGCAGCACCTGCCAGGCCGCGAGCAACACCATGAAGGGCGTGGCGCCTTCACGCTGGGCGAGCGCCTTGAGCGCGTGGGCGACCTCCGAGGGAATGCGAACGTCCACGTTGGCGCCCCGGTGCGACTGCACGGGCGGACGCGGGTGGTCCGTGGGCAGCTCCAGCGCGGCCGGTGCCCCCGACAGCTGCTGCTTCCAGTATCCGACCTGCGCCTCCAGCGTCTCGCCCTGGATCCACTGGCGCTGCCACGCCGCGAAGTCCGCGTACTGCACGGGCAGGGGCGCGAGTGACGGGCTCCGGCCCGCACTGAACGCCTCGTAGAGCGTCACGAGCTCACGCACGAGGACGCCCATGGACCAGCCGTCGGAGACGATGTGGTGCATCGTCACCAGCAGCAGGTGTTCCTCCGCGGCCAGTCGCACGAGTGCGGTGCGCAGGAGCGGGCCGTGCCGCAGATCGAACGGCTGACGTGCATCCGCTTCCACCTGCCGCCGGGCTTCGGCCTGGCGCTGCGCTTCCGGCAGCGACGACAGGTCCACGAGCGGCAACGTCCACACGTCCGGCGCGTGGATGTGTTGCGTGGCCTCCCCTTCATGCGCATGGAAGGTCGTGCGCAGGGATTCGTGACGGGCGACCAGGGACTCGAAGGCGTGGCGCAGGGCCTCCACGTCTACCCGGCCCTTCAAGCTCAGCGCGCTGGAGATGTTGTACGACGCATCCCCCGGCATGAGTTGATCCAGGAACCAGAGGCGTTGCTGGGCGAAGGAGAGCGGAATGGCTCCCTCGCGCGACGTGGGCCGCAGCGGTGGCGCCCGGAGCGCCGTGGGCCGCGCGCCCTCGAGCTTCAGCGCGAGCGCCTCCACCGTGGAGGCCTCGAAGAGGGCCCGCAGGGGCAGCTCCAGCTCCAACGTGGCCCGCACGCGCGAGACGAGCTGGGTGGCCAGGAGCGAGTGGCCTCCCAACGCGAAGAAGTCATCGTGGACGCCCACGCGCTCCACCCGGAGGACCTCGGCGAAGAGGGTGGCCAGCTTCTCCTCGGTGGGGGTGCGCGGTGCGACGAAGGCGACAGCGCGCGAGGCTTCTCCCGGCTCCGGGAGGGCCTTGCGGTCCACCTTTCCGTTGGCGTTGAGCGGCAGCGCCTCCAGCACGAGGAACGCGGAGGGCACCATGTACTCCGGCAGGTTCTGCCGGAGCTGGGCCTTGAGCGTTTCGGAGTCCAGCGCGTGGCCTTCGCGAGCGGTGACGTAGCCGATGAGGCGCTTGTCCGCGTCCGCGCCCCGGGCCACGACGACGACTTCGTTGACGCCAGGGGTGGAGCGCAGGGCGGATTCGATTTCACCCAGCTCGATGCGGAAGCCACGCACCTTCACCTGGAAGTCGACGCGGCCGAGGAAGTCGAGCGTGCCGTCCTCCCGCCAGCGGGCCTTGTCACCCGTGCGGTAGAGGCGTTCGCCAGGAATGGAGGCCAAGGGATGGGGGACGAAGCGCTCCGCGGTCAGGTCCGGGCGGTTGAGGTAGCCCCAGGCCAGGCCCTGGCCACCGACGTACACCTCACCCGCGACGCCCACTGGCACGGGGTGCAGGCGCGCGTCGAGCACGTAGACGGTGGAGTTGGAGAGCGGCCGGCCAATGGGCACTGCACCGTCCACCACCGTGTCGCGGTGCAGGGTGAAGGTGGCGGAGAAGGTGGTGTTCTCCGTGGGGCCGTAGCCGTTGATGAAGGCAGCGCCTTCGGGGATGCGCGAGAGGTGCTCACGAACGCGCGCGGCAGGGAGCACGTCGCCACCGGCGAGGACCTGACGCACGCCCGCGAGGGCTTCGCCCTGGTGCAGGGCCATCTGCTCGAAGAGGGCCGCAGTGAGCCAGAGCGACGTCACGCGGTGGTGACGCAGTTGCGCGGCCAACTCCTCCAGGGAGAGGGAGTGAGGAGGCGCGAGGACGAGCTTCGCCCCGTGCAGCAGCGCGCCCCAGATTTCGAGCGTGGAGGCGTCGAAGGCAACGGGCGCCGCCTGGAGCCACACCTCGTCGGGCCCGAAGCGCATGAAGGTGCTACCGAGCACCAGGCGGGTGATGCCCCGGTGAGGCACGCTGACGCCCTTGGGGCGGCCCGTGGAGCCCGAGGTGAACATGACGTAGGCGAGGGCTTCGCCTTCCACTCGGACGTCGGGCGCGTGCGTGGGCCGCGAAGCCAGCACGTCCTGCTGGGCGTCCAGCCAGACGCGAGTGCCGGAGGCGGGCAGCTTCGAGGCGAAGGGCTGATGCGTGAGCACCACGCCGACGTCGGCGTCCTCCAGCAGCGTCGCGATGCGCTCCACGGGGGCGTTGCGGTCCACGGGGACGAAGGCGGCGCCCACCTTGAGGATGGCGAGCAGGGCGGTCACCATCTCGAACGAGCGCTCGAGGGCGAGGCCGACGCGCGCGCCGGGGACGATGCCCAGCGAGCCCAGGTGGTGGGCCAGTTGGTTCGCACGGGCGTCCAGCTGCGCATACGTCAGCGAAGCGTCCCCCAGCACCAGGGCCACCGCGTCGGGGGTGAGCTGCGCCTGACGGGCGAAGTGGACGTGGACAGGGACGTCCGTGGGGCTCACGGCGGTCGTGTCATTCCACTCCACGAGGATGCGCTGACGCTCTTCGCTGGAGAGGAGGGACAGCTCCGTCACGGACTGCTCGGGCTTCGTGGCCACGGCCTCCAGCAGCGTGCGCAGGTGGCCCGCCATCCGCTCCACGGTGCTCTGCTCGAAGAGGGCGGTGCTGTACTCCAGCCAGC
Organism: Corallococcus macrosporus; assembly: GCF_017302985.1. Lineage (NCBI taxonomy): Bacteria > Pseudomonadati > Myxococcota > Myxococcia > Myxococcales > Myxococcaceae > Corallococcus > Corallococcus macrosporus. The sequence continues at coordinate 472,409 of NZ_JAFIMU010000004.1, forward strand.
CGGTGAATCCCTGCGGTGAATCCTGGAGCGTCAACGTGAGGTCGAACTTGGCGGAGTGACCTTCGGCGGCGACCTGCCGGAAGGTGAGGCCCGGAACGCGCAACGCTTCCGCCGGCGCGTTCTGGAGGACGAACATCACCTGGAAGAGCGGGCTGCGGCTGGTGTCCCGGACGGGCTGGAGGGCCTCCACCAGCTTTTCGAAGGGCACGTGCTGATGGTCGTACGCCGCGAGCGTCGTGCCGCGCACCTGGGCGAGCAGCTTGCGGAAGGACTCCTCCGGCTTCACGCGCGAGCGGAGGACGAGCGTGTTGACGAAGAAGCCGATGAGGCCTTCGGTCTCCGCCTGCGTGCGGCCCGCGATGGGTGAGCCCACGCTGATGTCTTCCTGCGCCGAATAGCGCGACAGCAGCACCTGCCAGGCCGCGAGCAACACCATGAAGGGCGTGGCGCCCTCACGCTGGGCCAGGGCCTTGAGCGCGTCGGACGTCGGCTGGGGAATCCCCACGGCGAGGTTGGCGCCGGCGTGAGACTGGATGGCCGGACGCGGATGGTCCGTGGGCAGCTCCAGCGTGGTCGAAGCCCCCGATAGCTGCTGCTTCCAGTAGCCGAGCTGCGCCTCCAGCGTCTCGCCCTGGAGCCAGGTACGCTGCCACGTCGCGAAGTCCGTGTACTGCACGGGCAGCGGGGCGAGCGCGGGAGTCTGTCCTGCGCTGAAGGCCTCGTAGAAGGCCACCAGCTCGCGCACGAGGACGCCCATGGACCAGCCGTCAGAGACGATGTGGTGCATCGTCACCAGCAGCAGGTGCTCTTCGGCCGCAAGCCGCACGAGCGCGGTGCGCAGGAGCGGGCCGTTCCGAAGGTTGAACGGCTGACGTGCATCCGCTTCGACCTGCCGCTGGGCTTCGCTTTCGCGCTGCCCTTCAGGCAGCGATGACAGGTCCACGAGCGGCAACGCCCACTTATCGGGCGCGTGGATGTGCTGGGTGGCCTGGCCCTGGTGCTCGCGGAAGGTGGTGCGCAGGATGGTGTGGCGGGCGACCAGCGCTTCGAAGGCGCGGCGCAGCGACTCCACGTCCACCCGCCCCGTCAGCCGGAGCGCCGTGGGGATGTTGTAGGACGCATCGCCCGGCGTGAGCTGGTCGAGGAACCAGAGCCGCTGCTGGGCGAACGACAGGGGCTGGGGGCCTTCGACCTGGATCCGTGTGAGCGGCGGGAGGCGGAGGCTCGGCGCCTGGGATTGGAGGCGCTCGGCGAGGGCGGCCACGGTGGGCGCTTCGAAGAACACGCGCAGCGGCAGTTCCGCGCGGAAGGTGGCGCGCACGCGTGAGACGAGCTGGGTGGCCAGCAGGGAGTGGCCGCCGAGCGCGAAAAAGTCGTCGTGGATGCCCACGCGCTCCACGCGCAGCACCTGCGTGAAGAGGGCCGCGAGCTGTTCCTCCGCGGGGGTGCGCGGCGCGGCGTAGCTGGAGGCGAGCGCATTGCCCTGCGGCGCGGGCAGGGCCTTGCGGTTCACCTTGCCATTGGTGTTGAGCGGCAGAGCCTCCAGCACGAGGAACGCGGAGGGCCGCATGTGCTCGGGGAGGAACTGCTTGAGCCAGTCCTTGAGCGCGTCGGGCGTGGGCGGGGAGTCCACTCCTTCCGGAGGCACCACGTAGGCGACGAGCCGCTTGTCGCCGGGCACGTCCTCGCGCGCCAGCACCACGGCGGCGTGCACCTGGGGGTGCTTGAGGAGGGCGGCTTCGATTTCACCCAGCTCGATGCGGAAGCCACGCACCTTCACCTGGAAGTCCGCGCGGCCCAGGTAGTCGAGCATTCCATCCGCGCGCCAGCGCACCACGTCGCCCGTGCGGTAGAGGCGGGCGCCGGGCTTGGAGGAGAAGCCATCCGGGATGAAGCGATCCGCGGTGAGTTCCGGCCGGTTGAGGTAGCCGCGAGCGACGCCTTCACCACCGATGAAGAGCTCACCCGCGACGCCCACGGGCACCGGGCGCAGCGTGTGGTCCAACACGTAGGCGCGCACGTTGGGCAGCGGCTTGCCGATGGTGGGCGTGGGCGACGCATCGAAGGCGCAGGCGGTGGCGTCGACGGTGCACTCGGTCGGACCGTAGACGTTGAAGACGCGCAGGCTGGGGACCTGGCCCAGGTGGCGCCAGGTGGCGGTGTCCACGGCTTCGCCGCCCACGAGGATGCGGCGGAGGTTGGACTGGCTTTGCAGCAGGCCTTCATCCACCAGCAGGCGCAGGTGCGCGGGTGAGCAGTCCAGGACGTCCAGCGCGTCCTTGCCGATGCGGTGGACGAGTTCGCGCACGTCGGTGCGGGCCTCGTCCGGGACGATGCAGAGGGTGCGGCCGTCGAGCAACTGGATCAGCTGCTGCACGGAAGCGTCGAAGGACAGCGGCGCATTGACGCTGGCGCGCTCCCCCGGCTGGGCACCGGTGTGCACAGTAGAGGCGAGGGCGACGCGCAGGTTCAGCACGGAGCGGTGCTGAATCATCACGCCCTTGGGACGGCCGGTGCTGCCGGAGGTGTAGATGATGTACGCCAGGTGCTCTGGCGTGACGTCCGCTGCCGGAGCGTGCGAGGGCTCAAGAGCGAGGCCCGCGGCGTCGGAGTCCAGGCAGATGTCGTGCGCGGCGTGCGGGGGCAGCGAGTCACGCAGACGCTGCTGGGTGAGCACCACCGGCGCACCCGTGTCGGTGAGGACGTGGGCGATCCACTCGCGCGGGTAGCTGGGATCGACGGGGACGTAGGCGCCACCGGCCTTGAGGATTCCGAGGATGCCGACGAGCGACTCCACGGAGCGCTGCACGCAGAGCACCACGAGCACATCAGGGCCAACGCCCAGCTTCACCAGCCGGTGGGCGAGCTGATTGGCGCGCGTGTCCAGCTCACGGAAGGTGAGCTGCTCATCACGGCAGATGACGGCCAGGGCTTCGGGCGTGCGAAGGGCCTGGGCGGCGAAGGCCTCATGGAAGCAGAGGTCGCGAGGGAACTCCGCGCTGGATCCGCTCCACTCGACGAGGAGTTGCTGGCGCTCCGGAGCGGTGAGCAGCGGCAGGCTCGCGAGCGTTGCATCCGGCGTCGCGGCGATGGCCTCCAGCAACACTCCGAGGTGGCCCATCATGCGCTGTACGGTCGCGGTGTCGAAGAGGTCGGTGCTGTACTCGAGGGAGCCGGTAAGGCCCTGGGGCACCTCGAAGAGCGTGAGGGACAGGTCGAAGCGGGAGGAGTTGCCTTCCAGGGGGATGGGCTGGAAGGCCATGCCCGGGACGCGCAGTGCCTCTGCCGGGGCATTCTGCAGGACGAGCATCACCTGGAAGAGGGCGCTGCGGCTCATGTCGCGCGAGGGCTGGAGGACTTCCACCAGCTTCTCGAAGGGCACGTGCTGGTGCTCGTAGGCCGCGAGCGTGGTGGACTTCACCTGGGCGAGCAGTTGGCGGAACGAGTCCTCCGGGCGCACGTGGCTGCGCAACACCAACGTGTTGACGAAGAAGCCGATGAGGCCTTCGGCTTCGGCGTGGGTGCGGCCGGCGATGGGAGAGCCGACGCTGATGTCGTCCTGGCCGGAGTAGCGAGAGAGCAGCAACTGGAAGGCGGAGAGCAGCAGCATGAAGGGCGTCGCGCCCTCCCGCTGGGCGAGGCTTCGCAGCGAGTCCGTCAGCTCCGAGGGGAAGTGTACGGGCAGGGTGGCGCCACGACGCGACTGGACGGGCGGACGCGGACGGTCCGTGGGCAGCTCCAGCGCCGCGGGAGCGCCGGCCAGCTGCCGCTTCCAGTAGCCGAGCTGCGACTCCAGCGTCTCGCCCTGCAGCCACTGGCGCTGCCAGAGGGCGAAGTCCGCGTACTGCACGGGCAGCGGCGGCAGTGACGGAGCCCGGCCGCCACTGAAGGCTTCGTAGAGGCTCGCCAGCTCGCGGATGAGGACGCCCATGGACCAGCCGTCGGAGACGATGTGGTGCATCGTCACGAGGAGGACGTGGGAGTCCGCTGAAAGCTTGAGGAGCGCGGTGCGTAGCAGCGGACCGTGAACGAGGTGGAAGGGCTGCCGGGCTTCGCGGGTGGCAAGGCGCAGCGTCTCCGCGTCGCGCGCAGCGTCGTCCAACCGGGAAAGGTCCTCCACCGGAAGGGCCCACGCAGCCGGAGCATGGATGCGCTGGAAGGGCTGGCCTTCGTGCTCGAAGAACGTGGTGCGCAGGGCTTCGTGGCGTGCCACCAGCGCCTCGAAGGCGCGGCGCAGGGCTTCGACGTCCAGGTGTCCCTGGAGGCGGAGCGTGACGGAGAGGTTGTAGGACGCATCGTCCGGCGCCAACTGGTCGAGGAACCAGAGGCGCTGCTGGGCGAAGGAGAGCGGCTGGGGGCCTTCCGTGCGCGAGCGCGTCAGCGGCGGCAGACGCGTGCCCGTCGCCGAGCGCTGGAGGCGTTCAGCGAGGGAGGCAATGGTGGGAGCCTCGAAGAGGGCGCGGAGCGGCAACTCCACGTCGAGGGCGGCGCGCACGCGGGCCACCAGTTGGGTGGCGAGCAGCGAGTGGCCGCCCAATTCGAAGAAGTTGTCCGTGCGGCCCACGGTGGGCACGCGCAGCACTTCGCTCCAGAGCGCCGCGAGCTTCTCCTCCAGCGGCGTCACCGGCGCTTCGTAGGCGTGCGACGCACGAAGCAAGCTTGCGTCCGGGGCAGGCAGCGCCTTGCGATCCACCTTGCCGTTGGACGTCAGCGGCAGCGTCTCCAGGGAGACGAAGGCGGCGGGCACCATGTACTCGGGCAGGTGTTGCTTGAGGTGGGCACGAAGGGCGGAGACGTCGAGCGCATCGCCCACGACGTAGGCCACCAGTCGCTTGTCGCCCGGAGCATCCTCACGAGCCAGCACCACGGCGTCCTTCACGGACGGGGCGGCACGCAGGGCGCTTTCGACTTCACCCAACTCGATGCGGAAACCACGCACCTTCACCTGGGCGTCGATGCGGCCGACGAAGTCCAGCTGTCCATCCGCGCGCCAGCGCACCACGTCGCCCGTGCGATAGAGGCGAGCGCCCTCTTCACCGGAGAAGGCGTCCGGCACGAAGCGCTCGGCGGTGAGACCCGGACGTCCCGCGTACCCACGCGCGACGCCCACGCCACCGATGTGCAGCTCACCGCGCACACCCACTGGCACTGGCTGTCCCTGCGGGTCGAGCACGTAGACGCGCACGTTCGCCAGCGGCTTGCCGATGGACGGGATGTTTCCATCCGCGACCACCTCACCCAGCGTGGCGATGACGGTGGCCTCCGTCGGGCCATACGTATTGAGCAGGCGCCGTCCCGGAGCCCAGCGCGCGACGACATCCGCGGGCAGGGCTTCACCACCGGAGATGACGGTGCGCACCTCGGGCAGCCTCTCGGAGGACGTGGCCGCGAGTGCCGCGGGCGTGAGGCTGACGACGCTCAACTCCTGCTCGCGCAGCAGCACGGGCAAGGGTGCGCCCGGCATCAGCTTCTCCAGCGGCGCGAGCACCAGCGTGGCGCCGTTGCACAGCGTGGTGAAGATCTCCTCCACCGACAGGTCGAAGCTGAGGCTCGCGAACTGGAGCACGCGGCTGCCGGGCCCGATGCCGTACGCCACTGCCTCGTGGGTGACGAGGTTGGCGACGCTGCGGTGCTCCACCGCCGTGCCCTTGGGTGTGCCCGTGCTGCCCGACGTGTAGAGCAGGTACGCCATGTTCGCGGGCGTCACGCCCGTGCTGGGCGCCTCCGTGGGCTCCTTGGCGAGAGCACCGCGCTCCGTGTCCAGGCAGAGCGCCCGGCCATGCAGTGCCTCCGGGAAGCGGTCCACCAGCGGCTGCTGCGTGACAAGCACCTGCGCGGCGCTGTCCTCCAGCATGAAGGCCAGCCGCTCACGGGGCAGCAGCGGATCCACGGGCACCCAGGCGCCACCGGCCTTCAGGATGCCGAGCAGGCCGATGACGATGTCGAGGGAACGCTCGACGCTGAGGGCTACGCGAACTTCCGGGCCAACGCCGCGACGGCGCAGCGCGTGGGCGAGTTGGTTGGCGCGCGCGTCCAGTTGGGCGTACGTCAGCCGCGTCCCCTCGAACTCCGCGGCCACTGCTTTGGGCGTGGCGTACGCCTGCGCCTCGAAGAGCGAGTGCATGCACGCTTCAGGGAACGGCGCCCGCGTGGCGTTCCACGCCACCAGCATTTCGTGTCGTTCCTCCGCGCTCAGCAGAGGCAACCGGGCCACGGACTCATTCGGCCGTGCGACGGCTTGCTGCAGGAGCACGCGGAGGTGCTGGGCCATGCGGGCGGCGGTGGCAGGGGTGAAGAGGTCGGTGGTGTATTCGAGGTAGCCCTTGAGGCCCGCGTCCGTCTCCAGCACCTGGAGCGTCAGGTCGAACTTGGCGGAGAAGGTGTCCAGCTCCAGCGCTTCCAGCTTCACGCCTTCCACGGAGGCCGCGCCGCGGAAGGAGGCCTGGTAGGTGAGCATCACCTGGAAGAAGGGGGTACGCCCCGGGATGCGCTCGGGCTTCAACTCCTCCACGAGACGTTCGATGGGAAGCTCCTGATGCTCCTGGGCGCCCAGCACCGTCTCGCGCACCTGACGCAGCAGCGTGCGGAAGGAGTCGCGGCCCGTCACGCGGGTGCGAAGCACCTGGGCGTTGACGAAGAGGCCGATGAGGCCCTCCACCTCTCCGCGCGTGCGGCCGGCCATGGGCGAGCCGACGGTGACGTCCTCCTGGCCTGAGTAGCGGGCCATCAGCAGCTGCCAGCCCGTCAGCAGCGCCATGTAGAGGGACGCGCCCTCCTGCTGCGCCAGCGCCTTCAGCGCGTCCGTCAACTCGCGGGGCAGCAGCACGTCATGCCGGGCGCCTCGGCCGTCGCGGAGGGCGGGACGCGGGAAGTCGGTGGGCAACTCCAGCGCGGAGGGCACTCCGGCCAGCTGCTGCTTCCAGTAGTCGAGCTGCTTCTCCAGCCGCGAGCCCTGCAGCCACTCGCGCTGCCAGACGCCGAAGTCCGCGTACTGCACGCCCATGGGCGGCAGCGGCGCGGGCTGGCCTCGCGCGAAGGCGCCGTAGAGCAGCGCCACCTCGCGCACCAGCAGCGTCATGGACCAGCCGTCGGAGACGATGTGGTGCACCACCACCACGAGCAGGTGCTCCTGGGGGGCGGACGTCAGCAGCAGTGCGCGCAGCAGTGGGCCTTGCGCAAGAATGAAAGGCTGTGCCGCGGCTTCACGCGCCAGTCGCCAGGCCTCGGCCGGCGAGGAGCCCGTGAGGTCCTTGCGCTCCAGGGTGAGCACCGGCTCGGGCGACACCACCTGCACGGGGCCCGAGGCGTCCTCGCGGAAGGTGGTGCGGAGCACCTCGTGACGGCGCACCACCTCTCGCAGCGCTCGCTCCAGCACGGCTACGTCCAGCGCGCCCTCCAGCCGCACCGCCATGGGCACGTTGTAGAGAGGGCTGCCGGGTTGCAGCTGATCAATGAACCAGAGGCGCTGCTGGGCGAACGACAGCGGCAGCGGGCGCGAGCGGTCCTGCACCGGGATGAGGCCCTGCACGGTGTTGCCCGCGGCGGCCTTCTGCGCGGCCATCTTCTTGAGCAGCTCGGCGCGCTTCTCCGGTGAGAGGTTGGCGATCCGCTTCGACAGCTCGTTGCTCATCTCGTGTACTCCGCTCGGGGACGCCTGCGCGAGCACCACCAGGGGGAGGTGGCACTCGCGAGAACTTGAAGCTGCTGCTGATGCTGGGATGCCGTGTGCGCTGCGCTCCCGGGTGAAGCGCGGTCTTGGGCATTTCGCGGTGGCTACATTATTCCGTTACGACGTGACGTGTCATGAAGGCGCCCCAGCACCCCAGGCGCAGGCCCGTGGATCCAATAAATCCTCGTGTTTATGGGCGTCATCATAGGAGGGGGTTCCGACGTTGGAGCCTCGCCCGACCCAGGAACAACGCCACGGGCTCGGAGGCTTCCAGGGAACAGAGGCCCTCAACGAATCCGTGATGCAGCTCCCCGCGCCTGACTGATCAGCACAGGCGCGGGGCAGAAGGGTTTCAACCTCCCATGGGAGTCTGGGGCTCGCTGCGCGACGCACGGGTGAGAAGCGCGCGCAGCCGCTCCACGATGAACCCGAGGTGCGGATCCTGTAGCAGTTCATGGTGGCTGCCGGGGACGTCGTCCACCTCCAGGCCGCCTCGCACCAGGGGCTCCCAGCCCCGGTGACGCGGGAGCCCGGTGGGGGCCTCGCTGGCGCTCAGCAGCAGGGCGGTGCCGTCGTAAGGCCGGGGCACGTACTTCTCCTGGGCGAAGAGGTTGGCCTGGAAGACCCGGAAGAGGGCGCGCAGCTGAGCAGGCCCGGAGTGCGCATCGAGGATGTTCGCCCGGAGCCCTTCCTGCAGCAGATGATCCAGCATCGCCGCGTCGTCGCCCTGTGCCAGCGCTTCGGCGGAGACGGCGAGCTCCCGGCCAAAGGCGGTGGCGGTGGTCTGGGCGAAGGCGATCCTCACTCGGGCCTCGGAGGAGAAGTGGCTGTCCTCCGCGGCAGGTCCCGTGAGCCCGGGCACGTGCGCGTCGATGAGCGCGAGCAGGTCCACCGCTTCGCCGGAGTCGCGCAGCCTGCGAGCCATCTCGTAGGCGATGACGCCGCCGAGGGACCAACCTCCGAGCTGGTAGGGGCCATGCGGCTGCACGGAGCGGATCGCTTCGATGTAGAGGTCCGCCATCTCCTCGATGGACTCCGCGACCGGGCGTCCGTCGAGGCCGCGCGACTGGAGGCCGTAGACGGGCAGCGACGGCCCCAGGCGGCGCGCCAGCTCCGAGTAGGCGAGGACGTTGCCGCCGCCGGGATGGACGAGGAAGAGCGGCCGATGGCCGGGCTCTCCCCGCTCCAGCGGGACGAGGGGCGTCCATGCCTGCGAGGCGTCTTGGAGCACCAGGGCGAGCTGCTCCACGGTGGGCTGCTGGAAGAGGACGGAGAGCGGAAGGCTGAGGCCAAGGCGCTCGCGGATGGCCGCGAGCATTCGCACGGCGAGCAGGGAGTGACCGCCGAGTTCGAAGAAGCTGGAGCGAATGCCAACGGAGCGGACACCGAGCACGTCCTCCCAGATGCGCGCGAGCTGCATCTCGAGCGCATCGCGCGGGGCGACGAAGTTCCTGGCCTCGACAGCGTGGGCGTCGGGTTCGGGCAGGGCCTTGCGGTCGACCTTGCCGTTGGAGTTGAGCGGCAGTGCATCCAGGACGAGGAGGGTGGAAGGCACCATGTACTCGGGCAACTGCTGCCGGAGATGTGCCTTCAGTGACTCGGAGTCCAGCGAGTGGCCATCGCGCGCGGTGACGTAGCCGATGATGCGCTTGTCGGCAGCCTCGCCCCTGGCGACGACGACGGCGTCCTTGAGGCCCGGAGCGCGGCGGAGGGCTGCTTCGATTTCACCCAGCTCGATGCGGAAGCCGCGCACCTTCACCTGGAAGTCGATGCGGCCGAGGTACTCCAGCCGCCCGTCCATGCGGTACCGGACGCGGTCACCCGTGCGGTACATGCGACCACCCGGAGGGCCGTAGGGTTCCGGGACGAAGCGCTCCGCGGTGAGCTCCGGGCGTAGCAGGTAGCCCCGCGCCTGGCCTTCACCCGCGAGGTACAGCTCACCGGCGACGCCCACGGGCACCGGCTGCAACGAAGCGTCCAGCACGTAGGCGCGCGTCGCGGGCAGGGGCCTGCCGATGAGAGGCACCTCGTCACGACCGACGAGAGAGGCGGTGGAGTAGGTGGTGTCCTCGGAGGGGCCGTAGAGGTTGTAGAGCTTCTGCACCGTCGGGACGGCGTAGACCTGCTTCGCCAGTGTCTCCGGCAGCGCTTCGCCCGCGAGGTTGATGACGCGCACGGTGGGCGGTACCGCATTCAGGCGCAGCAGTTGCGCCATGGCGGAGGGCACCGTGTTGACGAGGGTGACGTGCGAAGCAGTGGGCAGCTCCGCCAGGTGCAGGGCGTTGCGTGCCACCACCACCGCACCACCGCTGCTCAACGGGGCGAAGAGCTCGAAGACGGAGAGGTCGAAGTTGAGGCTCGTCGCGGCAAGCGTGCCCTTCAGTTCCTCCGGGCTGAAGGTCTCAAGGGCCCAGTGGAGGAAGGAGACAGCGTTGCCATGGGAGATGGCGACGCCCTTGGGGCGGCCGGTGCTGCCAGAGGTGTAGATGAGGTAGGCGAGGTGCCCGGGGTGGATGTCCACCTCGGGCGCCGTGGTGGGCTGCCTGGCCAGCTCCGCATCCGAGTCGAGGCACACGGGCGTGGCAGCCGTTTCAGGAAGCGCGGCGAGCAGGTGTGAGTGGGCGACGAGGGCAGGGCCCTGGGCGTCCTCCAGCAGCCAGCCCAGACGCTCACGCGGGTAGCTGGGATCCAGCGGCACATACGCACCGCCGGCCTTGAGGATGCCGAGAGCTCCAATGACGAGGTCCTCGGTGCGCTCGACGCAGAGGCCGACGCGGACTTCGGGACCGACGCCAAGTCCTCGCAGGCGGTGGGCGAGCTGGTTGGCCTTCGCGTTCACCTCCCGGTACGTCAGTTGCCGCTCCGGCGTGATGACGGCCAATGCGTCCGGCGTGCGGCGTACCTGGGCTTCCACCATCGCGGGGATGCTGGGCTCACGCGGGGCTTCGGTAACAGGCGGGTTCCACTCGACGAGGAGCTGCTGACGTTCGGACTCGGTGAGCAGGGGCAGGTCCCCCAGCTTCGTGTCCGGCTTCTTCGCGATGGCGGCCAGCAACACGCCGAAGTGGCCGGCCATGCGCTGGATGGTTGCCGCGTCGAAGAGGTCCGTCGCGTACTCCAGCGACCCGACCAGTTCTCCCTGGACCTCTTGCAGGGCCAGCGAAAGGTCGAACTTGGCGAATCGCGCTTCCAGTGGCACGGCCTGGAACGACAGCTCCGGCAGACGCAGCGCCTCGGTGGGCGTGTTCTGCAGGACGAACATCGCCTGGAAGAGCGGGCTTCGGCTCATGTCCCGAGTGGGCTGCACGGCTTCGACAAGCTTCTCGAAGGGCAGGTGCTGGTGGTCGTACGCCGCGAAGGTCGTGCCTCGCACTTGAGCCAGCAGCTCACGGAACGTCTCGCGTGGATTCAGCCGCGCCCGCAGGACGAGCGTGTTGACGAAGAAGCCGATGAGCGCCTCGGTCTCCGCCTGGGTGCGGCCTGCGATGGGCGAGCCCACACTGATGTCGTCCTGCGCGGAGTAGCGCGACAGCAGCACCTGGAACGCCGCGAGCAGCACCATGAAGGGCGTGGCGCCCTCGCGTCCCGCCAGCGCCTTGAGCGCGTGAGAGACCTCCGGGGAAACGCGCACCTCCACCGTCGCGCCACGGTGCGACTGCACGGGCGGACGCGGACGATCCGTGGGCAGTTCCAGCGCGGCGGGAACTCCGGAGAGCTGCTGCTTCCAGTAGTCGATCTGAGCGTCCAGCGCCTCGCCCTGGAGCCAGTCGCGCTGCCACGCCGCGAAGTCCGCGTACTGCACGGGCAGCGGCGTGAGTCCAGGCTCCTTGCCGTCATGGAATGCGGCGTACAGCGAGATGAGCTCGCGCACGAGAACGCCCATGGACCAGCCGTCGGAGACGATGTGGTGCATCGTCACCAGCAACAGGTGGGAGTCGTCCGTCAGGCGCACCAACGTGCTGCGCAGCAGAGGACCCGTGGCGAGCCGGAAGGGACGCCGGGCTTCTTCGTCGGCCAGCCGCCGCGCCTCGTTCCCCCGCAGGTCCTCGGGCAGGAGGGAGAGGTCCATGAGCGGCAGCGTCCATTCCGCCGGAGCATGGATCCGCTGCGTGGGCTGACCCTGATGCTCGTGGAAGGTGGTGCGCAGGGCTTCGTGACGCGCGACGAGTGACTCGAAAGCGCGGCGCAGGGCCTCCACGTCCAGGTGGCCCGTGAGCTGGAGCGCTGCCGGGAGATTGTAGGATGCGTCTTCCGGCTGGAGCTGATCCAACAGCCACAGCCGCTGCTGGGCGAAGGACAGCGGCACCGGGCCCTCGTGCGTGGCCCGGGTGAGCTTCGGCGCCTTCGGTCCCACGCTCCCGTGCAGCCGCCCAGCCAGGGCTTCCACCGTGGAGGACTCGAAGATTGCTCGCAGCGGCAGCTCCACACCGAGTTCCGCGCGCACGCGGGACACCACCTGCGTGGCCAGCAGCGAGTGACCACCCAGCTCGAAGAAGGAGTCCTTCACGCCCACCTGGGGCAGACGAAGGACCTCCGCCCAGATGGATGCGAGCTTCGCCTCCAGCTCCGTGCGGGGCGCTTCGTAGGTGCTGCGCGACCGCGGGGCCTCCGGCTCCGGCAGGGCCTTGCGGTCGACCTTGCCGTTGGGGTTGAGCGGCAGTGCGTCCAGCACCACGAAGGTGGAGGGCAGCATGTACTCGGGGAGCCCCTGACGCAGATGGGCCTTGAGGGCTTCCACCTCCAGCGAGTTGGGCGCGACGTAGGCAACGAGCCGCTTGTCGGCGGCTTCGCCCTTCGCGACGACGACGGCGTCCTTGAGGCCCGGAGCGCGGCGAAGGGCCGCTTCAATCTCACCCAGTTCGATACGGAAGCCACGCACCTTCACCTGGAAGTCGATGCGGCCGAGGTATTCCAGCCGCCCATCCGCGCGGTAACGGACGCGGTCGCCCGTGCGGTACATGCGGCCGCCGGGAGGACCGTAGGGCTCCGGCACGAAGCGCTCCGCGGTGAGCTCCGGACGCAGCAGGTAGCCACGCGCCTGGCCTTCACCCGCGAGGTACAACTCACCGGCGACGCCCACGGGCACCGGCTGCAACGAGGTGTCGAGCACGTAGGCGCGCGTCGCAGGGAGCGGACGACCGATGAGCGGCACCTCGTCACGACCGACGAGGGAGGCGGTGGAGTAGGTGGTGTCCTCGGAGGGGCCGTAGAGGTTGAAGAGCTTTTGCACCGTTGGGACGGCGTAGACCTCCTTGGCCAACGTCTCCGGCAGAGCTTCGCCCGCGAGGTTGATGACACGCACGGTGGGCGGTACCGCATTCAGGCGCAGCAACTGCGCTATGGCGGAGGGCACCGTGTTGACGAGGGTGACGTGCGAAGCAGTGGGCAGCTCCGCGAGGTGCAGTGCGTTGCGTGCCACGACCACCGCGCCGCCACTGGAGAGAGGCGCGAAGAGCTCGAAGACGGAGAGGTCGAAGTTGAGGCTCGTCGCGGCGAGGGTGCCCTTCAGCTCCTCCAGGGTGAACGTCGCGAGCGCCCAATGGAGGAAGGAGACAGCGTTGCCATGGGAGATGGCAACGCCCTTGGGACGGCCCGTACTTCCAGAGGTGTAGATGAGGTAGGCGAGGTGCCCGGGGTGGATGTCCACCTCGGGCGCCGTGGTGGGCTGCTTCGCCAGCTCCGCATCCGAATCGAGGCACACGGGCGTAGCGGAGGTTTCAGGCAACGCGGCGAGCAGGTGCGAGTGGGCGACGAGGGCAGGGCCCTGCGCGTCTTCCAGCAGCCAGCCCAGGCGCTCACGCGGGTAGCTGGGGTCGAGCGGCACGTAGGCACCGCCGGCCTTGAGGATGCCGAGAGCACCGATGACGAGGTCTTCGGTGCGCTCCACGCAGAGGCCGACGCGGGTTTCAGGCCCGACGCCGAGTCCTTGCAGGCGGTGGGCGAGCTGGTTGGCCTTCGCATCCACCTCTCGATACGTCAGCTGCCGTTCCGGCGTGATGACGGCCAGCGCGTCCGGCGTGCGGCGCACCTGGGCTTCCACCATCGCGGGGATGCTCGGCTCGTACTGCGTCTGCGTGGCAGGCGGATTCCACTCGATGAGGAGTTGCTGACGTTCGGGCTCCGTAAGCAGGGGCAGGTCCCCCAGCTTCGTGTCCGGCTTGTTCGCGATGGCCTCCAGCAACACGCCGAAGTGGCCGGCCATCCGCTGGACGGTCGCCGCGTCGAAGAGGTCCGTCGCGTACTCCAGCGTGCCCGTCATGCCCGTGGGGGCTTCCCGTAGACCCAGGGAGAGATCGAACTTCGCGAAGTGGGTCTCCAGCGGCAGCGTCTGCATGGACAACCCGGGCAGGCGCAGCACCTCCGCCGGCATGTTCTGCAGGACGAACATCGCCTGGAACAACGGATTGCGGCTCAGGTCGCGCGTGGGCTGCACGGCCTCTACGAGCTTCTCGAAGGGCAGGTGCTGGTGATCGTAGGCCGCGAGCGTCGTGCCTCGCACCTGGGCCAACAGCTCGCGGAACGTCGCTCGAGGGTTCAGGTTCGATCTCAGGACGAGCGTGTTGACGAAGAAGCCGATGAGGCCTTCCGTCTCCGCCTGGGTGCGGCCCGCGATGGGAGAACCCACGCTGATGTCGTCCTGCGAGGAGTAGCGCGACAGCAGGACCTGGAACGCGGCGAGGAACACCATGAAGGGCGTAGCGCCTTCACGCTGGGCCAGGGACTTGAGCGCCTCCGCGATGCTGGCGGGAACTCGCACGTCCACCGTCGCGCCCCGGTGGGACTGCACGGGCGGACGCGGACGGTCCGTGGGCAGCTCCAGCGCGGCGGGGGCTCCGGCCAACCGCTGCTGCCAGTAGTCGAGTTGCGCTTCCAGGACCTCGCCCTGGAGCCAGTCGCGCTGCCACGTGGCGAAGTCCGCGTACTGCACCGGCAGCGGCGCCAGGGCCGGGGTGCTGCCCGTGCTGAAGGCCTCGTAGAAGGCCGCGACCTCACGCACGAGGACGCCCATGGACCAGCCGTCGGAGACGACGTGGTGCATGGTCACCAGCAGCAGGTGCTCCTCCGCTCCCAGGCGCACCAGGAGCCCTCGCAGCAGCGGTCCCGTGGCCAGATGGAACGGACGACGCGCCTCCGTGGCCACGATGCGCCGGGCCTCCTCCTCGCGCTGTGCCTGCGGCAGTGCCGTCAGGTCGACGATGGGCAGCTCCCACGCCGCCGAATCCTGGACCCGCTGCGAAGGGGCCTCGTGTGACGCGGCGAGCGTGGTGCGCAGGGACTCGTGCCGGGCGATCAGCGCTTCGAACGCGCGGCGCAGGGACTCCGCGTCCACCTGGCCCGTCAGCCGCAGCGCCGTGGGGATGTTGTACGACGCGTCCCCGGGCTGGAGCTGATCCAACAGCCAGAGGCGCTGCTGGGCGAAGGAGAGCGGGATGGCTCCGTTGCGCGACGCGGGCCGCAGCGGCGGCGCACGACGCGCGGCGGACGGCGACCCCTCCAGCTTCGGCGCGAGGGCTTCGACGGTCGGCGCTCCGAACAGGGCCCGCAGCGGCAGTTCGACGCCGAATCCGGCCCGCACGCGTGAGACGAGCTGGGTGGCCAGGAGCGAGTGGCCTCCCAGCGCGAAGAAGTCGTCCCGGATGCCGACCCGCTCCACCCGGAGGACCTCGGCGAAGAGGGCCGCGAGCTTCTCCTCGGTCGTGGTGCGCGGCGCGACGAGGGCGGCGGCTCGCGGTGCATCCGTCGGCTCGGGCAGGGCCTTGCGGTCCACCTTGCCGTTGGCGTTGAGCGGCAGCGCCTCCAGCACCAGGAGTGACGTGGGCACCATGTACTCGGGAAGCCGCTGCTGCAGGTGGGCGCGCAGTGCTTCCACGTTCAGCACGAGGCCTTCGTGCGCGGTGACGTAGCCGATGAGGCGCTTGTCCGCGTCCGCGCCCCGGGCCACGACGACGACTTCGTTGACGCCCGGGAAGGCGCGCAGGGCGGATTCGATCTCACCCAGCTCGATGCGGAAGCCGCGCACCTTCACCTGGAAGTCGACGCGGCCCAGAAAGTCGAGCGTGCCGTTCTCCAGCCAGCGGGCCTTGTCGCCCGTGCGGTAGAGGCGCTCTCCAGGAGTGGAGGCGAAGGGGTGGGGGACGAAGCGCTCCGCGGTCAGCTCGGGGCGGTGGAGGTAGCCCCAGGCGAGGCCGGGGCCACCAACGTACACCTCACCCGCGACACCCACGGGCACGGGGTGCAGGTTCGCGTCGAACACATAGGCCGTGGAGTTCGGGATGGGACGGCCGATGGAGACGGGGCCCTCCACGCGCGTGTCGCGGTGCAACGGCAACGTAGTGGAGAAGGTAGTGTTCTCTGTCGGGCCGTAAGCGTGAATCAGCGTCGCGTCTTCGGCGAGACGGGGCAGGTGGTCGCGAAGGCGGGACCAGGGCATCACGTCGCCACCGGTGAGGACCTGCCGCACGTGGGCCAGGGCTTCTCCCTGGTGCAGGGCCATCTGCTCGAAGAGGGCGGTCGTCAGCCACAGCGTCGTCACGCGGTGGCGCCGCACCTGCTCCGCCAGTTCCTCCAGCGAGAGGGCATGGGGAGGCGCGAGGACGAGCTTCGCGCCGTGCAGCAGCGCGCCCCAGATTTCGAGCGTGGAGGCGTCGAAGGCAACGGGCGCGATTTGCAGCCATACCTCGTCATGGCCGAAGCGCATGAAGGTGCTGCCGAGCACCAGGCGGGTGATGCCCCGGTGGGGCACGCTGACGCCCTTGGGGCGGCCCGTGGAGCCCGAGGTGAACATGACGTAGGCGAGGGCTTCGCCTTCCACTCGGACGTCGGGAGCATGCGTGGGCCGCGAGGCCAGCACGTCCTGCTGGGCGTCCAGCCAGACGCGGGTACCGGAGGCGGGCAGCTTCGAGGCGAAGGGCTGATGCGTGAGCACCACGCCGACGTCGGCGTCCTCCAGCAGCGTCGCGATGCGCTCCACGGGGGCGTTGCGGTCCACGGGGACGAAGGCGGCGCCTGCCTTGAGGATGGCGAGCAGGGCGGTCACCATCTCGAACGAGCGCTCGAGGGCGAGGCCGACGCGCGCGCCGGGGACGATGCCCAGCGAGCCCAGGTGGTGGGCCAGTTGGTTCGCACGTGCGTCCAGCTGCGCGTACGTCAGCGAAGCGTCCCCCAGCACCAGGGCCACCGCGTCGGGCGTGCGCTGGGCCTGCTGGGCGAAGTGGACGTGGACAGGGACGTCCATGGGGCTGACGGCCGCCGTGTCATTCCAGTCCACGAGGATGCGCTGGCGCTCCTCGGGCGAGAGCAGCGGCAGCGCGGACAGGGTTTGCTCGGGCTTCGCGGCGACGGCCTCCAGTAGCATGCGCAGGTGGCCTGCCATCCGCTCCACGGTGCTCTGCTCGAAGAGGGCGGTGCTGTATTCCAGCCAGCCGGTGAACCCCTGCGGCGAATCCTGCATCGTCAAGGTGAGGTCGAACTTGGCGGCCCGCGCGCCGGGAGCGAGCTGCTGGAAGGTGAGGCCGGGGACTCGCAGATCGCCGGTGGGAGCGTTCTGCAGGGTGAACATCACCTGGAAGAGCGGGCTGCGGCTGGTGTCCCGCACGGGCTGGAGGACTTCCACCAGCTTCTCGAACGGCAGGTGCTGGTGTTCGTAGGCCGCGAGCGTCGTGCCGCGCACCTGGGTGAGCAGTTCCCGGAACGTCTCGCGTGGATTCAGCCGGGCCCGCAGGACGAGCGTGTTGACGAAGAAGCCGATGAGGCCCTCGGTCTCCGCCTGCGTGCGGCCCGCGATGGGCGTGCCCACGCTGACATCGTCCTGGCCGGCGTAGCGCGACAGGAGCAGCTGCCAGCCCGCGAGCAGCACCATGAACGGCGTGGCGCCCTCGCGCCGGGCCAGGGACTTGAGGGCCTGGGAGGCTTCAGGCGAAAGCTGGAGGGAGAGGGCCGCGCCCTCATGGGACTGGACGGCCGGCCGGGGCTTGTCCGTCAACAGCTCCAGCGCGGCGGGCGCACCCGCGAGCTGCTGCTTCCAGTAGTCGAGCTGCGCGTCCAGCGTCTCTCCCTGGAGCCAGTTGCGCTGCCATGCCGCGAAGTCCGCGTACTGCATGGGCATGGGACTGAGTGCGGGGGCGGCGCCCTGGGTGAACGCCGCGTAGAACATCACGAGCTCCCGGACGAGGACGCCCATGGACCAGCCGTCGGAGACGATGTGGTGCATCGTCACCAGCAGCAGGTGTTCGTCGGCTGCCAGTCGCACGAGGGCCGTGCGCAGCAGCGGTCCGCGCTCCAGGTGGAACGGCTGACGGGCATCCTCCGTGACGTGGCGCTGGGCCTCGGCCTCGCGCTGCGCTTCCGGCAGCGAGGACACGTCGATGAGCGGCAGGGTCCAGGCTCCAGGCGCATGGATGTGCTGGGTGGCCTGACCCTGGTGCTCATGGAAGGTGGTGCGCAGGGATTCGTGGCGGGCGACGAGCGCTTCGAAGGCGCGCCGCAGCGACTCCACGTCCACGTGGCCCTTCAGGCGCAGCGCCGTGGGGATGTTGTACGACGCGTCCCCCGGCGTGAGCTGGTCCAGGAACCAGAGGCGCTGCTGGGCGAAGGACAGGGGCAGGGCGCCTTCGTGTGAAGAGGCGCGCAGCGGCGGCGGACGATGCTCGGAGCGCTGGGCACCGTCGAGCTTCGTCGCAAGTGCGGCCACCGTGGACGCTTCGAAGAACACGCGAAGCGGCAATTCCACGCCGAAGGTGGAGCGCACGCGCGAGACAAGCTGGGTGGCCAGCAGGGAGTGGCCTCCCATGGCGAAGAAGTCGTCGTGGATGCCCACACGCTCCACGCGCAGCACTTCCGCGAAAAGGGCGGCCAGTTGCTCCTCGGTGTCGGTCCGAGGCGCGACGAAGTCGGACGAGCGCGCGAGGTTGCCCGGCTCGGGTAGCGCCTTGCGGTCGACCTTGCCGTTGGAGTTGAGGGGCAGCGCGTCCAGGACGAGGAGGGCGGACGGCACCATGTACTCCGGGAGCCCCTGCCGTAGGTGAGCCTTGAGGGCGTCCACCTCCAGCGAGTGTCCATCTCGTGCGGTGACGTAGCCGATGAGGCGCTTATCGGCGGCTTCGCCCTTCGCGACGACAACGGCATCCTTGAGACCGGGCACACGGCGAAGCGCTGCTTCGATTTCGCCCAGCTCGATGCGGAAGCCACGCACCTTCACCTGGAAGTCGATGCGGCCCAGGTACTCCAGCCGCCCGTCCGCGCGGTAACGGACGCGGTCACCCGTGCGGTACATGCGGCCACCCGGAGGACCGTAGGGTTCCGGGACGAAGCGCTCCGCGGTGAGCTCCGGACGCAGCAGGTAGCCACGCGCCTGGCCTTCACCCGCGAGGTACAGCTCACCGGCGACACCCACGGGCACTGGCTGCAACGCAGCGTCCAGCACGTAGGCGCGCGTCGCGGAGAGCGGGCGGCCGATGAGCGGCACTTCGTCACGGCCGACGAGGGACGCGGTGGAGTAGGTGGTGTCCTCGGAGGGGCCGTAGAGGTTGAAGAGCTTCTGCACCGTGGGGACGGCGTAGACCTGCTTGGCCAACGTCTCCGGCAGCGCTTCACCCGCGAGGTTGACGACACGCACGCCTGACGGCACCGCATTCAGGCGCAGCAGTTGCGCCATGGCGGAGGGCACCGTGTTGACGAGGGTGACGTGCGAAGCAGTGGGCAGTTCCGCCAGATGCAGGGCATTGCGTGCCACGACCACCGCGCCGCCACTGGAGAGAGGCGCGAAGAGTTCGAAGACGGAGAGGTCGAAGTTGAGGCTCGTCGCGGCGAGGGTTCCCTTCAGCTCCTCCGGGGTGAAGGTCTCAATGGCCCAGTGGAGGAAGGAGACAGCGTTGCCATGGGAGATGGCGACGCCCTTGGGGCGGCCGGTGCTGCCGGAGGTGTAGATGAGGTAGGCGAGGTGCCCGGGGTGGATGTCCACCGCGGGCGCCGTGATGGGCTGCTTCGCCAGCTCCGCATCCGAATCGAGGCACACGGGCGTAGCGGAGGTTTCAGGCAACGCGGCGAGCAGGTGTGAGTGGGCGACAAGGGCCGGGCCCTGGGCGTCCTCCAACAGCCAGCCCAGGCGCTCACGCGGGTAGCTGGGGTCGAGCGGCACGTACGCACCACCGGCCTTGAGGATGCCGAGAGCACCGATGACGAGGTCTTCGGTGCGCTCCACGCAGAGGCCGACGCGGGTTTCAGGCCCGACGCCGAGTCCTCGCAGACGGTGGGCGAGCTGGTTGGCCTTCGCGTCCACCTCCCGATACGTCAGCTGCCGTTCCGGCGTGATGACAGCCAGCGCGTCCGGCGTGCGGCGCACCTGGGCTTCCACCATCGCGGGGATGCTGGGCTCGTACTGGCTCTGCGCGGCTGGCGGATTCCACTCGAGGAGGAGTTGCTGACGCTCGGGCTCGGTGAGCAGGGGCAGGTCCCCCAGCTTCGTGTCCGGCTTCTTCGCGATGGCCTCCAGCAACACGCCGAAGTGGCCGGCCATCCGCTGGACGGTCGCCGCGTCGAAGAGGTCCGTCGCGTACTCCAGCGTGCCACTTATCCCCTCCTGGAACTCTTGCAGCGAGAGCGTGAGATCGAACTTCGCGAAGTGAACCTCCAGGGGCAGGGGCCGCAGGGTGAGGCCCGGAAGCTGGAGCGTCTCCGTGGGCGTGTTCTGCAGAGCGAACATCACCTGGAAGAGCGGGCTGCGGCTGGAGTCCCGGACGGGCTGGATCGCTTCCACCAGCTTCTCGAACGGCACGTGCTGATGCTCGTAGGCCGTGAGCGTCGTGCCGCGCACCTGGGCGAGCAGTTCCCGGAACGTCGCGCGCGGCGCTACGTGGGCGCGCAGCACCAGGGTGTTGACGAAGAAGCCGATGAGGCCTTCGGTCTCCGCCTGGGTGCGGCCCGCGATCGGCGTGCCCACGCTGACGTCATCCTGCGCGGCGTAGCGAGACAGCAGCACCTGGAAGGCCGCGAGCAGCACCATGAAGGGCGTGGCACCTTCGCGTCCCGCCAGCGCCTTGAGTGAGTGGGCGACCTCCGCGGGAATGCGCACGTCCACTTTGGCCCCCCGGTGCGATTGCACGGGCGGACGCGGACGATCCGTGGGCAGCTCCAGTGCGACCGGCGCACCCACGAGCTGCTGCTTCCAGTACTTGAGGTGCGTCTCCAACGTCTCGCCCTGGAGCCACTGGCGCTGCCACGCCGCGAAGTCCGCGTACTGCATGGGCAGTGGCGCGAGCGATGGACTCCGGCCCGCGCTGAACGCCTCGTAGCGGGACACCAGCTCCCGGACGAGCACCCCCATGGACCAGCCGTCGGAGACGATGTGGTGCATCGTCACGAGCAACAGGTGTTCTTCCGCTCCCAGTCGCAGGAGGGCGGTACGCAGGAGCGGACCTGCCTCCAACTGGAAGGGCTGGCGAGCGTCCTCGGTGACCCGGCGTCGTGCTTCGGCTTCACGCCGCGCTTCGGGGAGGACGGACAGGTCCTGCACGGGCAGGAGCCATTCGCTCGGGGGATGGATGGACTGCGTGGCCTGGCCCTGGTGTTCACGGAAGGTGGTGCGCAGGGCTTCGTGGCGCGCGACCAGCGCTTCGAAGGCGCGGCGAAGGGACTCCACGTCCACCCGGCCCTTCAAGCTCAGCGCGCTGGAGATGTTGTACGACGCATCCCCCGGCGTGAGCTGATCCAGGAACCAGAGCCGCTGCTGCGCGAAGGACAGGGGCGCCGTGGTGGCTCGCACCCTGGGGATGTTCGGCGGGGCTTGCACCCCAGAGGTCCGAGCGGAGTCGATGCGCTGGGCAAGCCCGGCCACGGTCGGGGCTTCGAACAGCGCGCGCACCGGCAACTCACGCCGGAAGGTGGTGCGCACTCGGGACATGAGCTGGGTGGCCAGCAGCGAGTGGCCACCGAGCGAGAAGAAGTCATCGTGAATGCCCACGCGTTCCACGCGCAGCACCTGCGTGAAGAGGGCCTCGAGCTGCTCCTCGGTGGCTGTTCCCGGCGCGACGTAGGTGGACGCGACCGCGGTGCCCTGCGGCGCCGGCAGGGCCTTGCGGTCCACCTTGCCGTTGGCGTTGAGGGGCAGGGCGTCCAGGACGAGGAAGGCGGAGGGCACCATGTACTCGGGCAGCCGCTCCTTGAGGAAGGAGCGCACCGCGCTGGTGTCCAACTGCTGGCCCGAAGTGGGCACGAGGTACGCGACGAGACGCTTGTCGCCAGGGACGTCCTCACGGGCGAGGACAACGGCCTCGTGCACGGAGGCATGGGCGAGAAGGGAGGCTTCGATTTCCCCCAGCTCGATGCGGAAGCCGCGCACCTTCACCTGGAAGTCGAGCCGCTGCAGGTAGTCCAGCTGGCCGTCGGCCCGCCAGCGCACGACGTCGCCGGTGCGGTAGAGGCGCGCGCCCGGGGTTGAGGAGAAGGGGTGCGGGATGAAGCGCTCGGCACTCAGGGCCGGCTGGCCGAGGTAGCCCCAGGCGAGGCCTTCACTGGCGAGGAAGAGCTCGCCAGGGACGCCAATGGGCACCGGCTGCAGGTGGGCATCGAGGACGTAGGTGCGGGTGTTGGCGATGGGGCGGCCAATGGGAGGCCGTGTGCCGTCGTCGCGCGCGGAAGGCGGGACGGGCGTGAAGGTGGCGACGACGGTGCTCTCGGTGGGCCCGTAGTGGTTGAAGAGGGTGGCGGGGACGGAGGGAGGCGGGCCGTGGTGCAGGGCGTCGCCGCCCGTCAGCAGGGCACGCAGGGCCATGGGGCGGGGCCACTCCTCACGCAGGACGGCCTCGGCCAGCGGCGTCGGCATGAAGCAGGTGGTGATGGCCTCGCGGGCCATCCACCGCAGCAGTTGAGAGGGCTCCGCGCGCACGGCTTCCGGCGGGATGACGAGGCTGGCGCCGGAGGCAAGAGAGGGCCACACCTCCCAGGTGGAGGCGTCGAAGGCGACGCCGGCGGTGAGGGCGGTGGAGTCGTCCGGCGACAGCGAATAGGTGCGCTGGTGCCAGGAGACGAGATTCATCAACGCGCGGTGGTGGACGGCGACGCCCTTGGGACGGCCGGTGCTGCCGGAGGTGTAGATGACGTAGGCCAGGTCCTGCGGGCCCACGGCTGCCACGGGCAGCGGCTGCCGCGCTGCCGCACCCTCTTCCATCTCCAGGGAGAGGACGCGCGCGGAAAGCGCGGGCAGAGAGGGCCGCAGGTGCTGCTGGGTGAGGAGGACGGAGGCAGCGGAGTCCTCCAGCATGAAGGTGAGGCGCTCCGGCGGGACGCCAGGAGCGATGGGGACGTAGGCGGCGCCCACCTTGAGGACGGCCAGCAAGCCCGCCACCAATTCAGGCGAACGCTCGGCGAGGACAGCGACGCGGTCACCTCGGGAGACACCCGCCGCGTGCAACTGGACGGCGAGGCTGTGAGCCCAAGTGTCGAGGCCTGCGTAGGTGACGCTTCGCTCGCCCATGCGCACGGCAGTGGCGTCCAGCGTGCGACCGGCATCGGTGATGCTTTGCTCGCCCATGCGTACGGCAATGGCCTCCGGAGCGCGGCGGGCCTGCTCGGCGATGACGTGGTGGATGCAGGTGTCGCGCGGGAAGGCGACGTCCGTCTCATTCCACTCGATGAGAAGCTGCTGGCGCTCGGAAGCGGTGAGCATCTCCAGGGAGGAGACGCGGGCGTCGGGCTGGGCGGCGAGGGCGGAGAGGAGGACCGCGAAGTGGCCCATGAGACGCTGGACGGAGGCGGCGTCGAAGAGGTCGGTGCTGTACTCGAGGAAGCCGGTGAGGCCCTGGGGCACCTCGAAGAGGGTGAGGGCCAGGTCGAAGCGGGAGGAGTTGCCCTCCAGGGGGATGGGCTGGAAGGCCATGCCCGGGACGCGCAGTGCCTCGGCGGGGGCATTCTGCAGGACAAGCATCACCTGGAAGAGAGGGCTGCGGCTCAAGTCTCGCGAGGGCTGGAGGACTTCCACCAGCTTCTCGAAGGGGACGTGCTGGTGCTCGTAGGCCGCGAGGGTGGTGGCCTTCACCTGGGAGAGCAGTTGACGGAACGAGTCCTCCGGGCGCACGTGGGCGCGCAACACCAACGTGTTGACGAAGAAGCCGATGAGGCTTTCGGCCTCGGCGTGGGTGCGGCCGGCGATGGGAGAGCCGACGCTGATGTCGTCCTGGCCGGAGTAGCGAGAGAGCAGCAACTGGAAGGCGGAGAGCAGCAGCATGAAGGGCGTCGCGCCCTCCCGCTGGGCGAGGCTTCGCAGCGAGTCCGTCAGCTCCGAGGGGAAGTGTACGGGCAGCGTGGCGCCACGACGCGACTGGACGGGCGGACGAGGACGGTCCGTGGGCAACTCCAGCGCCGAGGGGGCCCCGGCCAGCTGCCGCTTCCAGTAACCGAGCTGCGACTCCAGCGTCTCGCCCTGCAGCCACTCGCGCTGCCAGAGGGCGAAGTCCGCGTACTGCACGGGCAGCGGCGGCAGTGACGGGGCCCGGCCGCTACTGAAGGCTTCGTAGAGGCTCGCCAGCTCGCGGATGAGGACGCCCATGGACCAGCCGTCGGAGACGATGTGGTGCATCGTCACGAGGAGGACGTGGGAGTCCGCTGAAAGCTTGAGGAGCGCGGTTCGCAGCAGCGGACCGTGAACGAGGTGGAAGGGCTGCCGGGCTTCCCGGGTGGCAAGCCGCACCGTCTCCGCTTCGCGCGCGAAATCGTCCAAGCCAGACAGGTCCTCGACCGGAAGCGCCCACGCAGCCGGCGCATGGATGCGCTGGAAGGGCTGGCCTTCGTGCTCGAAGAAGGTGGTGCGCAGGGCTTCGTGGCGTGCCACCAGTGCCTCGAAGGCACGGCGCAGGGCTTCGACGTCCAGATGCCCCTGGAGGCGGAGCGTGACGGGGAGGTTGTAGGACGCATCGTCCGGCGCCAACTGGTCGAGGAACCAGAGGCGCTGCTGGGCGAAGGAGAGCGGCTGGGGGCCCTCCGTGCGCGAGCGCGTCAGCGGCGGAAGCCGTGTGCCGGTAGAAGCCCGCTGCAACTTCTCCGCGAGGGAGGCGATGGTGGGGGCCTCGAAGAGGGCGCGGAGCGGCAACTCCACGTCGAGGGCGGAACGCACACGGGCCACCAGTTGGGTGGCGAGAAGCGAGTGGCCGCCCAATTCGAAGAAGTTGTCTGTGCGGCCCACGGTGGGCACGCGCAGCACTTCGCTCCAGAGCGCCGCGAGCTTCTCCTCCAGCGGCGTCACCGGCGCTTCGTAGGCGTGCGACGCACGAAGCAAGCTTGCGTCCGGGGCAGGCAGCGCCTTGCGGTCCACCTTGCCGTTGGACGTGAGCGGCAGCGTCTCCAAGGAGACGAAGGCGGCGGGCACCATGTACTCGGGCAGGTGCTGCTTGAGGTGGGCACGAAGGGCGGAGACATCGAGCGCTTCGCCCACGACGTAGGCCACCAGCCGCCTGTCGCCTGGAGCGTCCTCACGGGCCAGCACCACGGCGTCCTTCACGGACGGGGCGGCACGCAGGGCGCTTTCGACTTCACCCAACTCGATGCGGAAACCACGCACCTTCACCTGCGCGTCGATGCGCCCGACGAAGTCCAGTTGTCCATCCGCGCGCCAGCGCACCACGTCGCCCGTGCGATAGAGGCGAGCGCCCTCTTCACCCGAGAAGTCGTCCGGCACGAAGCGCTCGGCGGTGAGGCCCGGACGCCCTGCGTATCCACGTGCGACACCCACGCCACCGATGTGCAGTTCACCGCGCACGCCCACGGGCACTGGTTGCCCGTGCGGGTCGAGCACGTAGACACAGACGTTCGCCAACGGCTTGCCAATGGACGGGACGTTCCCATCCGCGACCACCTCACCCAGCGTGGCGATGACGGTGGCCTCCGTCGGGCCGTAGGTGTTGAGCAACCTGCGCCCCGGAGCCCAGCGCGCGACGACATCCGCGGGCAGGGCTTCACCGCCGGAGATGACGGTGCGCAGCTCGGGCAGCCTCTCGGAGGACGTGGCCGCGAGTGCCGCGGGCGTGAGGCTGACGACGCTCAACTCCTGCTCGCGCAGCAGCACGGGCAAGGGTGCGCCCGGCATCAACTTCTCCAGCGGCGCGAGCACCAGCGTGGCGCCGTTGCATAGCGTGGTGAAGATCTCCTCCACCGACAGGTCGAAGCTGAGGCTCGCGAACTGGAGCACGCGGCTGCCGGGCCCGATGCCGTACGCCACTGCCTCGTGGGTGACGAGGTTGGCGACGCTGCGGTGCTCCACCGCCGTGCCCTTGGGTGTGCCCGTGCTGCCCGACGTGTAGAGCAGGTACGCCATGTTCGCGGGCGTCACGCCCGTGCTGGGCGCCTCCGTGGGCTCCTTGGCGAGAGCACCGCGCTCCGTGTCCAGGCAGAGCGCCCGGCCATGCAGTGCCACCGGGAAACGGTCCACCAGCGGCTGCTGCGTGACGAGCACCTGGGCGGCGCTGTCCTCCAGCATGAAGGCCAGCCGCTCACGGGGCAGCAGCGGATCCACGGGCACCCAGGCGCCACCGGCCTTCAGGATGCCGAGCAGGCCGATGACGATGTCGAGGGAACGCTCGACGCTGAGGGCTACGCGAACTTCCGGGCCAACGCCGCGACGGCGCAGCGCGTGGGCGAGCTGGTTGGCGCGTGCGTCCAGTTGCGCGTACGTCAGCCGCGTCCCCTCGAACACCGCGGCCACAGCCTCGGGCGTGGCCTGCGCCTGTGCCTCGAAGAGCGAGTGCATGCACGCTTCCGGGAACGGTGCCCGCGTGGCGTTCCACTCCACCAACACCTGCTCTCGCTCCTTCCCCGTGAGCAGCTGCAGCGAAGATGCGTGATGATCAGGCTGCGCGACGGCTTGCTGCAGGAGCACGCGGAGGTGCTGGGCCATGCGGGCGGCGGTGGCAGGGGTGAAGAGGTCGGTGGTGTATTCGAGGTAGCCCTTGAGGCCCGCGTCCGTCTCCAGCACCTGGAGCGTCAGGTCGAACTTGGCGGAGAAGGTGTCCAGCTCCAGCGCTTCCAGCTTCACGCCTTCCACGGAGGCCGCGCCGCGGAAGGAGGCCTGGTAGGTGAGCATCACCTGGAAGAAGGGGGTGCGCCCCGGGATGCGCTCGGGCTTCAACTCCTCCACGAGACGCTCGATGGGCAATTCCTGGTGCTCTTGCGCGCCCAGCACCGTCTCGCGCACCTGACGCAGCAGCGTGCGGAAGGAGTCGCGGCCCGTCACGCGGGTGCGAAGCACCTGGGCGTTGACGAAGAGGCCGATGAGGCCCTCCACCTCTCCGCGCGTGCGGCCGGCCATGGGCGAGCCGACGGTGACGTCCTCCTGGCCGGAGTAGCGGGCCATGAGCAACTGCCAGCCCGTCAGCAGCGCCATGTAGAGGGACGCGCCCTCCTGCTGCGCCAGCGCCTTCAGCGCGTCCGTCAACTCGCGGGGCAGCAGCACGTCATGCCGGGCGCCTCGGCCGTCGCGGAGGGCGGGACGCGGGAAGTCGGTGGGCAACTCCAGCGCGGAGGGCACTCCGGCCAGCTGCTGCTTCCAGTAGTCGAGCTGCTTCTCCAGGCGCGAGCCCTGCAGCCACTCGCGCTGCCAGACGCCGAAGTCCGCGTACTGCACGCTCAGCGGCGGCAGCGGTGCGGGCTGGCCTCGCGCGAAGGCGCCGTAGAGCAGCGCCACCTCGCGCACCAGCAGCGTCATGGACCAGCCGTCGGAGACGATGTGGTGCACCACCACCACGAGCAGGTGCTCCTGGGGGGCGGATGTCAGCAGCAGTGCGCGCAGCAGTGGGCCTTGCGCGAGATTGAAGGGCCAGGCCGCGGCTTCACGCGCCAGTCGCCAGGCCTCGTCCGGCGAGGAGCCCGTGAGGTCCTTGCGCTCCAGGGTGAGCACCGGCTCGGGTGACACCACCTGCACGGGGCCCGAGGCGTCCTCGCGGAAGGTGGTGCGGAGCACCTCGTGACGGCGCACCACCTCTCGCAGCGCTCGCTCCAGCACGGCCACGTCCAGCGCGCCCTCCAGCCGCACCGCCATGGGCACGTTGTAGAGAGGGCTGCCGGGTTGCAGCTGATCAATGAACCAGAGGCGCTGCTGGGCGAACGACAGCGGCAGCGGGCGCGAGCGGTCCTGCACCGGGATGAGGCCTTGAGTGGAGGTCCCCGCGGCGGCCTTCTGCGCCGCCACCTTCTTGAGCAACTCGGCGCGCTTCTCCGGTGAGAGGTTGGCGATCCGCTTCGACAGCTCGTTGCTCATCTTGTGTACTCCGCGCTCGGGGACGCCATCGCGAGCGCCACCCGGGGCGGTGACGTTCGCGAGAACTCAGACCTGCTGCTGATTCCGGATTGCCCCCTGCGCCGCTCTCCCGGGAGAAGCGCGAGGGTGGGTCAAATCCACGCGGATAAGATTATTCCGCCTACGAAGGTCCTGTCATGACCCCGGCGGAAAGGCGCCCGAATGAATTCAGGTATTTGCGGGATTGCTCTGGCTCCCCGGGTTCAGGGAGGGAAGGACGTCCCATGTCCTCCGCAGTGAGACCTGCTCCTGGAGTCTCCTCCCTGAGGGCGGATGTATCACGCCCCAGACTTCGCCATTGAAACAGCCGCGAGCCACCGTTGAAACCCGATGGCTCATGCCTGGAAACATGTTTCAGGGGCGCTGCACGAACGGCCCCACCGTCGCGACGAGCCGCGACAGTGGGATCTCACTTCACTTGAAGCTCGACGTCAGTGCCCTGTGGCCTGGCGGGGGGCGCTGCCCGAAACCTGCGTGAGCGCATCCCGCAGACGCTCGATGACAGGCCCGAGGTGCGGGTCCTGCATCAGGGCGTGGTGGCCCCCCGGGACGGTATGCACGTCCAGG
Source organism: Corallococcus macrosporus (assembly GCF_017302985.1). Taxonomy (NCBI): domain Bacteria; kingdom Pseudomonadati; phylum Myxococcota; class Myxococcia; order Myxococcales; family Myxococcaceae; genus Corallococcus; species Corallococcus macrosporus. Next base: position 500,923 of record NZ_JAFIMU010000004.1, read on the forward strand.
CCGCCGCGGACGAGGGGCTCCCAGCCGCGATGTGCCGGGAGCGTGGCGGGGGCTTCGCCGGCGCTCAAGAGCAGGGCGGTGCCGTCGTACGGCCGGGGCACGTACTTCTCCTGGGCGAAGAGGTTGGCGCGGAAGACGTTGAAGAGGGCACTTAGCTGCGCAGGCCCGGAGTGCGCATCGAGGATGCGCGCCCGGAGCCCTTCCTCCAGCAGGTGGCCCAACATCGTGTCGTCGTCGCCCGCCGCGAGGGCCTCGTCGGAGACGGAAAGCGCCTGACTGAAAGCCGTCGCGGTGGCGTGAGCGAAGGCGAGCCTTGCGCGGGCCTGGGCGTCGAGGTGCGAGATGCCCTGCGAGGGCTTCGTCAGGCCGGGGACGTGGGTGTCGATGAGGGCGAGCACATCCACGGCTTCGCCAGCTTCGCGCAACTGCTGGGCCATCTCGTAGGCGACGAGTCCACCCAGGGACCAGCCTCCGAGTTGGTAGGGCCCGTGAGGCTGCACGGTGCGGATGGCCTCGATGTAGAGGGTGGCCATCTCCTCGATGGACTCCGCGACGGGACGGCCGTCGAGGCCGCGCGACTGGAGGCCGTAGACGGGCAACGAGGGCCCCAGGCGGCGCGCCAGCTCCGAGTAGGCGAGGACGTTGCCGCCGCCAGGGTGGACGAGGAAGAAGGGCCGGTGGCCGGGCTCGCCGCGCTCCATCGGGACGAGGGGCGTCCAGGCCTGCGAGTCCTCGCGGAGCACCTGGGCGAGCTGCTCGACGGTGGGCTGCTGGAAGAGGACGGAGAGGGGGAGCGTCTGGCCCAGATGCTCGCGGACAGCGGCGACCATGCGCACGGCGAGCAGCGAGTGGCCGCCAAGTTCGAAGAAGCTGGTGCGGACGCCGACGGAGCGGACGCCGAGGACGTCCTGCCAGATGCGCGCGAGCTGCATCTCGAGGGTGTCACGGGGGGCGACGAAGTCCCGGGCCTCGACGGCGTGGGCGTCGGGTTCGGGCAGGGCCTTGCGGTCCACCTTGCCGTTGGCGTTGAGCGGCAGGACGTCGAGAACGAGGAGGGCGGAAGGCACCATGTACTCGGGCAGCCGCTGCTTGAGGTGGGCCTTGAGCGCGTCGGAGTCCACTGCGTGGCCTTCGCGAGCGGTGACGTAACCGATGAGGCGCTTGTCCGTGTCCGAGCCCTGGGCCACGACGACGGCCTCGTTGACGCCCGTGAATGCACGCAGTGCCGCTTCGATTTCACCCAGCTCGATGCGGAAGCCGCGCACCTTCACCTGGAAGTCGACGCGACCGAGGAAGTCGAGCGTGCCGTCCTCCCTCCAGCGGGCCTTGTCGCCCGTGCGGTAGAGGCGTTCGCCAGGACTGGTGGCAAAGGGGTGCGGAACGAAGCGCTCCGCGGTCAGGTCCGGGCGGTGGAGGTAGCCCCAGGCGAGACCCTGGCCACCGACGTACACCTCTCCCGCGACGCCTACCGGCACAGGGTGCAGGTGCGCGTCGAGCACGTAGACGGTGGAGTTGGAGAGCGGCCGACCAATGGGCACTGCGCCGTCCACCACCGAGTCGCGGTGCATGCTGAACGTCGCGGAGAAGGTGGTGTTCTCCGTGGGGCCGTAGCCGTTGATGAAGGTGGTGCCTTCGGGGATGCGCGAGAGGTGCTCCCGCACGCGAGCAGCGGGTAGCACGTCGCCACCAGCAAGCGCCTGACGCACGCCTGCAAGGGCTTCGCCCTGGTGCAGTGCCATCTGCTCGAAGAGGGCCGCGGTGAGCCAGAGTGACGTCACGCGGTGGTGACGCAGCTGCGCGGCCAGTTCCTCCAGCGAGAGGGCGTGAGGCGGAGCAAGGACGAGCTTCGCGCCATGCAGCAGTGCGCCCCAGATTTCGAGCGTGGAGGCGTCGAATGCAACCGGAGCCGCCTGGAGCCAGACCTCGTCGGGCCCGAAGCGCATGAACGAGTTGCCCAGCACCAGGCGGGTGATGCCCCGGTGGGGCACGGAGACGCCCTTGGGACGACCTGTGCTGCCCGAGGTGAACATGACGTAGGCCAGCGCCTCGCCGTCCACGCGGACATCCGGTGCATGCGTGGGCAGCGCGGCAATGACGTCCCGCTGCGCATCCAACAAGACGCGGGTGCCGGAGGCAGGCAGCAGTGACGCGAAGGGCTGGTGCGTCAGTGTCACGCTGACGTCCGCATCTTCCAAGAGCGCAGCGATGCGCTCCACGGGGGCGTTGCGGTCCACGGGTACGAAGGCCGCGCCCACCTTGAGGATGGCGAGCAGCGCGGTCACCATTTCGAAGGAGCGCTCGACGGCGAGGCCGACGCGTGCGCCCGGGACGACGCCCAGCGAGCCCATGTGATGGGCCAGCTGGTTCGCGCGTGCGTCCAACTGCTCATACGTCAGCGTGTCATCTCCCAGCACCAGCGCGACGGCGTCAGGCGTGCGCAGGACCTGCCGGGCGAAGTGGACGTGGACGGGGAGGTCCGTCGGGCTGACGGCCACGGTGTCATTCCACTCCACGAGGATGCGCTGACGCTCTTCGTGGGAGAGGAGGGACAGTTCCGCCACGGACTGCTCAGGCTTCGCGGCGATGGCCTCCAGCAGCGTGCGCAAGTGGCTCGCCATCCGCTCGATGGTGCCCTGCTTGAAGAGGGCAGTGCTGTACTCCAGCGTGCCGCGCAGGCCTTCAGTGCCTTCGGTGAAGAAGACACTCACGTCGAACTTCGACGTGGAGTGGGTGGCCTCCAGGCCTCGCAGCCGGAGGTCCGGCAGGCGCACGTCCTCGGTGGGCACGTTCTGGAGCGCCAGCAGCGTCTGGAAGAGCGGCGTGTGGCTGAGGCTGCGGGTCGGCTGCAAAGCCTCCACCAGCTTCTCGAAGGGCACTTCCTGGTGCTCGTAAGCCTCCAGCACCGTGGCACGCACCTGCTTCAGCAGCGTCCTGAAGGACTGGCCCTCGTCCACCTTCGCGCGAAGGACGAGCGTGTTGACGAAGAAGCCGATGAGGCCTTCTGTCTCCGCACGGGTCCGGCCGGCGATGGGCGAACCCACGCTGACGTCGTCCTGGCCCGTGTAGCGCGCCATGAGTCCCTGCCAGGCGGCCAGTAGCACCATGAAGAGCGAGCCGCCTTCCCGGTGAGCCAGGCCGCGCAGGGCCTCCGTCAACTCACGCGACAGGGTGAAGCTGAAGGTGGCACCCGCGGTGCTCCGGATGGCCGGGCGGGGGAAGTCAGTCGGCAGCTCCAGCACAGCAGGCGCGCCGGAGAGCTTCGTTTCCCACCAGGCGACTTCCTGCCGCAGCGTCTCACCCGAGAGGGTACGGCGCTGCCAGTCGGCGTAGTCCGCGTACTGTACGGGAAGGGCAGGAAGAGGCGACGGCTGTTCCGCGGAGAAGGCTGAGTAGAGGGCGGTGATTTCCCGCACCAGGACGCCCAGCGACCAGCCGTCTGAGACGATGTGGTGCATCGTGACGACAAGGACGTGCTCGGTTTCGCCCAGCTTGAAGAGCAGCGAGCGGAGGAGGGGACCCGTGCGCAGGTCGAAGGGCCGGCGCATCTCCACTTCCACTCGGGCCCGCGTCTCGGACTCGCGCTGCGCTTCAGGCACGTCCGAGAGGTCCACGATGGCCAGGGGCTGGTGGCCGTCAGGATGGATGATCTGGACCGGTGTCCCCTCCACCTGGGCGAAGGTGGTGCGCAGGGCGTCGTGGCGGCGCACGACTTCCTGCAGGGCACGCTCCAGCATGTCGGCGCGCAGGTGGCCCTCCAGCCGGACGGCGACGGGCACGTTGTAGAGCGAGCTGCCCGGCTCCAGTTGGTCGATGAGCCACAGCCGCTGCTGGGCGAAGGACAACGGCAGCGGGCCATCATGCGAGACGCGGGTGAGTTGCGGCGCGCTGGTGCGAGTGAGGCCCTTCAGGCGAATGGCGAGGGCCTCCACGGTGGGCGACTCGAAGAGGGCGCGCAGCGGGAGTTCCACGCTGAACTCGGCGCGCACGCGCGACACCACCTGGGTGGCGAGCAGCGAGTGGCCACCCAGCTCGAAGAAGGAGTCCTTCACGCCCACCTGGGGCAGACGAAGGACCTCCGCCCAGATGGATGCAAGCTTCGCCTCCGTCTCGGTGCGAGGCGCTTCGTAGGTGCTGCGCGACTGCGGGGCCTCCGGCTCGGGCAGGGCCTTGCGGTCGACCTTGCCGTTGGCATTGAGGGGCAGGGCGTCCAGCACCACGAAGGTGGAGGGCACCATGTACTCAGGGAGCCCCTGGCGCAGATGGGCCTTGAGGGCTTCCACCTCCAGCGAGGACTCCGCCTTGGGCGCGACGTAGGCAACGAGCCGCTTGCCGGCGGCTTCGCCCTTGGCGACGACGACGGCGTCCTTGAGACCGGGCACACGGCGGAGTGCCGCTTCGATTTCGCCCAGCTCGATGCGGAAGCCGCGCACCTTCACCTGGAAGTCGATGCGGCCCAGGTACTCCAGCCGCCCGTCCGCGCGGTAACGGACGCGGTCGCCCGTGCGGTACATGCGGCCGCCAGGAGGACCGTAGGGCTCCGGGACGAAGCGCTCCGCGGTGAGCTCCGGGCGCAGCAGGTAGCCCCGCGCCTGGCCTTCACCCGCGAGGTACAGCTCACCGGCGACACCCACGGGCACCGGCTGCAACGAAGCGTCCAGCACGTAGGCGCGCGTCGCGGGCAGGGGCCTGCCGATGAGAGGCACCTCGTCACGACCGACGAGAGAGGCGGTGGAGTAGGTGGTGTCCTCGGAGGGGCCGTAGAGGTTGAAGAGCTTCTGCACCGTGGGGACGGCGTAGACCTGCTTGGCCAACGTCTCCGGCAGGGCCTCGCCCGCGAGGTTGATGACACGCACGGTGGGCGGTACCGCATTCAGGCGCAGCAACTGTGCCATGGCGGAGGGCACCGTGTTGACGAGGGTGACGTGCGAGGCAGTGGGCAGCTCCGCGAGGTGCAGTGCGTTGCGTGCCACGACCACCGCGCCGCCACTGGAGAGAGGCGCGAAGAGCTCGAAGACGGAGAGGTCGAAATTGAGGCTCGTCGCGGCAAGCGTGCCCTTCAACTCCTCCGGGGTGAACGTCGCGAGGGCCCAGTGGAGGAAGGAGACAGCGTTGCCATGGGAGATGGCGACGCCCTTGGGACGGCCGGTGCTGCCGGAGGTGTAGATGAGGTAGGCGAGGTGCCCGGGGTGGATGTCCACCTCGGGCGCCGTGGTGGGCTGCTTCGCCAAGTCCGCATCCGAGTCGAGGCACACGGCCGTGGCCGCTGTTTCAGGCAGCGCGGCGAGAAGGTGCGAGTGGGCGACGAGGGCAGGGCCCTGCGCGTCTTCCAGCAGCCAGCCCAGGCGCTCACGCGGGTAGCTGGGGTCCAGCGGCACGTAGGCGCCACCGGCCTTGAGGATGCCGAGGGCTCCGATGACGAGGTCCTCGGTGCGCTCCACGCAGAGGCCGACGCGGACTTCAGGCCCGACGCCCAGGCCACGCAGACGGTGGGCGAGTTGGTTGGCCTTCGCGTCCACCTCGCGGTACGTCAGCTGGCGCTCGGACGTGATGACGGCCAGCGCGTCCGGCGTGCGGCGCACCTGGGCCTCCACCATCGCGGGGATGCTCGGCTCGTACTGCGTCTGCGAGGCCGGCGGATTCCACTCGATGAGGAGCTGCTGCCGCTCGGACTGCGTGAGCAGGGGCAGGTCGCTCAGCCTGGTGTCTGGCTTCGCGACGATGGCCTCCAGCAACACGCCGAAGTGCCCGGCCATGCGCTGGATGGTCGCCGCGTCGAACAGGTCCGTCGCGTACTCCAGCGTACCGGTGAATCCGTCCCGTCCCTCGCGCAGACCCAGGGAGAGGTCGAACTTGGCGAAGTGGGCCTCCAGCGGCAGGCCCTGGAACGACAGGCCCGGCAGACGCACTGCCTCGGTGGGCGTGTTCTGCAGGACGAACATCGCCTGGAAGAGGGGACTGCGGCTCAGGTCACGCGCGGGCTGCACCGCTTCGACAAGCTTTTCGAAGGGCAGGTGCTGGTGGTCGTAGGCCGCGAGCGTCGTGCCGCGCACCTGGGCCAACAGCTCACGGAACGTCGCGCGCGGGTTCAGCTGGGCGCGCAGGACCAGGGTATTGATGAAGAAGCCGATGAGGCCTTCGGTCTCCGCCTGGGTGCGGCCCGCGATGGGTGAACCGACGCTGATGTCATCCTGGGCGGAGTAGCGCGACAGGAGCACCTGGAAGGCCGCCAGCAGCGTCATGAAGGGCGTGGCGCCTTCACGCTGAGCCAGGGTCTTGAGGGCCTCCGCAACGTTGGCGGGGATCCGCACATCCACGGTGGCGCCACGGTGGGACTGCACGGGCGGACGCGGACGGTCCGTGGGCAGCTCCAGCGCCGCAGGCGCACCGGCCAACTGTCGCTTCCAGTAGGCAATCTGCGCGTCCAGGGTCTCACCCTGGAGCCAGTTGCGCTGCCACGTCGCGAAGTCCGCGTACTGCACGGGCAGCGGCGCGAGGGCCGGCGTGCTTCCCCTGGTGAAGGCCTCGTAGAAGGCCACCATCTCGCGCACGAGGACGCCCATGGACCAGCCGTCGGAGACGATGTGGTGCATCGTCACCAGCAGCAGGTGCGAGTCGTCCGTCAGACGCACCAGCGTGGTGCGCAGCAGCGGACCCCTGGCGAGGTCGAACGGCCGCCGCGCTTCCTCGTCGGCCATCCGCTGCGACGCTTGCTTCCGCTGGGACTCCGGCAGGGAAGAGAGATCCACCAGCGGCAGTGTCCAATCCACCGAAGCGTGGATGCGCTGGATGGGTTGGTCCTGATGCTCGTGGAAGGTGGTGCGCAGGGCTTCGTGACGTTCAACGAGCGATTCGAAGGCGCGGCGCAGCGCTTCGACATCCAGGTGCCCGGAGAGCTGGATCGCCGTGGGGATGTTGTAGGACGCATCGCCGGGCTGAAGCTGATCCAACAGCCACAGCCGCTGCTGCGCGAAGGACAGGGGGCTCGGTCCGTCCGCGTGGGAGCGGGTGAGCGGAGGCCGGTGGACGTTCGGGGTGATCGCCTGGAGGCGCTCGGCGAGGGCGGCCACGGTGGGCGCTTCGAAGAGGGCCCGGAGCGGCAGCTCCACACGGAAGGCGGAGCGCACACGCGAGACGAGCTGGGTGGCCAGCAGCGAGTGGCCTCCGAGCGCGAAGAAGTCGTCGTGGATGCCCACGCGCTCCACGCGCAGCACCTGCGTGAAGAGTGCCGCGAGCCGCTCCTCCGCGGGGGTGCGCGGCGCGACGTAGGTGGAGGCGAGCGCGTTGCTCTGAGGCGCGGGCAGGGCCTTGCGGTCCACCTTGCCGTTGGTGTTGAGCGGCAGGGCTTCCAGCACGAGGAACGCGGAGGGCCGCATGTGCTCGGGCAGGAACTGCTTGAGCCAGTCCTTGAGGGCGTCGGGCGTGGGCGGGGAGTCCACTCCTTCCGGAGGCACCACGTAGGCCACGAGCCGCTTGTCACCGGGCACGTCCTCACGCGCCAGCACTACGGCGGCGTGCACCTGGGGATGCTTGAGGAGGGCGGCTTCGATTTCGCCCAGCTCGATGCGGAAGCCGCGGACCTTCACCTGGAAGTCGGCACGGCCCAGGTAGTCGAGCATCCCGTCCGCGCGCCAGCGCACCACGTCGCCGGTACGGTAGAGGCGGGCACCGGGCGTGGACGAGAAGGCGTCGGGGATGAAGCGGTCCGCCGTCAGCTCGGGGCGGTTGAGGTAGCCGCGAGCGACGCCCTCGCCGCCGATGAAGAGTTCACCCGCGACGCCCACGGGCACCGGGCGCAGCGTGCGGTCCAGGACGTAGACGCGCACGTTGGGCAGCGGCCGGCCGATGGTGGGCGTAGGCGAAGCGTCGAAGGCACAGGCGGTGGCGTCGACGGTGCACTCGGTGGGGCCGTAGACGTTGAAGACGCGCGGGCGCGGGACTTCTGCCAGGTGACTCCACGTGGCGGGGTCCACGGCTTCGCCGCCCACGAGGACGCGGCGGGGGATGGACTGGCTCTGCAGCAGGCCTTCATCCACCAGCAGGCGCAGGTGCGCGGGCGAGCAGTCCAGGACGTCCAGGGCGTCCTTGCCGATGCGGTGGACGAGTTCACGCACGTCGGCGCGGGCCTCGTCCGGGACGATGCAAAGGGTGTGGCCGTCGAGTACCTGGATGAGCTGCTTGACGGAGGCATCGAAGGAGAGCGGCGCGTTGACGCTGACGCGCTCTCCGGGCTGAGCGCCCGCGTGCACGGTGGCGGCGAGAGCGACGCGCAGGTTCAGCACGGAGCGGTGCTGAATCATCACGCCCTTGGGACGGCCGGTGCTGCCAGAGGTGTAGATGATGTACGCCAGGTGCTCCGGCGTAACCGACGTCACGGGAGCCTTCGCGGACTCAAGGGCGAGGTCCGCGGCGTCGGAGTCCAGGCAGATGTCTTGCGCGGTATGCGGGGGCAGCGAATCACGCAGGCGCTGCTGGGTGAGGACCACCGGAGCTCCCGTGTCCAGGAGGACATGGGAGAGCCACTCGCGCGGATAGCTGGGGTCGATGGGGACGTAGGCGCCGCCAGCCTTGAGAATGCCGAGGATGCCGACGAGGGCTTCGACGGAGCGCTCCACGCAGAGCACCACGCGGACATCAGGGCCGACGCCCAGCTTCACCAGCCGGTGGGCGAGCTGATTGGCGCGCGTGTCCAGCTCACGGAAGGTGAGCTGCTCATCGCGGCAGATGACGGCCAGGGCCGCGGGCGTGCGAAGGGCCTGGGCGGCGAAGGCCTCATGGAGGCAGAGGTCACGGGGGAACTCAGCACTCGGGCCGTTCCAGTCGACAAGCAACTGCTGACGCTCCTGCGCGGTGAGCAGCGGCAGGCTCGCGAGCGTCGCGTCCGGCTTCGCGGCGATGGCCTCCAGCAACACGCCCAGGTGGCCCACCATGCGATGCACGGTGGACGCATCGAAGAGGTCCGTGGCGTACGTCAGTGCTCCGACGAAGCCCTGGGGCGACTCGACGAGGGTGAGCGTGAGATCGAACTTGGAGGAGCGGGTGTCCACCGGGACGGTCTGGAAGGACAGCCCGGCCAGACGAAGCGTTTCGGTGGGTGCGTTCTGCAGGGAGAACATCGCCTGGAAGAGCGCGCTGCGGCTCAGGTCGCGTACGGGCTGGAGGACCTCCACCAGCTTCTCGAACGGGACGTGCTGGTGCTCGTAGGCCGCGAGCGTCGTGCCTCGCACCTGGGAGAGGAACTCGCGGAAGGTCGAATGCAACTGAACGTGGGCACGCAGCACCAGCGTGTTGACGAAGAAGCCGATGAGGCCCTCGGTCTCCGCCTGCGTGCGGCCCGCGATGGGCGTGCCCACGCTGATGTCGTCCTGCGTGGAGTAGCGCGACAGCAACACCTGCCAGGCCGCGAGCAGCACCATGAAGGGCGTCGCGCCCTCGCGCTGGGCCAGCGCCTTGAGGGCGTGGGTAACATGCGATGGGACTCGCACGTCCACCGTGGCCCCCCGGCGTGACTGCACGGGCGGACGCGGGCGGTCCGTGGGCAGATCCAACGCGGACGGCGCCCCCGACAGCTGCTGCTTCCAGTATCCAAGCTGCGCGTCCAGGGCTTCACCCTGGAGCCAGCCTCGCTGCCACATGGCGAAGTCCGCGTACTGCACGGGCAGCGGCGGAAGGGCCGGAATGCTTCGCGAGCTGAAGGCTTCGTAGAAGGCCGCGACCTCGCGAACGAGGACGCCCATGGACCAGCCGTCGGAGACGATGTGGTGCATCGTCACCAGCAGCAGGTGCGAGTCCTGTCCCAGCCGTACCAGCGTGCTGCGCAGCAGCGGGCCCGTGGTGAGGTGGAAGGGACGACGGGCCTCCGTGGCCGCCGCGCGCTGGGCCTCTTCCTCGCGCTGTGACTCAGGGAGGGCGCTCAGGTCGATGAGGGGCAGCTCCCAGCCGGAGGACCCCTGGATGCACTGCGACGGTTCGTCGTGCTCGGCGGAGAGCGTGGTGCGCAGCGATTCGTGGCGCTCCACCAGCGCCTCGAAGGCGCAGCGCAGCGCTTCCAGGTCCACCGGGCCCGTCAGCCGCAGGGCAGTGGGGATGTTGTACGAGATGTCACCGGGCTGGAGCTGGTCCAACAGCCAGAGCCGCTGCTGGGCGAAGGACAGCGGAATGACGCCTTCGCGCGGCGAGGGCCGCAGCGGCGGAGCACGGAGCGCGGCGGACGGAGCTCCCGCGAGCTTTGGCGCGAGGCCTTCGACCGTCGGGGCTTCGAAGAGGGCCCGCAGCGGCAGTTCCACCGCGAACGTAGCCCGCACGCGCGAGACGAGCTGTGTGGCCAGCAGGGAGTGTCCGCCCAGGGCGAAGAAGTCGTCCTGCAAACCGACTCGCTCCACGCGGAGGACTTCGGCGAAGAGGGCCGCGAGCTTTTCCTCGGTGGGCGTGCGAGGCGCAACGAAGGCGCGAGGCGCGTCCACGGGTTCCGGCAGTGCCTTGCGATCCACCTTGCCATTGGTGTTGAGCGGCAGTGTGTCGAGGACGACCAGCGCGGACGGCACCATGTACTCGGGCAGCCGCTGCTTGAGGTTTGCCTTGAGGGTGTCTGGATCCAGCGACTGGCCGTCGCGCGCGGTGACGTAGCCAATGAGGCGCTTGTCCGCGTTCGTGCCCCGAGCCACGACAATGGCCTCGTTGACGCCAGGGGTGGAGCGCAGGGCCGCTTCGACTTCACCGAGTTCGATGCGGAAGCCACGCACCTTCACCTGGAAGTCGACGCGGCCGAGGAAGTCGATCGTGCCGTCCTCCCGCCAGCGGGCCTTGTCACCCGTGCGGTAGAGGCGCGCACCCGGCGTAGAGGCGAAGGCGTGGGGAACGAAGCGCTCCGCGGTCAGGTCCGGGCGATTGAGGTAGCCCCAGGCGAGGCCTTGGCCACCAACGTACGCCTCTCCCGCGACGCCTACGGGCACAGGATGCAGACGCGCATCCAGCACGTAGACGGTGGAGTTGGAGAGCGGGCGGCCAATGGGCACCGCACCGTCCACCACCGAGTCACGGTGCATGGCGAAGGTGGCGGAGAAGGTGGTGTTCTCCGTGGGGCCGTAGCCGTTGATGAAGGTGGTGCCTTCGGGGATGCGGGCGAGGTGCTCGCGCACGCGGGCGGCGGGCAGTACGTCGCCACCGGCGAGGACCTGACGCACGCCTGCGAGGGCCTCGCCCTGGTGCAGGGCCATCTGCTCGAAGAGAGCCGCGGTGAGCCACAGGGCCGTCACGCGGTGGTGGCGCAGCTGCGAGGCCAACTCCTCTAGCGAGAGCGACTGGGGAGGCGCGAGGACGAGCTTCGCGCCGTGCAGCAGCGCGCCCCAGATTTCGAGCGTGGAGGCGTCGAAGGCAACCGGGGCGGCCTGGAGCCAGACCTCGTCGGGCCCGAAGCGCATGAAGGCGTTGCCGAGCACCAGGCGGGTGATGCCCCGGTGAGGCACGGAGACGCCCTTGGGGCGGCCCGTGGAGCCCGAGGTGAACATGACGTAGGCCAGCGCCTCGCCGTCCACGCGGACTTCCGGCGCATGCGTGGGCAGCGCGGCGATGACGTCGCGCTGCGCATCCAGCCAGACGCGAGTGCCAGAGGTGGGCAGCAGCGAGGCGAAGGGTTGGTGGGTGACGATGAAGTGGACGTCGGCGTCCTCCAGCAGGGTGGCGATGCGCTCCAAGGGTGCGTTGCGGTCCACGGGCACGAAGGCGGCGCCCACCTTGAGGATGGCGAGCAACGCCGTCACCAACTCGAAGGAACGCTCAACGGCGAGGCCGACGCGCGCGCCGGAAACGATGCCCAACGAGCTCAAGTGGTGGGCCAACTGGTTCGCGCGGGCATCCAGCTGGGCGTACGTCAGCGTGTCATCCCCCAGCACCAGTGCGACAGCGTGAGGCGTGCGCAGGGCCTGCTGAGCGAAGTGGACGTGGGCAGGGACGTCAGTCGGACTGACGGCGGCCGTGTCATTCCACTCCACCAGGATGCGCTGGCGTTCCGCTCCCGTCAGCAGTTGCACCTCGGTGAGGCACTGCTCGGGCTTCGCGGCGACGGCCTCCAGCAGCGTGCGCAGGTGGCTCGCCATCCGTTCGATGGTGCTCCGCTTGAAGAGGGCAGTGCTGTACTCGAGCGTGCCACGCAGTCCCTCAGTGCCTTCGGTGAAGAAGACGCTCACGTCGAACTTCGACGTCGAGTGGGTGGCCTCCAGGCCTCGCAGCCGCAGTTCCGGCAGGCGCACGTCCTCGGTGGGCACGTTCTGGAGCGCCAGCAGCGTCTGGAAGACAGGCGTGTAGCTGAGGCTGCGCGCGGGCTGCAGGGCCTCCACCAGCTTCTCGAAGGGCACTTCCTGGTGCTCGTAGGCTTCCAGCACCGTGGTGCGCACCTGCTGGAGGAGCGTCCGGAAGGACTGGCCTTCCTCCACCTTCGCGCGAAGGACGAGCGTGTTGACGAAGAAGCCGATGAGGCCCTCCATCTCCGCACGAGTACGGCCAGCGATGGGCGAGCCCACGCTGACGTCGTCCTGGCCCGTGTAGCGCGCAAGCAGCCCCTGCCAGGCGGCCAGCAGCACCATGAAGAGCGAGCCACCTTCCCGGTGAGCCAGGCCGCGCAGGGCCTCCGTCAACGCGCGAGACAGCGCGAAGTTGAGAGTCGCGCCCGCGGTGCTCCGGACGGCCGGACGAGGGAAGTCAGTGGGCAACTCCAGCACTGCCGGAGCGCCGGAGAGCTTCGTCTCCCACCAGGCCATCTCCTTCCGCAGCGTCTCACCCGAAAGCGTGCGGCGCTGCCAATCGGCGTAGTCCGCGTACTGCACCGCCAGCTCGGGCAAGGGTGACGGCTGCCCCGCGGAGAATGCCGAGTAAAGGGCCGTGATTTCCCGCACCAGCACGCCCAGCGACCAGCCGTCGGAGACGATGTGGTGCATCGTGACGACGAGGACGTGGTCGGTTTCGCCCAGCTTGAAGAGCAGCGAGCGGAGGAGGGGGCCCGTGCGCAGGTCGAAGGGCCGGCGCATCTCCGCTTCCATGCGGGCCCGCGTCTCGGACTCGCGCTGTGCTTCGGGCACGTCCGAGAGGTCCACGAGGTTCAGGGCCTGGTGGCTGTCAGGATGGATGATCTGGACAGGCGTCCCCTCCACCTGAGCGAAGGTGGTGCGCAGGGCATCGTGGCGGCGCACGACTTCCTGCAGGGCGCGCTCAAGTACATCGGCGCGCAAGTGGCCCTCCAATCGGACTGCGACGGGCACGTTGTAGAGGGAACTGCTCGGCTCAAGCTGATCGATGAGCCACAGCCGCTGCTGCGCGAAGGACAGCGGACGCGTGCCTTCATGCGAAACGTGGGTGAGGTGTGGGCTGCTGGTGCGGGTGAGGCTCGCGAGGCGCGCTGCAAGGGCCTCCACGGTGGGCGACTCGAAGAGGGCGCGCAGCGGGAGTTCCACGCTGAACTCAGCGCGCACTCGAGACACGACCTGGGTGGCGAGCAGGGAGTGACCACCCAGCTCGAAGAAGGAGTCCTTCACGCCCACCTGGGGCAGACGGAGGACCTCCGCCCAGATGGACACGAGCTTCGCCTCCGTCTCGGTGCGAGGCGCTTCGTAGGTGCTGCGCGACCGCGGGGCCTCCGGCTCCGGCAGGGCCTTGCGGTCCACCTTGCCGTTGGCGTTGAGCGGCAGGGCCTCCAGCACGAGGACCGCAGAGGGCACCATGTACTCGGGCAGCCGCTGCTTGAGGCTTGCCTTGAGGGCTTCGGAGTCCAGCGCGTGCCCTTCGCGAGTGGTGACGTAGCCAATGAGGCGCTTGTCCGCGTCCGTGCCCCGGGCCACGACGACCGCTTCGCTGACGCCGGTGACGGAGCGCAGGACCGATTCGATTTCACCCAGCTCGATGCGGAAGCCACGCACCTTCACCTGGAAGTCGACGCGGCCGAGGAAGTCGATCGTGCCGTCCTCCCGCCAGCGGGCCTTGTCACCCGTGCGGTAGAGGCGCGCACCCGACGTAGAGGCGAAGGGGTGGGGAACGAAGCGCTCCGCAGTCAGGTCCGGGCGATTGAGGTAGCCCCAGGCGAGGCCTTGGCCACCAACGTACGCCTCTCCCGCGACGCCTACGGGCACAGGATGCAGACGCGCATCCAGCACGTAGACGGTGGAGTTGGAGAGCGGGCGGCCAATGGGCACCGCACCGTCCACCACCGAGTCACGGTGCATGGCGAAGGTGGCGGAGAAGGTGGTGTTCTCCGTGGGGCCGTAGCCGTTGATGAAGGTGGTGCCTTCGGGGATGCGGGCGAGGTGCTCGCGCACGCGGGCGGCGGGCAGTACGTCGCCACCGGCGAGGACCTGACGCACGCCTGCGAGGGCCTCGCCCTGGTGCAGGGCCATCTGCTCGAAGAGAGCCGCGGTGAGCCACAGGGCCGTCACGCGGTGGTGGCGCAGCTGCGAGGCCAACTCCTCTAGCGAGAGCGACTGGGGAGGCGCGAGGACGAGCTTCGCGCCGTGCAGCAGCGCGCCCCAGATTTCGAGCGTGGAGGCGTCGAAGGCAACCGGGGCGGCCTGGAGCCAGACCTCGTCGGGCCCGAAGCGCATGAAGGCGTTGCCGAGCACCAGGCGGGTGATGCCCCGGTGAGGCACGGAGACGCCCTTGGGGCGGCCCGTGGAGCCCGAGGTGAACATGACGTAGGCCAGCGCCTCGCCGTCCACTCGGACTTCCGGCGCATGCGTGGGCAGCGCGGCGATGACGTCGCGCTGCGCATCCAGCCAGACGCGGGTACCGGAGGCAGGCAGCAGCGAGGCGAAGGGTTGGTGGGTGACGATGAAGTGGACGTCGGCGTCCTCCAGCAGGGTGGCGATGCGCTCCAAGGGTGCGTTGCGGTCCACGGGCACGAAGGCGGCGCCCACCTTGAGGATGGCGAGCAACGCCGTCACCAACTCGAAGGAACGCTCAACGGCGAGGCCGACGCGCGCGCCGGAAACGATGCCCAACGAGCTCAAGTGGTGGGCCAGTTGGTTCGCGCGTGCGTCCAGCTGCGCGTACGTCAGCGTGTCATCCCCCAGCACCAGTGCGACAGCGTGAGGCGTACGCTGCGCCTGCTGAGCGAAGTGGACGTGGACGGGGATGTCCGTCGGGCTGACGGCGGCCGTGTCATTCCACTCCACGAGGATGCGCTGACGCTCTTCGCTGGAGAGGAGGGACAGCTCCGCCACGGGCCGCTCGGGCTTCGTGGCGACGGCCTCCAGCAGCGTGCGCAGGTGGGCCGCCATCCGCTCCACGGTGCTCCGCTCGAAGAGGGCGGTGCTGTACTCCAGCCAGCCGGTGAACCCCTGCGGTGAATCCTGGAGCGTCAACGTGAGGTCGAACTTGGCGGAGTGACCTTCGGCGGCGACCTGCCGGAAGGTGAGGCCCGGGACGCGCAGCGCTTCGGCCGGAGCGTTCTGGAGGACGAACATCACCTGGAACAGCGGACTGCGGCTGGTGTCCCGGACGGGCTGGAGGGCTTCCACCAGCTTTTCGAAAGGCACGTGCTGATGGTCGTACGCCGCGAGCGTCGCGCCGCGCACCTGGGCGAGCAGCTTGCGGAAGGACTCCTCTGGAGTCACGCGCGAGCGGAGGACGAGCGTGTTGACGAAGAAGCCGATGAGGCCTTCGGCTTCCGCCTGCGTCCGGCCCGCGATGGGCGAGCCCACGCTGATGTCTTCCTGCGCCGAGTAGCGAGACAGCAACACCTGCCAGGCCGCCAGCAGCACCATGAAGGGCGTAGCGCCTTCACGCTGGGCCAGGGCCTTGAGCGCGTCGGACGTCGGCTGGGGAATCCCCACGGCGAGGTTGGCGCCGGCGTGAGACTGGATGGCCGGACGCGGATGATCCGTGGGCAGCTCCAGCGTGGTCGAAGCCCCCGATAGCTGCTGCTTCCAGTAGCCGAGCTGCGCCTCCAGCGTCTCGCCCTGGAGCCAGGTGCGCTGCCACGCCGCGAAGTCCGCGTACTGCACGGGCAGCGGGGCGAGCGCGGGAGTCTGTCCTGCGCTGAAGGCCTCGTAGAAGGCCACCAGCTCGCGCACGAGGACGCCCATGGACCAGCCGTCGGAGACGATGTGATGCATCGTCACCAGCAGCAGGTGCTCTTCGGCGGCCAGCCGCACGAGCGCGGTGCGCAGGAGCGGGCCATTCCGCAGGTCGAACGGCTGACGTGCATCCGCTTCGACCTTGCGCTGGGCTTCGGCTTCGCGCTGCGCTTCAGGCAGCGACGACAGGTCCACGAGCGGCAACGTCCACGTGTCGGGCGTGTGGATGCGCTGGGTGGCCTGCCCCTGGTGCTCGCGGAAGGTGGTGCGCAGGGAGTCGTGGCGGGCGACCAGTGCTTCGAAGGCGCGGCGCAGTGACTCCACGTCCACCTGCCCCGTCAGCCGGAGCGCCGTGGGGATGTTGTAGGACGCATCGCCCGGTGTGAGCTGATCGAGGAACCACAGCCGCTGCTGTGCGAACGACAGGGGCTGAGGGCCTTCGACCTGGATCCGCGTGAGCGGAGGGAGGCGGAGGCTCGGCGTCTGGGTTTGGAGGCGCTCGGCGAGTGCGGCCACGGTGGGTGCTTCGAAGAGGGCCCGGAGCGGCAGTTCCGCGCGGAAGGTGGCGCGCACGCGTGAGACGAGCTGGGTGGCCAGCAGGGAGTGGCCACCCAGCGCGAAGAAGTCGTCGTGGATGCCCACGCGCTCCACGCGCAGCACCTGCGTGAAGAGGGCCGCGAGCTGTTCCTCCGCGGGGGTGCGCGGCGCGGCGTAGCTGGAGGCGAGCGCGTTGCTCTGGGGCGCGGGCAGGGCCTTGCGGTCCACCTTGCCGTTGGTGTTGAGCGGCAGGGCCTCCAGCACGAGGAGGGCGGAGGGCACCATGTACTCGGGCAGGTGTTGCTTGATCCAGGCCTTGAGATCATCCGCCGACGGCGCGGTCTCCACTTCGCCATCCGTGAGGACCACGTAGGCGACGAGCCGCTTGTCGCCGGGCACGTCCTCGCGCGCCAGCACCACGGCTTCATGGACCCCCGGGTGCTTGAGGAGGGCGGCTTCGATTTCACCCAGCTCGATGCGGAAGCCGCGCACCTTCACCTGGAAGTCGGCACGGCCCAGGTAGTCGATCATCCCGTCCGCGCGCCAGCGCACCACGTCGCCCGTGCGGTAGAGGCGGGCACCGGGCGTGGAGGAGAAGGCGTCGGGGATGAAGCGGTCTGCCGTCAACTCAGGGCGGTTGAGGTAGCCGCGAGCGACACCCTCGCCGCCGATGAAGAGCTCACCCGCGACGCCCACGGGCACCGGGCGCAGCGTGCGGTCCAGGACGTAGACGCGCACGTTGGGCAGGGGCCGGCCGATGGTGGGCGTGGGCGAGGCGTCGAAGGCGCAGGCGGTGGCGTCGACGGTGCACTCGGTGGGGCCGTAGACGTTGAAGACACGGGGACGCGGGACTTCGGCCAGATGCCGCCACGTGGCGGGGTCCACGGCTTCGCCGCCGACGAGGACGCGACGGGGGATGGACTGGCTTTGCAGCAGGCCTTCATCCACCAGCAGGCGCAGGTGCGCGGGCGAGCAGTCCAGGACGTCCAGCGCGTCCTGGCCAATCCGGTGGACGAGCTCACGCACGTCGGCGCGGGCCTCATCCGGGACGATGCAGAGGGTGTGGCCGTCGAGCACCTGGATGAGCTGCTTGACGGAGGCATCGAAGGAGAGCGGCGCGTTGACGCTGACGCGCTCTCCGGGCTGAGCGCCCGCGTGCACGGTGGCGGCGAGGGCGACGCGCAGGTTCAGCACGGAGCGGTGCTGAATCATCACGCCCTTGGGACGGCCGGTGCTGCCAGAGGTGTAGATGATGTACGCCAGGTGCTCCGGCGTGACCGACGTCACCGGAGCCTTCGCGGACTCAAGAGCCAGGTCCGCGGCGTCTGAGTCCAGGCAGATGTCGTGCGCGGCATGCGGAGGCAGTGAGTCGCGCAGCCGCTGCTGGGTGAGGACGACAGGGGCACCCGTGTCTAGAAGGACATGGGAGAGCCACTCACGGGGATAGCTGGGGTCGATGGGGACGTAGGCGCCGCCGGCCTTGAGCGTGCCGAGGATGCCGACGAGGGCTTCGACGGAGCGCTCCACGCAGAGCACCACGCGGACGTCAGGGCCGACGCCCAGCTTCACCAGCCGGTGGGCCAGTTGATTGGCGCGCGTGTCCAGCTCACGGAAGGTGAGCTGCTCATCGCGGCAGATGACGGCCAGGGCTTCGGGCGTGCGAAGGGCCTGGGCGGCGAAGGCCTCATGGAGGCAGAGGTCGCGAGGGAACTCCGCGCGGGGCCCGTTCCAGTCGACAAGCAACTGCTGGCGCTCCGGAGCGGTGAGCAGCGGCAGGCTTGAGAGCGTCGCGTCCGGCTTCGCGGCGATGGCCTCCAGCAACATGCCCAGGTGGCCCACCATGCGCTGCATGGTCGACGCGTCGAAGAGGTCGCTGCTGTACTCCAGGACGCCAACGAAGCCCTGGGGCGAGTCCTGCAACGTCAGCGTCAGGTCGAACTTCGCGGAGCCTGATTCGAGAGGAAGCTGCTCGAAGGACAAGCCCGGCACGCGCAGCGCTTCAAGGGGCGTGTTCTGCAGGGAGAACATCGCCTGGAAGAGCGCGCTGCGGCTCAGGTCGCGTACGGGCTGGAGGACTTCCACCAGCTTCTCGAAGGGCACGTGCTGGTGCTCGAAGGCCGCGAGCGTCGTGCCGCGCACCTGGGAGAGCAGCTCACGGAACGTCGCCCGCGGCTCCACGCGAGCGCGCAGGACCAGGGTGTTGATGAAGAAGCCGATGAGGCCTTCCGTCTCCGCCTGCGTGCGGCCCGCGATGGGCGTGCCCACGCTGATGTCGTCCTGGCCGGAGTAGCGGGACAGGAGCAGTTGCCAGGCCGCGAGCAGCAGCATGAAGGGCGTCGCGCCCTCACGCTGGGCCAGGGCCTTGAGGGACTGCGAGACCTCCGTCGCGAGGTGCACGTTCACCGACGCGCCCCGGTGCGACTGCACGGGCGGGCGCTGGCGATCCGTGGGCAAGTCCAACGCGGCGGGCGCGCCCGCGAGCTTCTCCTTCCAGTAGGAGAGCTGGGTCTCCAGCGTTTCGCCCTGGAGCCATTCCTGCTGCCAGACGGCGAAGTCCGCGTACTGCACGGGCAGCGGTGCGAGGGCGGGCACCTGTCCGGCGTGGAACGCCGCGTACATCGCGGTGAGCTCCCGGACGAGGACGCCCATGGACCAGCCGTCGGAGACGATGTGGTGCATCGTCACCAGCAGCAGGTGTTCCGCGTCCCCCAGGCGCACCAGGGACGTGCGCAGGAGCGGACCGGCCTCCAGGTCGAAGGACCGGCGGGCCTCCAGGTTCGCGAGGCGCCGTGCTTCTTCGTCCCGCTGCGCTTCCGGCAGTGAGGACACGTCGAGCAAGGGCAGCGTCCACTCGGCGGGCGCGTGGATGCGCTGCGCGGGCTGACCCTGGTGCTGGACGAGGGTGGTGCGCAGCGTCTCATGCCGGGCGACGAGGGCCTCGAAGGCGCGGCGCAGGGCTTCGACGTCCACCTGGCCCTTCAGGCGAAGGGCGGCGGGGATGTTGTACGCGGCACTGCCCGGCTGGAGTTGATCCAGGAGCCACAACCGCTGCTGCGCGAAGGACAGGGGCGGCGGGCCTGCGTGGGTGGCACGCGTGAGCGGAGGCAGCCGCGGGCTGGAGTTCGCGGTGCTCAGACGGTCCGCGAGGGCTGCGACGGTGGGCGCCTCGAAGAGGGCACGCAGGGGCAGCTCCGCGCCGAAGGCGGCACGGACTCGCGAGACGAGCTGGGTGGCCAGCAGGGAGTGGCCACCGAGCGAGAAGAAGTCGTCGTGGATGCCCACGCGCTCCACGCGCAGGACGTGGGCGAAGACTTCCGCCAGCTTCTCTTCCGTGGAGTTGCGCGGGGCAACGAAGTCCGCGAGGGGCGACGCGTCTGGGACAGGCAGGGCCTTGCGGTCCACCTTTCCGTTGGCGTTGAGGGGCAGGGCGTCCAGGACGAGGAAGGCGGAGGGCACCATGTACTCGGGCAGCCGCTCCTTGAGGAAGGCGCGCACCACGCTGGTGTCCACCTGCTGGCCCGAAGTGGGCACGAGGTACGCGACGAGACGCTTGTCGCCAGGGACGTCCTCATGGGCGAGGACAACGGCCTCGTGCACGGAGGCATGGGCGAGAAGGGAGGCTTCGATTTCCCCCGGCTCGATGCGGAAGCCACGCACCTTCACCTGGAAGTCTAGCCGCTGCAGGTAGTCCAGCTGGCCGTCGGCCCGCCAGCGCACGACGTCGCCGGTGCGGTAGAGACGCGCGCCCGGGGTTGAGGAGAAGGGGTGCGGGATGAAGCGCTCGGCGCTCAGGGCCGGCTGGCCGAGGTAGCCCCAGGCGAGGCCTTCACTGGCGAGGAAGAGCTCGCCAGGGACGCCAATGGGCACCGGCTGCAGGTGGGCGTCGAGGACGTAGGTGCGGGTGTTGGCGATGGGGCGGCCAATGGGAGGCCGTGTGCCGTCGTCGCGCGCGGAAGGCGGGACGGGCGTGAAGGTGGCGACGACGGTGCTCTCGGTGGGCCCGTAGTGGTTGAAGAGGGTGGCGGGGACGGAGGGAGGCGGGCCGTGGTGCAGGGCGTCGCCGCCCGTCAGCAGGGCACGTAGGGCCATGGAGCGGGGCCACTCCTCGCGCAGGACGGCCTCGGCCAGCGGCGTCGGCATGAAGCAGGTGGTGATGGCCTCGCGGGCCATCCACCGCAGCAGTTGAGAGGGCTCCGCGCGCACGGCGTCCGGCGGGATGACGAGGCTGGCGCCGGAGGCAAGAGAGGGCCACACCTCCCAGGTGGAGGCGTCGAAGGCGACGCCGGCGGTGAGGGCGGTGGAGTCGTCCGGCGACAGCGAATAGGTGCGCTGGTGCCAGGAGACGAGATTCATCAACGCGCGGTGGTGGACGGCGACGCCCTTGGGCCGGCCGGTGCTGCCGGAGGTGTAGATGACGTAGGCCAGGTCCTGCGGGCCCACGGCTGCCACGGGCAGCGGCTGCCGCGCTGCCGCACCCTCTTCCATCTCCAGGGAGAGGACGCGCGCGGAAAGCGCGGGCAGAGAGGGCCGTAGGTGCTGCTGGGTGAGGAGGACGGAGGCAGCGGAGTCCTCCAGCATGAAGGTGAGGCGCTCCGGCGGGACGCCAGGAGCGATGGGGACGTAGGCGGCGCCCACCTTGAGGACGGCCAGCAAGCCCGCCACCAATTCAGGCGAACGCTCGGCGAGGACGGCGACGCGGTCACCTCGGGAGACACCCGCCGCGTGCAACTGGACGGCGAGGCTGTGAGCCCAAGTGTCGAGGCCTGCGTAGGTGACGCTTCGCTCGCCCATGCGTACAGCAATGGCATCTGGCGCGCGGCGGGCCTGCTCGGCGATGACGTGGTGGATGCAGGTGTCGCGCGGGAAGGCGACGTCCGTCTCATTCCACTCGATGAGAAGCTGCTGGCGCTCGGAAGCGGTGAGCATCTCCAGGGAGGAGACGCGGGCGTCGGGCTTGGCGGCGAGGGCGGAGAGGAGGACCGCGAAGTGGCCCATGAGACGCTGGACGGAGGCCGCGTCGAAGAGGTCGGTGCTGTACTCGAGGAAGCCGGTGAGGCCCTGGGGCACCTCGAAGAGGGTGAGGGCCAGGTCGAAGCGGGAGGAGTTGCCCTCCAGGGGGATGGGCTGGAAGGCCATGCCCGGGACGCGCAGTGCCTCGGCGGGGGCATTCTGCAGGACAAGCATCACCTGGAAGAGCGGGCTGCGGCTCAAGTCTCGCGACGGCTGGAGGACTTCCACCAGCTTCTCGAAGGGGACGTGCTGGTGCTCGTAGGCCGCGAGGGTGGTGGACTTCACCTGGGAGAGCAGTTGACGGAACGAGTCCTCCGGGCGCACGTGGG
The DNA here is from genome assembly GCF_017302985.1 of Corallococcus macrosporus. Lineage (NCBI taxonomy): Bacteria > Pseudomonadati > Myxococcota > Myxococcia > Myxococcales > Myxococcaceae > Corallococcus > Corallococcus macrosporus. Next base: position 522,854 of record NZ_JAFIMU010000004.1, read on the forward strand.
CGCGCAACACCAACGTGTTGACGAAGAAGCCGATGAGGCTTTCGGCCTCGGCGTGGGTGCGGCCGGCGATGGGAGAGCCGACGCTGATGTCGTCCTGGCCGGAGTAGCGAGAGAGCAGCAACTGGAAGGCGGAGAGCAGCAGCATGAAGGGCGTCGCGCCCTCCCGCTGGGCGAGGCTTCGCAGCGAGTCCGTCAGCTCCGAGGGGAAATGCACGGGCAGCGTGGCGCCACGACGCGACTGGACGGGCGGACGAGGACGGTCCGTGGGCAACTCCAGCGCCGAGGGGGCCCCGGCCAGCTGCCGCTTCCAGTAGCCGAGCTGCGACTCCAGCGTCTCGCCCTGCAGCCACTCGCGCTGCCAGAGGGCGAAGTCCGCGTACTGCACCGGCAAAGGAGCAAGTGAAGGCTCACGGCCAGCGGTGAAGGCGGCGTAGCTCGTGGCCAGCTCCTTCACGAGGACACCCATGGACCAGCCGTCGGAGACGATGTGGTGCATCGTCACGAGGAGGACGTGTGTCTCCTCGGCCAGGCGCAGCAGCGCGGTGCGCAGCAGCGGACCGTGGACGAGGTGGAAGGGCTGCCGGGCCTCGCGAGTAGCAAGCCGCACCGTCTCCGCTTCGCGCGCGGAATCGTCCAAGCCAGACAGGTCCTCCACGGGGAGCGCCCACGCAGCCGGCGAATGGATGCGCTGGAAGGGCTGGCCTTCGTGCTCGAAGAACGTAGTGCGCAGGGCTTCGTGGCGCGCCACCAGCGCCTCGAAAGCACGGCGCAGGGCTTCCACGTCCAGGCGTCCCAGGAGGCGCAGCGCGACGGGCAGGTTGTAGGACGCGTCGTCCGGCGCCAGTTGATCGAGGAACCAGAGGCGCTGCTGGGCGAAGGAGAGCGGCTGGGGGCCTTCGGTGCGCGTGCGCGTCAGTGGCGGAAGCCGTGTGCCGGTAGACGCCCGCTGCAACTTCTCCGCGAGAGCCGAGATGGTGGGGGCCTCGAAGAGAGTGCGGAGCGGCAACTCCACGCCAAACGTGGCGCGCACACGGGCCACCAGCTGGGTGGCGAGCAGTGAGTGACCGCCCAATTCAAAGAAGTTGTCCGTGCGGCCCACGGTGGGCACGCGGAGCACTTCGCTCCAGAGCGCCGCGAGCTTCTCCTCCAGCGGCGTCGCCGGTGCTTCGTAGGCTTGCGAGGCGCGAAGCAGGCTCGCGTCCGGGGCAGGCAGCGCCTTGCGATCCACCTTGCCGTTGGACGTCAGCGGCAGCGTCTCCAGGGAGACGAAGGCGGCGGGCACCATGTACTCGGGCAGGTGCTGCTTGAGGTGGGCACGGAGGGCGGAGACATCGAGCGCTTCGCCCACGACGTAGGCCACCAGCCGCCTGTCGCCTGGAGCGTCCTCACGGGCCAGCACCACGGCGTCCTTCACGGACGGGGCGGCACGCAGGGCGCTTTCGACTTCACCCAACTCGATGCGGAAACCACGCACCTTCACCTGTGCGTCGATGCGCCCGACGAAGTCCAGTTGTCCATCCGCGCGCCAGCGCACCACGTCGCCCGTGCGATAGAGGCGAGCGCCCTCTTCCCCCGAGAATGCGTCCGGCACGAAGCGCTCGGCGGTGAGGCCCGGACGTCCCGCGTACCCACGCGCGACGCCCACGCCACCGATGTGCAGCTCACCGCGCACGCCCACGGGCACCGGCTGCCCTCGCGGATCGAGCACGTAGACGCGTACGTTCGCCAGCGGCTTGCCGATGGACGGAACGCCGTTGCCCGCAGCGACATCACCGAGCGTGGCGATGACGGTGGCCTCCGTGGGGCCGTAGGTGTTGATCAACCTGCGCCCCGGCGCCCAGCGGGCGACGACGTCCGCGGGCAGCGCCTCACCGCCGGAGATGACGGTGCGCACCTCGGGCAGCCCTTCGGACGACGTGGCCGCCAGTGCCGCGGGCGTGAGGCTGACGACGCTCAGCTCCTGCTCGCGCAGCAGCACGGGCAGGGGCGCGCCCGGCATCAACTTCTCCAGCGGCGCGAGCACCAGCGTGGCGCCGTTGCACAGCGTGGTGAAGATCTCCTCCACCGACAGGTCGAAGCTGAGGCTCGCGAACTGGAGCACGCGGCTGCCGGGCCCGATGCCGTAGGCCACCGCCTCGTGGGTGACGAGGTTGGCGACGCTGCGGTGTTCCACCGCCGTGCCCTTGGGCGTACCCGTGCTGCCCGACGTGTAGAGCAGGTACGCCATGTTCGCGGGCGTCACGCCCGTGCTGGGCGCCTCCGTGGACTCCTCGGCGAGAGCACCGCGCTCCGTGTCCAGGCAGAGCGCACGGCCATGCAGCGTCTCCGGGAAGCGGTCCACCAGCGGCTGCTGCGTGACGAGCACCTGGGCGGCGCTGTCCTCCAGCATGAAGGCCAGCCGCTCACGGGGCAGCAGCGGATCCACGGGCACCCAGGCGCCACCGGCCTTCAGGATGCCGAGCAGGCCGATGACGATGTCGAGCGAACGCTCGACGCTGAGCGCGACGCGGACCTCGGGCCAAACGCCGCGACGGCGCAGGGCGTGGGCGAGCTGGTTGGCGCGCGCGTCCAGTTGCGCGTACGTCAGCCGCGAGCCCTCGAATACCGCGGCTACTGCCTCGGGCGCACCGCGCACCTGTGCTTCGAAGAGCGAGTGCACGCACGCCTCCGGGAACGGCGCCCGCGTGGCGTTCCATGCCACAAGCACCTGCTCGCGCTCTTCTCCCGACAGCAGTTGCAGCGACGACACCCGCTGCTCCGGCTTCGCGACGAAGCCCTCCACGAGCAGCCGCAGGTGCCCCATCATCCGCGCGACGGTGGACCTGTCGAAGAGGTCGGTGTCGTACTCCAGCTCTCCCGTGAAGCCCTTCTCGGTGCGCGACAGCGAGAGCGTGAGGTCGAACTTCGCGGACGCGCCCGTGCGCTCCTCGACGTGCACCTTCACGCCCGCGAGCGAGAGGTCCACCTCCGGGATGTTCTGCATGAGGAACAGCACGTTGAACAACGGCGAATCGCGCAGGTTGCGCATCGGATGGAGCTCTTCGAACGGCACGTACTGGTTCGCGAGCGCCCCCAGCGTGGTGGTGCGCACGCGGCCCAGCAGCTCCCGCACGGTGGGCTCGCCGCCCATCCGGGTGCGCAGCACGAGCGTGTTGATGAAGAACCCGAGCAGTCCCTCCAGTTGCGCGTCGTTGCGGCCCGCCACGGAGGAGCCAACGCTCACGTCGTCCTGTCCGGAGTAGCGGCCAATCAGCACCTGGAGCGCGCCGAGCAGGAACATGAAGGGCGTGATGCCCTCGCGCACGCAGAGGGCCTCCACGGCTTGCGTCAGCCCCAGGGGGAACGCGACCTGCATCAGGGCGCCGGGATGCGCCTCGCGCGGGCCTCGCGGACGGTCCGTGGGCAGCTCCAGCACGGACGGCATTCCTTCCAGTTGCTGGCGCCACCAGCCGAGCTGCCGCTCCTTCTCCGCGCCCGACAGCCACTGGCGCTGCCACACCGCGAAGTCCGCGTACTGGAAGGGCAGCGCGGGCAGGACGGGTTGCGTCCCCGCCACCAGGGCCCGGTAGGCCTCCGACAGCTCCCGCATCAGGATGCTCATGGACCAGCCGTCGAAGACGGCGTGGTGGATCGTCAGCAGCACCAGGTGCTCCTGCGCGTCCAGCACCAGCGTCGACACGCGCAGCAGCGGTCCCTGCTCCAGGTTGAACGGGAGCCGCACCTCCAGCTCCGTGCGGCGCTTCACCTCCGCGTCGCGCTGCTCCGGCGACAGGGCGCGCAGGTCCACCACCGGCAGCACCAGCGGCTCGGGCGGCGCGATGACCTGCAGGGGCATGTCCGCGTCCGCGCGCAGGGTGGTGCGCAGCGACTCATGCCGGTGCACCACCAGCTCCAGGGCGCGGCGCAGGGCCTCCAGGTTCAGCGCCCCCGTCAGCCGCAGCGAGAACGGCATGTTGTACGCGGCCGAGCCCGGGTCGAACTGCTCCAGCACCCAGAGGCGCTGCTGCGCGAAGGACGCAGGCAGCTTCCGCGTGCGCGGCACCGGCACCACCGGGGGCGGGCCGGCGAAGCGCGGATCCCTCGCGGAGGACGCGATGCGCGCCGCCAGCTCCGCCACCGTGGGGGACTCGAACAATGCCTGCAGGGGCAGGTCCACCTGGTACGCCGTGCGCAGCCGCGACGTCAGCCGCGTGGCGAGCAGGGAGTGGCCGCCCAGCTCGAAGAAGCTGTCCGTCGCGCCCACCCGTTGCACGTTCAACAGCGACGCGTAGAGCTCCGCGACCTGGGCCTCCATCGGCGTGCGGGGCGCGACGAACTCGCGCGCGGCCTCCGTGGACACGTCCGGCGCGGGCAGGGCCTTGCGGTCCACCTTCCCGTTGGGCGTCAGCGGCATGGCGTCCAGCACGACCAGCGCGGACGGCACCATGTACTCGGGCAGCCGCTCCTTCAGGAGGGCCCGCAGGGCCGGGGATTCCAGCATCTGGCCGGGACGCGCCACCACGTAGCCCACGAGGCGCGCGTCGGCCGCGCTGCCGCGCACCACCACGGCGGCGTCGCGCACGCCGGGGGCCTGGCTCAGCACCGCTTCAATCTCACCCAGTTCGATGCGGTAGCCGCGCAGCTTCACCTGGTTGTCGACGCGGTTGAGGTACTCCAGCACGCCGTCCGCGGCCCACCGCACGCGGTCACCCGTGCGGTACACGCGCAGGCCCGGCACGCCGCCGTACGCGTCCGGGATGAAGCGCTCCGCCGTCTGGTCCGGCCGGTGGAGGTAGCCCCGGGTGACGCCCTCGCCACCGATGAACAGCTCGCCCGGCACGCCGCGCGGTACCGGGTTCAGCCCGCTGTCCAGCACGTACACCTGCGTGCCGGAGATGGGCCGCCCGATGGGCACGCTGCCCGTGCCCGACGCCACCGCGTGCGCGGTGGACCACACCGTCGTCTCCGTGGGGCCGTACACGTTCCACAGCGCGCGGCAGCGCTGGAGCAGCGACTCGGCCAGCTCGCGTGGCAGTGCCTCGCCGCCGGTGAGCGCCGTCAGCCCCGGGTCGCGCCAGTCCGTCTCCAGCAGGAGCCGCCAGGTGCTGGGGGTGGCCTGGAGCACCGTCGCGCCGCGCTCGCGCAGCAGGCCCGCCAGCCGCGAGCCGTCCACGGCGATGTCGCGCGACGCGATGACGACCTGCCCACCCACCGACAGCGGCAGGAACAGCTCCAGCACCGCGATGTCGAACGACAGCGTGGTGACGGCCACCAGCACGTCCCGGGCGGACATGCCCGTCGTCTCGCGCAGCGCGGCCAGGAAGCGCGCCACCGCGCCGTGCGGCACCTGCACGCCCTTGGGGCGGCCAGTGCTGCCGGAGGTGAAGAGCACGTACGCCACGGCCTCCGCCGGCACCGCGTCACGCAGCGGCGAGCCGTCCTCCGCCGCGATGGCCTCCGCGTCCCCGTCCAGCAGCACCACGCGCGCCGAGTGCGGCGGCAGGAGGGACTCCAGCGAGCGCTGCGACACCAGCACCGGCATCCCGCTGCTCTCCACCATGTACGCCAGGCGGTCCGTGGGGAACGCCGGGTCCAGCGGCACGTAGGTGCCCCCGGCCTTCAGCACGGCGAGCACCGCCACCAGCATGTCGAGCGAGCGCTCCACGCACAGGCCCACGCGCACCTCGGTGCCCACGCCCAGCCGGCGCAGGTGACGCGCCAGCCGCGACGCGCGTGCCTCCAGTTGCGCGTACGTGAGCGACGCGTCGCCGAAGGTCGCGGCGATGGCGTCCGGCGTCAGGTCCGCCTGCGCCTCGAAGGCGCCGTGCTGCGACGTCCACGGCAGCGGGACGGGGCGGGGCGGCTGCCAGGCGCGCAGCACCTCGTGGCGCTCGGCGTCGGTGAGCAGCGGCAGCCGGCCCACGGCCTCTTGCGGACGGCGGACGGCGCCCTCCAGCAGCACGCGCAGGTGCTCCGCCATGCGCGCCATCGTGGACGCGGTGAAGAGGTCCGCGTCGTACTCCAGGAAGCCCTTGAGGCCGCCTTCCGTCTCCAGCACCTGGAGCATCAGGTCGAACTTCGACGTGTGCGTGTCCAGCTCCAGCGCCTCCAGCTTCACGCCCTCCACGGAGGCCGCGCCGCGCAGGGACGCCTGGAGCGTGAGCATCACCTGGAAGAACGGCGTGCGCCCCTGGGTGCGCTCCGGCCGCAGTTCCTCCACCAGCCGCTCGAAGGGGAACTCCTGGTGCTCATGGGCCGCGAGCACCGTCTCGCGCACCTGGCGCAGCAGCGCGCGGAAGGACGCGGCGGGCTCCACCTGCGTGCGCAGCACCACCGTGTTGACGAACAGGCCGATGAGGCCCTGCACCTCGCCGCGGTCGCGCCCCGCCACCGGCGAGCCCACCGTCACGTCCTCCTGCCCCGCGTAGCGCGACAGCAGCATCTGCCAGCCCGTGAGCAGCACCATGAAGAGCGAGGCGCCCTCCTGCTGCGCCAGCGCTTTCAGCCCTTCCGTCAACTCGCGAGGCAGCAGCACGTCATGCCGGGCGCCCCGGCCGCTGCGGGCCGCGGGGCGGGGCAGGTCCGTGGGCAGCTCCAGCGCGGAGGGAACCCCGGCCAGCTGCCGCTTCCAGTAATCGAGTTGCTTCTCCAGCCGAGGGCCCCGCAGCCACTCGCGCTGCCAGACGCCGAAGTCCGCGTACTGCACGCCCATGGGCGGCAGCGGGGCGGGCTGGCCTCGCACGAAGGCGCCGTAGAGCAGCGCCACTTCGCGCACGAGCAGCGTCATGGACCAGCCGTCGGAGACGATGTGGTGCACCACCACCGCGAGCAGGTGCTCTCCCGGCGCCCACGTCAGCAGCAGTGTGCGCAGCAGCGGGCCGTTGGCGAGATCGAAGGGCCGCGCCGCCGCTTCACGCGCCAGGCGCCACGCTGTCTCCGCCGAGCCCACCGCGTGGTGGTGCTCCAGCGTGAGCACCGGCTCCGGCGACACCACCTGCACGGGCTGGCCCGAGGCGTCCTCGCGGAAGGTGGTGCGGAGCACCTCGTGGCGGCGCACCACCTCGCGCAGGGCGCGCTCCAGCACGGCCACGTCCAGCGCGCCCTCCAGCCGCACCGCCATGGGCACGTTGTAGAGAGGGCTGCCGGGCTGCAGCTGATCGATGAACCACAGGCGCTGCTGGGCGAACGACAGCGGCAGCGGATGCGAGCGGTCCCGCACCGGGATGCCCTGCACGGTGTTGCCCGCGACGGCCTTCTGCGCGGCCATCTTCTTGAGCAGCTCGGCGCGCTTCTCCGGTGAGAGGTTGGCGATCCGCTTCGACAGCTCGTTGCTCATCTCGATGGACTCCACGCTGGGGGACGCCAGCGCGAGCGTCACCCGGGGCGGTGACATTCGCGGGAACTCAGGCCTGCTGTTGATTCGGGATTGACGCCCTGCGCTGCTTTCCCAGGGAATGCGCGGGGTGGGTCAAATCCACACTCGCCATATTATTCTTGGGCGGGCGACCTGTCATGGGGACGGCTCGCTGGAACCCTGAGTGAATACGTGTATTTGCGGGAAGAGTTGAGCTTCCAGAAGTCGTTTCAGGAAGAACCTCCAGCCTGCTCCAGAGAGGGACCCGCCCACGGGGTCGCCTCCCCGTCTGGAGGGGGAGCGGGATCAGGGCCTGCCGACCGTCTGGTGCGAGCGCGGTGGGGCCCTCCCAGATTCTGGCCAGCGAGGACTCCTCTCATGGCCCCTTCCACGCCTGCCCCGTCGCGCCCGCTGCCCCCCGGTACGCCGGCCCCTCCGTTCCAGCTCGCGGTCACGCCCGACACGCGGGTGTCCCTGGCGGACTGCTCGGGCTCGCCCATGGTGCTCGTCTTCTACCCCGCGGACTTCAGCCCGGTGTGCAGCGACGAGCTGGCCCTCTTCAACGAGCTGCTTCCGGAGTTCCATCGGCATGGCGCGCGGGTGTTCGGCGTGTCGGTGGACAGCGTGTGGTCACACCTCGCGTTCGCGAAGGAGCGCAAGCTGCGCTTCCCGCTGCTCGCGGACTTCCACCCCAAGGGTGAGATGTCGCGGCGCTACCACGCGTGGCGGGAGTCCGAAGGCGTCTGCGAGCGAGCCCTCTACGTGCTGGACGGCGACGGCGTCGTCGCCTGGTCGCACGTGTCGCCGCCCGGGGTGAACCCTGGCGTGGACGGCGTGCTGGAGGCGCTGGAGGACCTGTCCGCGCGCGCGGCACCGGAAGAGGCACGCCCGTGAGCCGGCTGCGCAGACCCCTGGGCCCCGACGACCGCATCCAGGGACCGCGCGACGCGCCCGTCATCCTGGTGGAGTACGGCGACTACCAGTGCCCCTACTGCGGCGCGGCCTACGGGGAGGTGAAGCAGCTCCAGGCGCGCCTGGGCTCGCGGCTGGGGTTCGTGTTCCGCGACTTCCCGCTGACGCAGGCGCACCCGCAGGCCCTCCAGGCGGCGGAGGCTGCTTCCGCCGCGGATGCGCAGGGCTGCTTCTGGGAGATGCACGACCTGCTCTTCGAACACCAGGACATGCTGGAGCGGCCCGGGTTGCTGGAGCTCGCGAAGCTGCTGGCGCTGGACCTGGACCGCTTCCGCGCGGACCTGGACTCGCACCGGTTCGAGGAGCGCGTGCACCGGGACTTCATGGACGGCGTGCGCAGCGGCGTGAACGGCACGCCGACCTTCTTCGCCAACGGCCACCGGCACGATGGCGCCTTCGACGCTGCCTCGCTGCTGGAGGCACTGACGGGAGGCGTGGGCGCCTCCCGTTGATGGCGCGTGTCTGGCTTCAGCCCGCCTTCGCGAGTGCCCGCGGCGAGGCCAGGGTGGCGGGCATGGGCACGGTGTAGCCCGCGATGAAGAGGGTCTCCGCGATCGCCTCACCGACGTTGGCCTGCGTGTCGCTGTACTCGGTGGGCTTGCAGAAGACACTCACCGTCAGGACCGGCCCCTGGAGCGTGAACTCCTCGATCTCCACCTGGGGCGCGGGCCTCTCCTGGACGCCCTTCACCGAAGGCATGCGGTCCAGCAGCGCCTGCTGGAGCACCCGCACGTCCACGCCGTGCATCAGCGGCACCTTGACCGTCAGCTTGCGCTGCGAGTGGTGGCTGAAGTTGATGATGTTGTCGCTGAACATCTTGTTGTTGCCCACGGAGATCCGCACGTTGTCCGCCGTGTCGAGCGTGGTGACGAACAGGCCGATCTCCTGGACGATGCCCGTGACGCCGCCAGCTTCAATCGCCTCGCCCACGCGGAAGGGCCGCAGCACCAGCAGGAAGACGCCCGCCGCGAAGTTGGCGAGCAGCCCGGACCAGGCGGCGCCGATGGCGATACCCGCGGCGGCGATCAGGGCGGCGAAGGACGTCGTCTCCACGCCCATCACCCCCAGGATGCCGATGATCAGCATCAGGGTGAGCGTGCCGCTGAAGAGCGAGCCGACGTAGCGGATGAGCGTGGCGTCCAGCTGCCGCCGCTGCAGCCCCATGTCCAGCACCTTGCGGAAGCCGCCAATGACGGCCCGCCCGATGAACCAGATGAACAGCGCGCCAATGACCTTGAGCAGCAGCGGCAGTGCTTCGGTGAGGGCAAGTGACTTCAATTGAACGACGATTTCATCCATGGCTCGAACTCCCTTGACCCGGGCCGGGCGTGCTCCGCGCCTTTTGCACGGGACAGGCCATGGGATGCAAGCCGGCCTGCCGGGAGTCCGCAGCTGTCCGGGAGGGCAGTCCTGACCCGTCAGTCCGGGACCTGACGCGCCGGAGTGGGCGGCTGACGCGTCAGCGCCCGCGTCGCCAGGGAGCTTGCGTGGGAGGGGCGCCGGGGGAGAGGGTGCGCCGCATGCGTCTGCTCCCGGTGCCGTTCCTGATGTTGCTGAGCGCCTGCACGGCCTCTCGCGTCGCCCTGCCTCCGCCCACGGGCGACGAGGTGACGGTCTTCATCCACGGCTACCGGGGATCGTTCCTGGCCACGGCGGACGCGGAGCGCGAGCGGGCGTGGGTGTCCGTGGGTGACCTGCTGACGCGCGGAGAGCGTTCGCTGGCGCTGCCGTTTCCCGGGCAGCGGCCGGCGCCGAACTTCGGCGCGCTGGAGGTGGACGGGCCGATGACGCGCTTCACGGTGCTGCCGTGGGTGGCGCGCTACGACATCTACAAGCGCTTCCAGGAGTTCGCGCGCGAGCGCCTGCCGGGCTTCATGGTCTTCGACTACGACTGGCGCCAGGACAACCGCGTGACGGCGAAGCGGCTGTGCGCGCTATTGGAGGAACTCGCGGCGTCGCGGGGCGGCCGGGTGAAGGTGAACCTGGTGGCGCACAGCATGGGCGGGCTCGTCACGCTGCACTGCCTGCGCTACGGCACCGGCGACGACACGGGCGAGCCCACGTGGGCGGGCGCGCGGCACGTGAAGCGTGTGGTGTTCCTGGGCACGCCGTTCCGGGGCGCGCCGGGCATGTTCGACGACTTCACCCTGGGCACGCCGGTGGGGCGCAACCGGGCGCTCCTGTCCCCGGAGGCGCTCTTCACCTTCGCGTCCGCGTTCCAGTTGCTGCCCGCGCAAAGCGACTTCTTCGTGGACGCGAGCGGTCAGCCGGTGGCGTTCGACGCGTACCGGCCGGAGGCGTGGGTGGACGGCGGGTGGGGCGTGTTCCAGGACGCGGCCGTGCGCGAGCTGCCCGCGTATCGCCAGTGGCTGGAGCGCATGCTGGAGGCGCGCTCGGGCTTGTCGCGGGCCCTGTCCGAGCGCGAGGGGCCGCCGCCGCCCTTCCGCACGCTGGCGGTGGTGGGCGTGGGGCATCCGTTGATCAAGTCCTTCCGGGTCATCGACGGGAAGCCCACGTTCGAGGACCCGGTGCTCGCGGACGGCGACGGCTCCGTGCTCACGACGCGGGCCATGCCTCCGGTGCCGCTCCACGTGGACCGGCTGGAGACGAAGGCGGACCACGTCGCGATGGTGGGCGACGAGGAGGTCATGGAGGCCGTCGCGCGCTTCGTCACGGAGGACTGAAGCGGCGGGGGCTCAATCGCCCTGGATGGCGGCCTGCCAGTCGCCGTCCGCGGAGATGCCGACGCGCATGCCGATGTAGCTCTTCTCCTTGCGCATGTCGGTGATCATCTCGTCCGGGTAGATGCCCTTGAGCAGGGCGAAGTCCGCGTCGGTGGCGCCCTCGCGGAAGGCGGTGGGCCACCAGTAGAGATTGCCCTCCTGGTAGAAGGGCAGGTTGAGCACGTGGACCAGCCGCGCCAGCACGGGCTGCGGGCTGTCCTTCCACTCCTCCTGGATGCGCCAGGTGGTGGCCATGTCCTGGTCGGGGTCGTAGGAGAAGCGCACGCTCGGGCCCTTCTCGTCGCCCAGCTTCTGGAGGCCCGCGTAGTCGCACGCCACGGCGGCCTTGATGATGCGCTCGCGCATGGAGGCGACGGCCGGGGGCAGGGGCTTCGCGGTGGGCTTGGGGATGGGGCTCAGCCGGCTCGCCGAGCACGACGCCGCGGCCGGGGCGCGGGGCGCCTCGGGCTTGGATGCAGGTGGGGCAGGGGGCGGAGCGGGCTTGGGCGGGGTGGGCATGGTCGGGCTCGGGGCGGAAGACGCCGCGGGCGTCGGGGGTGACTCCGTGCAGGCCAGGCAGGCGGCGAGGAGACAGGCGGATAGCAGGGGAGCGCGGTTCATGTCCCCGGGTCTAGTCCATCACGCGGGGAGGACATGCGGGGCACGCGAGGCCTCTGTACAGGAGCCGTCACGCGCGGCCGGGTCAGGAAAGCGTGCTTGCGTCGTCTGGGGACTTCGGTTACTCCTCCGGCACCGGAAAGCGGTTCTGCGCGATTAGCTCAGCTGGATAGAGCGTTGGCCTCCGGAGCCAAAGGCCGCAGGTTCGAATCCTGCATCGCGCGCAGATGTAAGGGCCCGGAATCACTGGGAAAATCCCAGGGATTCCGGGCCTTTGCTTTTGGGGCCGGGCCTCTCGGCGGTATGCAGGCGGGGGATGGGCGTCCCAGGTGATGGCCTTGCCTCACCTCCTCGGGAGCCTGGCTCCATGAACCCTCGGAAGACGTCGTCGCCCCGAGCCGGCCCGGACAGGCGGACCCGCAGCTGGAATACCAACCGGATGTCATCCAGGGGGCGCGGCGCGTCTCGTCGGAACGGGACCGTGAGCTGGAGTGGCAACTGCTTCAGCGCCTGGAGCCGGAGCTCGCCCACTCCCTCGCGGCGAGGCCGCGCAGTCTGGTGTCACGCATTGACCCAGCCCGGAGGTGCACTGGGCGTCCGGTGTCTTCCTTATCTAGAACTACAGCTGTTGCTCGAATGGCTTGGCTGTTCTTCGTCTGTGCGGCTGGGGGATGCGCTCATGGCTGAGGTGAATCCGAACGAGATCCGCGGCTCGAAGGAGGTTCCGAACATCCCGGTGGGGGAGAGCAACCGGATTGTCGAGGCGGGTGGACTCACGATCCGCATGGGAACGATCTATGCCGCGAACCTCACCGCCGTGAATTCCCCCAAGGTCATCCCGGTGCGGTTCGGGAAGAGCTTCGCGTCCCCGCCTGCCGTGCATCTCTCTGTACTGTCCTTTGATATCAGCGGCAGTAGTCATCGCGTCGGGATGCACGTGACAGAGGTGTATAACGATTCCTGTGTCATCCAGGTTTATACGTGGGCCGACACGACGATTCATGCGGTCTGGGCGAACTGGATGGCCATTGGCGGATGACAGCTGGATGGCTGCGGAATCACCCGGTCGGTGCGGGCCAGTCCCAGGCCCGCCCGAAGCGGGCCACGCAGTGCCAGAGCTTCTTGAGCTGCTGTGGCTCCACGGACGGGTCTGAACGCGCCCTGCCGAGGATGAACGGCGTGAGCATGTCGTTGCCCGCGACCCGCTCCGCGAGCCGGAGGATGTCGTCACCCCGGTAGCCCGCGTGGGGGCGCAGCGCCTCCACCGTGACGGCGTAGCCTGGATGCCACTCCAGGCCGACGCCCAGCGCGCGGGCCTCCTCTTCGACGTGGGTCCCCCGGTAGCTGGGGTCCAGCACCAGCGCCTCGGCGTCGTCCGGGAGCCGCAGGTCACCATGGACGTGCGCTTCGACATACCCGTCCAGCGGATCCTCCAGCGGCGTGGCCTCCGCCAGCTCGATGAGCGCCATCCGCTCGGAGGTTCCGAAGGACGTGGGCTCGAAGACGCTGTCCGGGAAGCAGAAGCTGGTGCGGTCCAGGGGCTCCTCCGTCAGCCGGAAGTAGCTGGAGCCGAAACGCGGTGAGCCCCCGTAGGGATCCGCCCGGAAGTTCAGCGAGCCGTACTTGGGGCGCTCGTGGCCACCGCGCTGATCATAGAAGCCGTTGAAGAGCCGGCTCTCCCACCGCCAGCGGGCTCCCTCGGGAAAGGCCGTGAGCCCGCCGTTGCTCGTGCGCGTCTCGAACTGGGAGCGGTACCGGCCGTCACGCCGCATCGCCGCCAGGATGCCGCCGCCCTCGAAGAGGGCATCCGGATGGAAGTGCAGCGTGACGCGCAGCCGTCGATCCAGCGGGCCTCCCCGGGCCTGCTCGTGGACATGCGACAGGGCAGGGTGCGTGGAGGGCATGTCCCGCTCAGACGCCGGTCACGTGGCGGATGAACGCGACCATCCGCGAGCACGTCGTGTCCAGGTCCATGTGCGCCTCGGCCATGCGGCGGGCCTCGCGGCCCATGGCCTCCAGCGTGTCCGGGTGCCCCACCAGCGTGTCCAGCGTGTTCGCCAGCGCTCCATAGTCGCCCACCGGTACGATGCGCCCGTCCACGCCGTCGCGCACCAGCTCCCCCACGCCACCCGCGGGCGTGGACACCACCGCCAGGCCCGCGGCCTTCGCCTCCGCGATGGCCCACGACGACATGTCCGCCATCGTCGGCAGCACGAAGAGGTCCGCCGCCTGCGCCAGGCCGATGAGCTCCGGCGAGTTCGGCTGCACGCCGACGTGCACGCGCACGCCCGGCGGTGCCTCGAAGGTTTCGGACGTCACCAGGTCCAGCTGCCAGTTCTTCCGCCGCGTCTCGCGCGCCCAGCGCAGCAGCAGCTTGCCGCCCTTGCGCCCCAGGTCGCCGCCCACGAAGAGCAGCCGCACCACGCCGTCCCGGGGCTTCTTCTCCGGCGCGGGGCGCCACAGCGTCGTGTCCACGCTGGGCCACACCACGTGCACGCTCGCGTCGGGCACGCCGTACTCCTCCACCAGGGAGCGCTTGGTGAACTCGGAGAAGGACAGCATCCCCTTCGCGATGGCGTACGTGCGCCGGTGCAGCGCGTTCTTCGCCCGGCCCACCCAGCCCGCGTGCTGCGTGGGCAGGCCGTAGTAGCGCAGGTAGTCCTCCAGCCCGCTCGGCGTCGCGTCCGTGGAGATGACGCTGGGCACGCGGCGCATGAAGTCGTGCGCCAGGTGCGCCATCCGCTGCGTGTGCACCACCGCGGCGCTCACCGGCTCCTTCGCGAAGGCCTGGTTCAGCGCGCTGCGTGTCCGCAGCCCTCCGCGCACCGACAGCCGCGAGCGCACCAGCGGCAGCTGCTCCCAGACGTCGTCCGCGTGCTCGTCGATGGGCAGCCACACCGGCGTGATGTCGTCGCGCCGCGCCAGGCCCCGCTTGAGGTTCTCCAGGAACACCGCGTTGCCGAGCGTCGTCTCGATGGCGAACGCGATGCGTGGGGGCGATGACTGCATCCGCTGCGTGAGCCTCCCGGGGCGAGGGCGTCCCTCCCGGGTTTATAACGACTCAGTGCGTCATCGCCAACAGCTCAGTGGGTCCCCCGTCCGGATTCTCACGGAGGAGGTGGTCCCGCGAACGGGTCATGCCTCCGTTTGAACGGGAGTTTCCGGAAGATGGAAGCGCACCTCGCGCACGCGGCGCGGCGACGCCTCCACCACCTCCAGCAGCGTGCCGTCCGGCAGTGACAGCCTCGCACCCTTCTCCGGGATGGCGCCCCCCGCCAGCGCGATGCACAGGCCCGCGACGGTGGAGTAGTCCTCGCTCTCCTCCAGCTCCAGCCCCAGCGCGCGGTTCACCTCGCGCAGGCTCGCCTCGCCCTGCACCACCGCGACGGTGGGGCCCTCGCGGCGCACCAGCTCCTCGGGCGTCTCGGACTCGCTGAGGATGTCTCCGACGAGCTCCTCCACCAGGTCCTCCACCGTCACCAGCCCCACCACGCCGCCGTGCTCGTCCACCACCACCGCCAGCTGCATGCGCCGGCGCTGCAGCTCCTTCATCGCCGCGATGGCGCGCATGGACTCCACCAGGAACAGCGGCGGGCGCAGCACGTCCTCCAGGACGATGAGGTTCGCCTCCCAGGCCACGCCCAGCAGGTCCTTGGCCACGATGTAGCCCACCACGTTGTCGATGGTGCCCTCGTACACCGGCATGCGCGAGTGCCCGTGCTCCAGCAGCACCTGGCGGATCTCCTCCGTGCTCGCGTGGCGGCGCAGCGCGACGATGTGCTCGCGCGTCACCATCACCTCGCCCAGCGTCAGGTCCCCCAGCTCGAAGGCCCGGGAGGCAATCTCGCCCGCGCGCGGATCCAACGTGCCCTGCTTCGACGCCTCCTCCACCAGTTGCTGCAGCTCGTCCGGCGACAGGCGCGACTCGGAGAAGTTCGTCCGGTCCCCGAAGAGCTTCAGCACCACGTTGGAGCTCGCGGTGAGGAACCACACCAGCGGGCGCATCACCCACGCCAACGCCTTGAGCGGCCGGCCCAGCGTCAGCGCGTACTGTTCGGAGAAGCGCAGCGCCAGCGACTTGGGGACCAGCTCCCCCAGCACCAGCGACAGGTACGACACCAGCGCGACCACCAGCGCGAACGACACCTGGCTCGCCGTGGCCTCCGGCACGCCCAGCCCCGCGAGCACCCCCGAAAGCCGCTGCGCGATGCTCGCGCCGCCGAAGGCCGCCGCCGTGGAGCCAATCACCGTGATGCCAATCTGCACCGTGGCCAGCAGCCGCTCCGGATCATCCCGCAGCGCCGACACCGCCTTCGCGGACTTGCTGCCCTGCTCCAGCAGCTCCTTCAGCCGCGTCTTGCGCACGGACAGCAGGCCCAGCTCGGCGCCGGCGAAGACGCCGTTGGCCAGCACCAGCAAGAGGATGATGACGAGCTCCGTGACGATGGCGGACCTCCTGGCTGGACCCAGCCCGCCAGTGAGAGCTGGCGGGCAATGTCCCCTGTCCTACACCCCCAGCGATTGCAGGAGGAGCGACAATTGATCGCGGCTCGCTCCCTTGGGCAGGTAGTAGTGGGGACCTGACATGAGTGCGCTGCCCACATCCTGGGCCGCCGCCGAGGTCAGGAAGACGATGCGCGGGTTGGTGGACACCCGCGGCAGCTTCTCCACGACCTCCAGGCCGCTCATGCCCGGCATGTTCAGGTCCAGCAGCATGACCCCGAAGCGCTCCCCCCGCTTGAGCGAGTCCAGCGCCTCCTGGCCGTCCGCAGCCTCGGTGGTCTCATAGCCAAGGTCCTCCAGACTGACGCGGAGGAATTCCCGCCAGTCCGCGTCGTCGTCCACGACCAGGACCTTCCGAGCACCGTCATCCACCGCGAGTCGCCCCAAGCATCCTCCTGACCTGGGGAGAACCTTCCGGGGCCCCGCTGGCATTCGCGACACCTGCGTGAAGCCCTGCCATCCAGCAGGCAGTCAGCCAGGCGCTAGAAGAGCGCCATGCCCAGCTGGCCCACCAGGTACTGGAGGGCGGGCCTGACGTTGTGCACGGCCGTGCGCGGCTTCGCCGGCTCCGACGCCTGGGCCCACTCGGGCGGGCCCACCAGCTGGCCGCCCATGTGGCTGAAGACGCGGAAGCGGCCCAGGTCCGTGCTGCTGCCGGAGTTGTAGACGCGCAGCGCGCGCTCACCCGGGCTGCCCAGGTCCGCCTCGTTGGGGATGTGCCGGTGGCCGTGCAGCACCAGGTCACACCGGCCGCCCACGCGCTCCAGCAGTCGGCTTCCCAACGCCAGCTCCGACGCGTGGGGCAGGCCGAACTTCGTGGCGATCCACTCCGGGAAGCTCTCCAGCGGCAGCGGCATCACGTGGTGGTGCAGCAGCACCGCGACCAGCGTGTCCTTCGGCGCGGCATCCAGCGCGCGGTCCACTTCGTCCACGACGCCTTCCGTCAGTTCGCCATGGCTGTGGAAATAGTTGCGGTTGTGCTCACCGGTGGAGTCCACGCACACCAGGAAGAGTCCCGCCTTCTCCACCGTGTGGACCTTGCGTCCCTCCATGAACCCGCTGCCGACATCCTCGCCGGGCCGGTCATGGTTGCCGGGGATGAAGGTGAGGCGTCCGGTCTCCATCCAGGGCGAGAAGTGTTCACGGAAGCGCTGGAACTCCGCGTGGGAACCGCGGTGCGTGAGGTCTCCCGTCACCACCACGTGATCCACGTCCTGCGCGGCCAGGGCCTTCACCAGTGAGGACGCCGCGGCATCGCTCTCGCGGCTCATGTCCAGATGAAGATCCGAAAGATGCGCCAGCTTCAGGGAAGGCATGCTGAAGGAGATAGGCATCGGGTGAGCGGGCGGCGAGGGTTGCTGTACGAAGGATCGTCAAAAGTTGGGCCCGCGTCGTTCAACCCACCCCGTTGCTGGGGATCCACTCCGCCGCGGGAGTGCCGCGCGCACGCATCGGCACCAGGCGCGTGCCTGACACCACGCGCAAGCGCGTGCCGCGCCAGTCCACCGTGCGCCGGAACGCGCCATGCCACCATGCGGCGAAGAGCAGCGCGTCCTTCACCAGCACCGCGGGCGCCGCGAGCAGCCCCACCGGCTGGGGCCGCAGCGCGCGGAAGACCGCCACGTCCACCCAGACCTTGCCCAGCGCCACCGCCAGCGCCGCCAGGCCCGTGAGGGCGGACGGGTGGATCAACGCGCCCAGCACCGCGAGTGGAACCGGGTTGAGCAGCGCCTGCGCCAGGTACGTCGAGGGCGATACCGCTGTGCGGTGGATGACGCTCCAGCGCAGGTAGCGCTGGAAGAAGGCGTCCACGCTCTTGCGCAGGGACACGTTGAACACGGGTGCGTGCGCCAGCACCACGCGCTTGCCCAGCTTGCGCGTCACCCACCGGCCAATGACGTAGTCCTCCGCCAGCACGTCCTTCACGGAGAAGAAGCCGCCCAGCGCCTCCACGTCCTCGCGGCGCAGCGCCATGGACTTGCCCACCACGATGTCGCGGTCCGCCACGTGCTTCGCGGCGATCATCCCCGCCGCCGCGCTGGAGGACAGGTGCAGGTTGTCCAGGAGCGAACCGAAGGTCCGCTCACCCAGGCCCGCCACCGGGTGCGTCACGCAGCCCACCGTGGGGTCCTCGAAGGCGGCGGCGATCTCCTCCAGGTAGCCCTCGCCCACGCGGGTGTTGCTGTCGCTCACCACCCACAAGTCATGGCGGGCCTCCGACGACAGCGTCACCAGCTGGTTCACCTTGGGGTTCAGGCCGGGCTCGCCCTCCTGGAGCACCACACGCATGACGTGGGGCCACCTCGCCTCCGCGGCGCGGGCCACGGCGAAGGCCGGGTCGCGCGCGTCCTTCACGCCCAGCAGCACCTCGTAGTGGGGGTAGGGCAGCCGCGCGAACTGGGCGAGGTTCGCCTCCAGGTCGTCATCCACGCCGCACAGGGGCTTGAGGATGGACAGGCCGGGCTGGTGCGTGGGGCCAGCGGGGACGGTGCGGCGGTGGCGGCGCACGAACAGCGCCTGGAGGAGGAGGGCCACAAGGCCCACTGCGGACGCGGCCAGGAGGAGGCTGGAGGCGATGAGCATGTCGCCACCCTAGAAGCCCCACAAGGCGGGACCGGGGCGGCGGGGCGGCGGGACGGCCAACTCGCCGTGACACGCGGGTGAAGCCGCCTACTCGAGGTCGCGGCTTCGCGGGTGGCGCACGTCCTTGCCGCGCACCATGTAGATGACCATCTCCGCCACGTTGAGCGCGTGGTCACCAATGCGCTCCAGGTGCTTCGCGATGAACATCAGCGCCGTGGCCCGGCGGATGTTGCGCGAGTCCTCCATCATGTAGGCCAGCAGCTCGTTGAAGATTTTGAGGAAGAGGGCATCCAGCAGGTCGTCCCCCTTGAGGACGTCCTCCGCCTTGGCCGCGTCCCCGGACACGAATGCGTCCAGTGCCTTCTTCACCTGCTGCTGCGCCAGCTCCGCCAGCTTCGGCGTGTCCACGTAGGGGGCCAGCGGCGGGACCTGGTTCAGGTCCATGGCGCGCTCGGCGATGTTCACCGCCAGGTCGCCGATGCGCTCCAGGTCGGTGACGATCTTCAGCGCCGTGGTGATGAGGCGCAGGTCGGACGCGGCCGGCTGGCGCAGCGCGAGGATGCGGCGGCACAGGTCGTCGATGTCGACCTCCAGCCGGTTCACCTCGCGGTCCGCGCCCACCACCTGCTCCGCCAGCGCCGAGTCGCGCTCGGTGAGGGCGCGGGTGCTGTGCGCGATGAGGGTCTCCACCTTGGCCCCCATGGCGAGCAGCTTCTCGCGCAGGTTGCGCAGGTCCTGCTCGAATGCCTTGTCGGTGTGCGTGGCCGCCATGTCGTGTTCCGTCGCGTGGGGGTTCAGCCGAACTTCCCGGTGACGTAGTCCTCCGTGCGCTTCTCGTGGGGGTTGGTGAAGATCTGTTCCGTGGGACCGCACTCCACCAACTCGCCCATGTAGAAGAAAGCCGTCCGGTCGCTCACGCGCGCGGCCTGCTGCATGTTGTGGGTCACGATGGCGATGGTGTACGTGGACTTGAGCTCGTGGATGAGCTCTTCGATCTTCGCCGTCGCGATGGGGTCCAACGCGGACGCGGGCTCGTCCATGAGCAGCACCTCCGGCTCCACCGCGAGCGCCCGCGCGATGCACAGGCGCTGCTGCTGGCCGCCGGACAGGCCCAGGGCGCTCTCGTCCAGCCGGTCCTTCACCTCGTCCCACAGCGCGGCGCCGCGCAGGGACTTCTCCACGCGCGCGGAGAGCTTCGCCTTGTCCTTGAGGCCGCCCACGCGCAGGCCGTAGGCGACGTTCTCGAAGATGGACTTGGGGAAGGGGTTGGACTTCTGGAACACCATGCCCACGCGCCGGCGCAGATCCACCACGTCCAGCGAACGGTCGTGGATGCTGCGGCCGTCCAGGAACACGCTGCCGTCGTGGCTGGCGCCCGGAATCAGGTCGTTCATCCGGTTGAGCGAGCGCAGGAACGTGGACTTGCCGCAGCCGGACGGGCCGATGAGCGCCGTCACCTTGTTCTCTGGGATGGCCAGGCTCACCTGCTTGATGGCCACCTTGCTGCCGTAGCGCAGGGTGAGCTCGCGGGCTTCCATCTTGTTGCGCGGCGTGGCGGAGGAGAGGGGCATGGGCGGAAAAAGGAGAGACGAGCGTCAGTGGCCGGCCGCGGCCTTGCGGCGCGTGCGCGTGCGGATGAGGACCGCGACCAGGTTCAGGGCGAAGGTGAGCAAGAGCAGCACCAGCACCGTCGCGTACAAGAGCGGGCGGGTGGCCTCCACGTCCGGCGACTGCGTGGCCAGCACGTACGTGTGGTAGCCCAGGTGCATGAACTGCGAGTTCAGGCTCGTGGGCAGGTCCGGCAGGAAGTAGGCGGCGCCGGTGAAGAGGATGGGGGCCACTTCGCCCGCGCCGCGGGAGATGGCCAGCACCGCGCCGGTGAGGATGCCCGGCAGCGCGCCCGGCAGCACCACCCGCGCCAGCGTCTGCGACTGGGTGGCGCCCAGCGCGAGGCTCGCGGTGCGGTGGTCCTGCGGCACGGCGCGCAGCGCCTCTTCCGTGGACACGATGACGACGGGCAGGGTGAGCACCGCGAGCGTCAGCGACGCCCAGAGGATGCCCGGCTGGGCCCAGTGCAGCTCCTCGTAGCCCAGCGCGTGGTCCAGCCCCCGGCCCACGAAGAGGATGAAGAAGCCCAGGCCGAAGAGGCCGAACACGATGGAGGGCACGCCGGCCAGGTTCGCCACGGCCACGCGCACCGCGCGGGCGAGCAGGCTGGAGGGCGGCGCGTACTCGTGCAGGTACACCGCCGTGAGCACGCCCACCGGCATCACGGCCAGGGTCATCAGGAGCGTGAGCGCCGCGGTGCCGAAGAGGGCGGGGAAGATGCCGCCGCCCATCATCCCGTCCGAGGGCGCCTGGGAGAGGAACTGCCAGGACACGTGGCTCCAGCCGCCCCGGACGACGTCCAGGAGGATGAGGGCCAGCATCGCGACCATGACGAACGCGGCCAGCCCCGTGAGCGACACGAGCGACAGGCCCACGACCTTGCGCGTGGTGTGCTTCACCCCGCACCTCCCTTGAGCCGCTGGATGACCTTCTTCGTCCACACGCCCGCGAGCATGTTGAGGATGAAGGTGAACAGGAACAGCTCCACGCCAATGAAGAAGAGCAGCGCGTAGTGCGGGCTGCCCACCACCACCTCGCCCATCTCCGCGGCGATGGTGGCGGACAGCGAGCGCACGGAGTCGCCCAGGTTGGCGGACACGATGGCCGCGTTGCCGGAGGCCATGAGGACGATCATCGTCTCGCCGATGGCGCGCCCGAAGCCCAGCACGCACGCGGCGAGGATGCCGGGGGCCGCCGCCGGAAGCACCACCTTCCACGCCGTCTCCCAGGGCGTGGCGCCCAGCGCCAGCGACGCCTCGCGGTAGCTGCGCGGCACGGCGGTGAGCGCGTCCTCCGTCACCGTGAAGATGACCGGCACGATGGCCAGCGCCAGGCCCAGGCCCGCCACCACCGCGTTGAGGCGCGAGGTGAAGCCGAAGGTGTCCTGGAGGAACGACGCCATCACCATCAGCGCGAAGAAGCCCAGCACCACGGACGGGATGCCGGCGAGCAGTTCGATGGTGGGCTTGAGCACCTCCCGCAGGCGGCGGGGCGCGAACTCCGCGGCGAACAGCGCGCCGAAGATGCCCAGGGGCACGGCCACCAGCATGGACACGGCCGTCGTCTTCAGCGTGCCGATGAAGAGCGGAATCATGCTGACCTTGGGCACGCCGGAGACGGGCTGCCACACGTAGGCCAGGGGCTTTCCCTTCCGGACCAGCTGCGGGAGGAACATCTTGGAGAAGCTGGCCTCCTCGCGCGCCGCCGCGTCGGTGACGAGCGACAGCGCCTCCTTCGCCACGAAGACGAGGATGAGCACCAGCGCCGCGATGCCCGTGAAGGCCACCGCGGTGATGAGCGCCGCGATGGCCTTTTCCTTCAGTTGCCGCCGCCGGGCCGCGGGCGACAGCGTGGGCAGCGCCACCGGGGGCGCGAGGTCCTGCTCCTGCATGACGGCCTGTCTATCCAACATGGGACCCCCGCGCCGGGTGACAATCGTGTGACGGCCACTACTTCACAGGGAAGTAGCCGACCTGGGTGACGATGGCCTGACCCTCCGCGGACAGCGCGAAGTCGATGAAGGCCTTGGCCTCACCGGAGGGCTTGTTGCGCAGGTAGAAGAACAGGTCGCGCGACAGCGGGTACTTGCCGCTCTTCACGTTCTCCGCGGTGGGAGCGAAGGCCTCGTTGCCCTTCTTCACCTTCAGCTCCTTGATGCCCTTGGCGTACGCGGCGCCGCCGTAGCCGATGCCGTTCTTCTCCTTGGACACGGCGTTGACGACGGCGGCGGTGCCCGGGAGCGTCTGCGCGGCGGCGGCGAAGTCGTCCCCGCCCAGCACGGTGTCCTTCACGAACACGTAGGTGCCGGAGGAGTTCTCACGCGAGTACAGGACGATGGGGGCGTCCGCGCCGCCCACGGCCTTCCACGACGTGGTGTCGCCCAGGTAGATGTCCTTGAGCTGCTCCACCGTGAGCGCGTCCAGCTTGTTGGACGCGTTGACGTAGAAGGTGACGCCATCCTTGGCCACGGACACCGCGGTGGGCGGCGTGTTGTAGCGGGTGCGGAGCTTCTCCTCCTCCGCCTCCTTGATTTCACGGCTGGACATGGCGATGTCGGTGGTGCCGTTCTGCAGCGCCGCCAGGCCCGTGCCGGAGCCGCCGCCCGTCACCTGGATCTTGGTGGCGGGGTTCTTCTTCATGAACGCCTCCGCCCAGCGCTGGGCGAGGATGACCATGGTGTCCGAGCCCTTCACCGTCACCGTGCCTGCCTGGGCGGAGAGCGGGAGGACGGCGAGCCCGAAGGCGACGAAGCTTGAGAGCAGAGTCTTCTTCATGAGGTGTCTCCTCTAGAAACGGGCCTGCATCTGCAGGGTGAACAGGTTGTCGTGCGGGTCCAATGCCTGGGCCACGGCGTGCGTCGTGGGGATTTCGTAGGTGGCGGACATCTTCAGGTTCTCCCCGAAGTGGTGCTGGACGACGAAGCCCACGGTGTCGACGGCGTTGTCCGCGCCGGGCAGCTCTCCCGCGGCGAGGTCCGCCTGGCCGTTGTGCGGGTCGAAGGTGTCGTAGCGGACGGCCACCGCGTCGTTGAGGCCGATGTTCTGCACCAGCAGCAGGTACCAGCCGTGCGCGGGCACATCGAGGTGGGCAGCGTTGTTGGCGGCGCCGTAGGTGCGGCCCGCGATGAACTCGCCCTTGAGGGAGGTGCCGCCCAGGGGCACCACGTCGAAGTAGGCCTGGAGGTCCGCGCCGATGCGGCTGCGGTCGTACGCATGGCGGAACGTGTCCGAGGGAAGCCGGCCCAGCGCGTGGCCGTACCAGCCGGAGACGCCGCCCGCGAGCCACTTCAGGTCGAAGCCCAGGTGGGCGATGACGTCCTTCTCCTTGTCGTTGTCCTGGGTGGTGCCGCTGTCGATGCCGGCGCCGTCGAAGACGCCCACGGCCAGCCGCAGGAACTTGTAGCGGGCGTTCACCTTGGCCCCGCGGTCGCGCTCGCTGGGGAGCATGTTGCGCACCACGCGGCTGCGCTCGGGGAACTCGCGGTCGCTGGAGGACTGGGGGCCTTCGTAGCCGAAGGGCCACTTCATCTGGCCCAGCGTGACGGACAGCTGCTGCTTCGTGCCGGGGACGAAGAGGGTGGCCTCCGCGTCGCGCAGCGCCACGCCCGTGGGCACCGCGTCGATTTGAAGCATGAACTGCGTCAGGTCGGTGGTGTACGTGGCCTTCAAGCGGCCCCGGCGGATGCCGAAGCGGCTGTAGCCGCCCGCGCCGCTGTCATCCAGGTCCTGCTGGTACTGGTAGCGGCCCTGGACGTAGCCGGAGAAGCGCAGCTTCTTGAGCGCGGACAGGTCGTTCTTCGTCTCCGTGTTCTGCTCCTCCAGCGCCTCCACGCGGTGCTCGTCCGCCGTCAGCCGCTCGTCGATGGAGGGGGACGCTTCCGGCACGGTGGGCGCGTTGGCGCGCGGAGGCTGCGGCGCGGCGGGCTGCTGCGGGGCCGTGGCGGAAGGCTCCACGGCCTCGCGCGGCTCGGAGGCCGGCGGCGTGGGGAGGGCTTCCTGGGAGGTGGCGGCCTGGGCCATGGCGGCGCTGGAGGTCAGCAGGGAGAAGGCGACGAGGAGTGGGCGCATAGAAGGTCGGCGGGTGTCTCGGGGGTGTCGAGAACGGGTGACGATCTATGGGGCGGATGTGGCTGTTTGACGGCCCTTGCGTGACAAATGGGTAACGGAGGGAACGGCGCCTGCCTACCCGGCCGCCGGGTCCACGATGCGGTAGCCCACGCCGCGCACCGTCTCCAGCAGGGCGCGCGCGGGGCCCAGCTTGTCGCGCAGGCGCATGACGTGCGTGTCGATGGTGCGCGTCTCCAGCGCGCTGGACAGGCCCCAGACCTGCTCCAGCAGTTGCTCGCGCGTCTGCACCCGGCCCAGCCGGGCCATGAGGTACTCCAGCAGGCGGAACTCCAGCGCGGTGAGGGGCGTCTCCTTCTCCTCCACGAAGAAGCGGTGCTGGGTGACGTCCAGGCGCAGGGGGCCCAGCGCCAGGGGCGGCGTGCCCTCCTGGGGCGAGGCCGAGCGCCGGAGGATGGCCTTGAGCCGCAGCACCAGCTCGCGCACGGAGAAGGGTTTGACGACGTAGTCGTCCGCGCCGACCTCGAAGCCGCGGATGCGGTCCGCCTCCTCGCTCTTCGCGGTGAGCATGACGATGAGCACGTCACGCAGGCGGGGGTTGGCGCGCAGGTGGCGGCAGACCTCGATGCCGGACAGGTCCGGCAGCATCAGGTCCAGCAGCACCACGTCCGGGGACTGCTCGCGCGCGGCGGTGAGCGCCGCCTCCCCGGTGAAGGCCACGCGGGTGGTGAAGCCCGCGCCGCGAAGGTTGAAGTCGATGAGCTCCGCGAGGTCGCGCTCGTCGTCGACGATGAGTACGTGGGACATGGCGGGCACGTACTGTGCGCGCATCGCTTCGCGCGTACGTGACGCGCCGGCAACAAGTGCGTTACGGGCGCCGCAGGGAGCGCCCCGGGGCCGCCATCCACTGCAGGGCGAACTCGCGTCCCTCCTGCCGCAGGGCGACGGCGCAGCCCTTGCGCAGCTTGTCCGGCAGGGCATGGCCCAGCGCGAGCGCGGCGGCGCGCTCCAGGGAGGGGTTGTGTCCCACCAGCGCCCAGCCCGGCCCCACGTCGCGCGCCAGCTTCAGCACGTGGCGGGCCGCGCCCTTCATGGGGACGAGCGCGGGGTGCACCTCCACATGGGACAGCCCGAGCGCGTCCGCGAGCAGCTCCGCGGTCTGCACCGCGCGCACCAGGGGGCTGGTGATGATGCCCATGAGGGGCGTCAGGCGCGTGAGCTTCTTCGCGTGCTGACGGAAGGCGGCGCGGCCCTGGGGCGTGAGGGCGCGGGCCTCGTCGCCCAGGGCGTTGGAGTCCTCGGCCACGGCGTGGCGCACGAGGAGGAGGGGCAGGTCGCGGTCGGCCATGGGCGGGCGTTGTAGTGCGTTTCGCGCCCGCGTGGATGTGACGAACCGGTGGACTGCCGTGTGGCTTACTCCACGCCGCCCAGGAGGAAGGCGAGCAGCAGCAGCGCGAGCACGCTGGTGGTGATGGCCGCGAAGGTGCGGTCCTTCTGCGCGCGGAAGATGCCCAGCGACAGGGCCACGCGCAGCACGGGCACGGTGATCATCACCAGCAGGCCCGCCATCACGAAGGACTGGCCGCGCACGGCCAGGACGCCCTCGAAGACGTCCGGCAGCCGGTGCGGCGCGGAGTCCGGTGCGGTGAGGCGCTGGAGCGCGTCCGGCGAAGAGAAGTAGTCCGGGTGGCGGAAGAACGTCATCACCATGCCGCAGGTGACCAGCGACAGGCTCAGCAGCACGCCCCCGCGCAGGAGCTGGCTGATGAGCAGCTCCGGCGTGAGTGGGATCACCTCCGGGGTCGCGGTGGTGGCGGCGGTCTCCCCGGGAGACGGAGGTTCGGAGGACTCTGTGCTCATCCGTGGATCCCCTTCGACAGCATCTCGTACGACACCCAGAGCAGGACGGCGACGAAGAGCCTGCGCAGCGAACCGCTCTTGAGCTTCGTCAGGTAGCGCGAGCCCGCGAACGCGCCCAGCGTGACGCCCACGCAGACGGGGCCGGCGATGAACGGGTCGATGTCGCCTCTCGCGAAGTAGATGCCCGCGCTGGCCGCCGCCGTGACGCCAATCATGAAGTTGCTGGTGGCGGTGGAAACCTTGATGGGCAGCCCCATCGCCAGGTCCATGGCCGGCACCTTCAGCGCGCCGGAGCCGATGCCCAGGAGGCCGCTCACCGTGCCCGCGATGTACATGAGCCCCAGGCCCACGAGCGGACGGTGCACGCGGTACGTCACCTCGCCGCCGGTGGACACGTCGTAGTAGCTGCCGTGCAGGCCCAGCCGGTCCGCGAGCGCGTCCGGCGGCGGCTCCTTCCGGGGGCTGTCGTCCTCGCGCAGCTTGCGCAGCATCGCGAGCGCCGAGTAGGCCATCACCGCGCCGAAGAGGAAGTACAGCGCGCGGCCTCCCACCATGCCCGCGAGCATCGCGCCCGTGACGGCGCCCGCCACGGTGGCCACCTCCAGGAACATGGCGACGCGCATGTTGGCCAGGCCGTCGCGCACGTATGCCGCCGCCGCGCCGCTGGACGTGGCGATGACGGACACGATGGAGGCCCCCACCGCGTAGCGGATGTCCACCTTGAGCACGAGCGTGAGGACGGGGATGAGGATGAGGCCACCGCCCAGGCCCAGCAGTGAGCCCAGCAGGCCCGCACCGATGGAGACGCACAGCACGATGGCGACGAAGTTGAACGGAGTGGCGTCCAAGACGGCGGCCATCTTCCTCCCCGTACTCCCGCATGCAAGCGCTTCACGCGGAGCCCGTCTGGTTGCACGCCCCAGCCCATTCCCGGAGTGTGACGCGCCGGTGGACCCCTAGCGTTGCCGGGGCGTGTCGGAGGGCTGCGTGTCAGGGGGTTGGGGCATGGGCCAACCCTGGAAGAGCGGCCAACCCCGGTACGGATTGCCCCGGGAGGGCTCCTCGGCGGGTTCGGGTGTCTCCGAAGGCCGGCCGGGGTGCGGTGGCGTGCGCAGCAGCACCCACGTCAGCACGAGGCACAGCAGGCTCATCGCGACGATGCTCCACGCGCGCGTGCGGGGCTCCAGCTCCATCTAGAAGCGCCCCCGCTTGAGCAGCTCCCCCTTGGAGAGGGACCCCAGCAGTTGCCGGCGTCCGTCCACCACGGGCAGCCGCTCCAGCGACGTGTGACCGAACCGCGCGGCCACCTCCGCCAGCGACAGGTCCGGGGTGATGGGCTGCACGCCGGTGTCCATCACGTCCGCGGCCACGGTGGCCTTGAGCAGCGAGTGGTCCGGCAGGTGGCCCTTGAGTGCTTCCAGGGTGATGACGCCCAGCAGGCGCCCCTCCGCGTCGGTGACATAGAGGTCCGCGCCCGCGGGCTGCTCCAGGAGGAGCACCACCACCTCATCGAAGGTGGCGGAGGGCGGCACCCGCTGCGTCGCGGGGGACAGCAGCGAGCGCACGCCTTCCTCCCGCAGCCAGTGCGGCACGGAAGCCGGCACGCGCACGTCGCGCTTCACGAGCACGGACGTGTAGAGCGACTCCGGCTCCAGCCGGCGGCTGACGACGGCGGCCACCACCGCGGCGAGCATCAGCGGGAGGATGAGGTCGTAGTCGCCGGTCATCTCGAAGATCATCAGCACCGCGGACACGGACGCATGCGTGGTGCCCGCCAGCACCGCGCCCATGCCGAGCAGCGCGTACGCGCCGCTGGGCGCCGCGCCGCCCGGAAGCGCCCGCTCCACCAGCATCCCGAACGCGCCGCCCAGCAGCGCGCCGAAGAACAGGGACGGGGTGAAGAGCCCGCCCGGCACTCCCGCGCCCGCGCACAGCGACGTCACCGCCAGCTTGGCCAGGGGCAGGATGAGCAGCAGCGCGAGGGGCAGCGTCCCGTGCAGCGCCATGTTCACGGAGTCGTAGCCGTTGCCCATGAGGTACGGCCCGGCGATGGCGGTGAGGCCCACCACGGTCATCGCGACCAGCGGCATGAACGGCGTGAGCCACGACGGCAGCTTGTCCAGCAGGTCCGAGGTGAGGTTGATGCCGCGCACGTAGAGCGCGGAGGCGCCGCCCACGAGCACGCCCAGGAGGAGCGCAAGCACCAGCTCCCGCGGGTGGGTGAGGGCGTAGTGAGGGATGACGTAGCTGGGGTGGTCCGCGATGAGCGTGCGCGACACGAGCGTCGCCACCACGCACGACACGACGATGGGGCCGAAGAGCTCCAGCGCGAAGCTGCCCAGCAGCACCTCCAGTCCGAAGAGGGCCGCGCCGATGGGGACGTTGTACGCGGACGCGATGCCCGCTGAAGCGCCACACGCCACCAGCACGCGCGCCTGTCCCGGCCCCAGCCGCAGCCACCCGGACAGCGCGGAGCCACTGGCCGCGCCCGTCTGGAGGAGCGCGCCTTCGCGGCCCAGCGGTGCGCCCAGCGCCACCGCGAGGATGGACACGAAGCCGCGCAGCAGCGCGCGAGGGAAGGGCAGCCGGCCGGACTTCACCCAGATGGACTCGATGATGCCCGCGGTACCGTGGCCGCGCAGGGGCTGGCCCACGACCAGTGACACCAGCGTCACCAGCGCGCCGCCGAGCACTGGCACGAGGAACCGGCGCCAGCCCGGCGACGCGAGCGCGCCCTCCAGGAAGTGCTCCGTGTTGGTCTGCCAGAACAGGTGCTGGGTGAAGCGCAGCACGGCGAGCAGCGCCACCGCGCCCAACCCCGAGATGAGCCCCACGCCCACCACCAGCACCCAGAACCGCCGCTCCTGTCCCAGCAGGCCCCGCAGGATTCTCCGCAACCAGGGCGAGGGCTCCCCCGTCCTCAGGTCGGGGTGGACTGCGCCGGCTGCGGGTTCGGGCATGGCCTCCACACCTGTCCAATGTACGGAGCCGGGAAGGGCCTTCCCGCGACCGCACGCTATTTCCCCAAGGTGCCCGCTCGGCCGCCTGCCCTTCAGCCGGGCTACTTGCCTGCTGGAGTCCTGGTCTCCTTCCCCTGCGTGCTCTTCGCGGGCTGGCGCACGCCGGAATCACGGGGTGGGGTGTTCACGGGAGCCTGGCCCGCGGGTTCACCCGTGAGGCCCAGGTGGATGCCGGGCGGTGGAGGGTTCTTCAGCACGGACTCCGTCCGGGTCGCGGGCTCGGTGGCTCCAGGCGCGAAGCGGTCCGCCAGCTCGGCCGCGGCGTCGCTCAGGTCGCGGTGCGCGACGATGGTGCGCTCCAGCGTCTTGCCCAGCCGGGCGGACGTGTCGAAGGTCTGCCGGGAGTCATCCGAGCCCGGCAGCGAGTCCTGGTACGAGAACGCGAGCGTCGCGTCCCGTCGCAGCGCATCCAGCAGCCGGGCCAACTGCTGTTGCAGCTCCGCGTCCTGCTCCGCGCGCGGGCGCTCCAGGAGGCCGCGCTCACCCCCGAACCAGACGCGCCCCACCTTCCCGAAGCCCTCGTCCGTGGAAGGGGCGGGCAAATCCTCCATCACGATGAGCGGGTGCACGCGGCGCGGGAAGTCCTGTTCATACAGCGCGAAGAGCAGGGTGCCGTCCGCGCGCGGGAACACCGCCGCGGTGCGCGAGCCGAAGGGGAAGAAGGGCGTGGCGGACACCTCCGCGCGCTTCGCCACGCGGGCCCGGGCCAGCGCGTCCAGCGGCGTCGTGCCCTCCATCGGGCGCTTGGGCGTGCGGCGCAGGTTGTTCATCAGGTCGCGCGCCTGATCAATGCCCACCACCACGTTGAGCGCGCTGCCTCGCGAGTAGCCCGCGTGGTAGACGCCCACCAGCTCGAACTCGCCCGTCTTGCAGGAGATGGCGAGCACGGGCGACCCCGAGTTGCCCTGCGACAGGAGCGCGTCGATGACGAAGTCGTCGTGGTACCAGTCCTTGTACTCGTCGCGGTCATAGGCGGAGATGACCTTGCCCATGTTGGTGGCGTTGAAGACGCCCAGCGGGAAGCCGCGCACGTCCACCACGTCGCGCTCGCGCACGGCGGCGCTCTTGCCCACCTTCCACGGCATCATCGTCAGCGGCGCCTTCGACTTGATGACGGCCAGGTCCAGCTGCGGATCCACCACCGCCGTGGACAGCGGGATGTCGTCGCGGTCGTACTGATCCGCCTCGTTCTCCACGATGCTCAGGCCGTCCTTCACGCGCTTGCAGCCGGAGGGCACGCTGTCCACCGGGTGCGCGTCGCTGGTGACGTCCGGCCAGTCCACCACGTGCTCGTTGGTGAGCAGCAGCGTCTCCCCGGCCTGCTGCCGGTACGCGAACGCGGTGCCGTGCGCGGACACCGGCGTGCGCGTGCGGCGCACGTTGCCCTCCGCGCCATAGGACAGGCACTCGTACACGGCGGTGCTGCGCACGCAGTACGTGTACTTCTTCTGCATCGCCTGCTCGAAGGCCCGCGCCTTGGGGGACAGCGCGCTGTAGCTGTCCGCGTACTCGCCCTCGCAGTAGGGCGCGGCCGGCGGAGCCTCCACCGCAGGAGGTGGAGGAGCGGGAGGCGTCTCTGCTCCGGAAGCGGTGAGGGACACCGCCACCACCGACAGTCCGACCATCCACCCGACCATGGTCCCTCCCGCGTTGTCGCCGCCTGAGGTGTTGCTAAGGCCCGTCGCGCCCTCGTGCATCCGTGCACACGGGAGGGCAGGCGGATTTCGCGGTGCGAAAAGCCCGCTGTCCGTCAGAAGTGACGGCATGCCTGTCCATTCCCGGACGGGCCTCCCCCACGCGCACGCACCCGGTGGGCGTTCGCCTCACCCGTCCAGGTCGTTGAGCGCGTCGGGCGGCAGCGGCGAGGCGCCCGTCACCGTGCCGTCCATGTCCAGCGGCAGCGTGGACGGGTCGATTTCCGGAGGCGGGTTGTTCTCGAAGGGCGCGGCGAGCGTGGGCCGCGAGCCCCCCGAGGCCCCCGGAGGCGGACGCAGCACGGGCCCCGGAGGTGGAAGCCCCGAGTGCCGCCGCGCGGCCTCCATCAGGGCGTTGTGGTGGCGGTATCTCGCCTCCACGAGCTTGTGGATGAGCAGCGGCCCCCCGGGCACGCGGCGCGCGGTGAGGGCCTGGGTGGCCTTGCGCACCGGGTAGCGCACGCGGCGGATCTGCACGCGCCAGCCCTTGGGGGTGAAGGTGAAGACGCCGTAGGCGGGGCGCAGGTCGCCGTCGCGAGGAATCCCCGCGCTGGCCACGTCCGCGATGAGCATCCGGCCCACGCGCCGCCGGTAGGGGAAGTGCAGGTGCCCGAAGGCGCACGCGGCCGCGTCCAGGTGCGTGAAGAAGCGGCGGATGGCGTGGTCGTCCAGCGTGGGGTCCAGCGACTCTTCCAGGTTGCGAGGGTTCGCGTGGCAGATGAACAGGTCCTGCCCCTTGCGCGGCGTGTAGCGCAGCGAGAAGGGCATCTGTCCCAGCTGGTGCAACAGCGCGTCGCCCAGCTGGTCGCGCGTCCAGCGCAGCAGCTCCGTCTTCCAGTGGTCCCGCTCGCGGTACGCACCGCCCAGGTAGTTGCCGGCGAGGTACGCGTCCGTGTTGCCCATGATGAGCGCGTGGCACTTGCTGAAGAGCAGCTCCACCGTCTCGCGCGGGTGGGCACCGCGCAGCGCCAGGTCTCCGGCCGCGACGATGTAATCCGGCGCCACCGATTTGGTGATGTCGTCCAGCACGGCCTCGCAGGCCGGAAGGTTTCCGTGAATGTCCGCGAGGATGGCGACCCGCATGGCCGCCCCCATCCTAGCCCGTCGCCGCCGTCGGGCCAGCCGCCGAGGGTAGAAAAATGACGAAGGTACTGCCCGCGTTCGGCTGGCTCTCCACCTTCACCTCGCCGTCCATCGCCCCCATCAGATGCTTCACGATGGAAAGGCCCAGTCCCGTCCCACCCATGTCCCGGCTGCGACCCTTGTCCACCCGGTAGAATCGCTCGAAAATCCGGGAAAGATGCTTGGGCTCGATTCCCACGCCTGTGTCGCGCACGCGCACGACGCAGCGGCCGCCCTCATACGCTCCGTCCACGTCCACCCGGCCGCCCGCGGGCGTGTACTTCACCGCGTTGTCGAGCAGGTTGAGCAGGACCTGCTCGATGGCCCGTCTATCCCCCAGCGCCACCAGCTCCGGGGGCACGTGCAACCCGATTTGCTGGTTCTTGCCCTCGGCCTTGGGGCGCACGCCTTCGGCGGCCCGTGAGACGGCCAGGGCCAGGGGGACCTCCGTGCGCTGGAAGGTCATCTCGCGGGCCTCCAGGCGGGAGAGCTCCAGCAGGTCCTCCACCAGCTCGGAGAGACGCTCGGACTGGCGGTGGATGATCTCCACCATCTTGGGGGCCACCTGGGTGTCCTGGAGCGCGCCGCCCTGGAGCGTCTCCGCGTAGCCCCGGATGGCGGTGATGGGCGTGCGCAGCTCGTGGGAGACGTTGGCCACGAAGTCCTTGCGCACCTTTTCCAACCGGCGGAGCTCCGTGACGTCGTGGAAGACGGCGGCGCTGCCGGGCAGGTCGCGCCCCACGGGCGTCACACGCACGGCGAGCGTGCGGGAGAACAACCCCTCGAGCGTCAGCTCCAGCCGCGTGGAGGCGCCCTCATGGCAGGCGCGGGCCACCGCGTCATTGAGGGCCTCGTTGCGGATGAGCGCGAGCGGCCGCTGACCCACGATGGCGCCGTGCGCGGGCCGGAGCATCTCCGCGAGCGCGTCGTTGTGGCGCACCACGGTGCCCTCCGCGTCCGTCACCCAGAGCCCCTCCGCCATGCCGTCCAGCACGGCGGTGAGGATGCGGGCCTCCTGGTTGAGCGCGGCGGCGCGCATGGACAGCTGGTCGTCCAGCGTGTCGATGGCGTCCTCCAGCTGCGCCAGGTCGTCAGTGCGCTCCAGGCCCGCGGGCGGCGCCACGTCCACGCCCGCGGCCAGCGACTGCGTCTTCTGGGTCAGCGCGCGAAGCTGGCGCTCCATGGCCACGCGGCTGGTGCCCAGCGCCAGCGCGGAGCCCGCCAGCGTGACGAGCCCCGCGGCGAGCGCGCCGGCCGGGTGGCCGAAGAGCACGAGCAGCGTCGCGACCAGGAGGGGAGGGACGAGCAGCGCCAGGAGCGTGAAGCGCAGGGGCATGACGGCCTCACGGAGGGCTGAGCTTGTAGCCCACGCCGCGCACGGTCTCGATGATGTCGCCCGCGGGACCCAGCTTCTCGCGCAGGCGCTTGATGTGCGTGTCCACGGTGCGCGTATGGATTTCGGCCTGGATGCCCCAGACGTCGGACAGCAGCACCTCGCGCGTCTGCACGCGGTCGCTGCGCTCCAGGAGCGTGCGCAGCAGGCGGAACTCCAGCGCGGTGAGGATGATCTCCTCGCCCTTCACCCGCACCTGGTGGCGGGACGTGTCCAGGCTGATGTCGCCCGCGGCCAGCACCGCGGCGGGGCCTTCCTCGGCGTCCGCGCGGCGCAGCACGGCCTTCACGCGCAGGAGCAGCTCGCGCACGGAGAAGGGCTTCACCACGTAGTCGTCCGCGCCCAGCTCCAGGCCCTGGATGCGGTCGGCCTCCTGGCCCTTGGCGCTGACGATGACGACCGCGGCCTTCTTCAGCTCCGGGTCGCTCTTGAGCATGCGCAGGACTTCACCGCCGGCCACGTCGGGCAGCATCAGGTCCAGCAGCACCAGGTCCGGAGGGTGGGCCCGGGCCCGGGCAAGCCCGCCCGCTCCGGTGTTCGCCGTGTCCGTCTCGAAGCCCGCCGCGCGGAGGTTGTAGTCGACGAGTCCGGCCAGGTCCTGCTCGTCCTCGATGATGAGGATGCGCGCCATGAAGGGTGCTCCCGCGAAGGGATGGAATGCGTGGCGTCCCGTAACAGATTCGTTCCGCCGCGCTCGGGACAACCATGTGACATCCGCGCGCCATGCCCGCCCGCCTCCCCAGCGGGGCGCCGGTGCCTGCCCGGGCTTCAGCGCGGAAACACCGGGTCGCAGACCTGGGAGGTCAGCTCGATGGGGGCCGCCACCAGGGTCGCGTTGGTGCCGGAGTTCACCTCGCGCAGGTAGTTGCAGGAGCTGCCCAGGAAGCGCGTCGGCGTGTCGGCCGTCAGCGCCTCGATGACGAGCGCGTAGTCGCGGCCCACCGGCACGTCCACCGCGAGCCCCATGGCCGCGCCACCGGGAGCGGAGGGGAAGCGCAGCGTGCGCCCCGTGTTGCCGTCCGCGTCCTTGAGCTCCAGCAGGTCGCCGGGGTCCACCTGCGAGGCCAGGCAGGTGCGCTGCAGCTCCGTGCAGTTGCGCTTCGCGCCGTCCTTCAGCACCACCACCTGGTAGGCGCCCACCTGGCTCGCGACGGCGCGGCTGAGCGTGACCTCCAGCCCCAGGGGCAGGGCCTCCGGCGCCGCGTCCGGCCCGCAGCCACAGAGGAGGGCCAGCATCGACAGGACCGTGCGTCTCATGGTGCGGCGTCCTCCACGCGGATGGTGATGGGCACCCGGCCGCGCTCCTCTGACGACGACAGGGCCACCACGCCGGCCGTGCCGCCAATGGCCACCGCGCCCACGGCCACCCAGAGCCAGGGGCTCTTGTACCAGGGGCGGCTCGTTCCTTCCGTCAGGGCCGTGGCGGGCGCGGTCCGCGACGCCACCTGGAAGAGGAGGGGATGGAACGGGTCGCCACGGCCGGCGAGACGCCGCTCGGCCGCGTCCACGACCTCGAAGTAGTACTCCACTTCATAGGGCGTGCTCTCCACGGGCAGCTCGTACGCGGGCAGCACGGCGGTGTAGTGCTCCGGCCGGGCGCGGTCGCGCACGAAGTCCACCGAGGAGAAGCCCTGGGCCCCCGCGCGCCGGTAGAACAGCCGGGCCCGCGCGCCCAGCGCCATGTCCCGGACGGTGGCGTCCACCTCGACGCGCTCGCCCGGCGCCGGGTCCGGGATGGGGTCCACCTGCAGGGTGACGGGGTGGACGCGGCGGTGGCGCAGGTCCTCCTTCAGCTTCGCGAAGAGGTCGCGGACCTTCGGCGGCGCGGAGCGGGGCAGCTCGAAGTCCGGCCGGGCCTGGAGCAGCTTCTCGTACGCGCCGCGCGCCAGGGCCTCGTCCCCCAGGTAGAGCGCGGTGAGCCCCTGGAGGCGGTAGAGCTCCACCAGCTCGTCGTCCGTGACGTCGGGCGCGTCCAGCCCGCCCCGCACCACGTCCAGGGCCTCCTGGAAGCGGCCGGCCTCCAGCAGCGCCTTCGCCGAGTCGATGGCGGGGCTCGTCGGGCCGAGCTGGAAGAGGAGGGCGGACGGGGGAAGGGGCGCACGGGCCTGCGCCGGCAGGGCGAGCATCAGCCCGAGCCCCCAGACCCAGAGTGCGCCCCGCGAACGTCGAGCGGGGGAGCGCATCAGATGGAAAGCTACCAGAGCGATGTTACGAGTGGATCCTCGTGGCGCGGCTCGGTAGTCCAACCCGGCGTGTTGACTGACGGGGGGAGTCCCTCTATGTTGCGCGCCCTTTTGCCGGGAAGCCTTGTAGATGGTCGTAAAGATTGAACAAATCAAAGACGCGGGGCTGAAGCTCGACGAGCCCATCGCTCCCGGGGTCCTCAAGGAGGCCCTGGAAGGTCAGGAGTCCGGCGAGGGCACTGGCTTCCAGGCGACCGCTCCGTCGACGCTCCAGGCCACCCTGCGCAAGGTCAGTGGCGGCGTGCTGCTGACCGGCGGCTTCACGGTCCATGTGGGCGCGCCCTGCAAGCGCTGCCTCACGGACGTGAAGCTGGACCTTCCCGTGTCCTTCACCATCAACCTGGTGCCGGAGTCCCTGGCCCGGGGCGATGACTTCAAGGACGACGACGAGAAGGCCATGGAGAAGAAGGAACGCACCCAGGGTGAATCCGGGGGCACCTTCGACCTGGGCGAGGCGGACGAGCAGGTTTTCGATGGGAAGACGATCGATCTGGATCCGATCATCCGGGAACAGGTATTGCTCGCCCTCCCGATGAGCGCGGTCTGTCGGGAAGACTGCCAGGGGCTCTGCTCGCAGTGCGGCCAGAACCTCAATGAGAAGAAGTGCGGTTGCGAGACGAAGGTCGTGGACCCTCGCCTGTCGCCGCTGAAGAACATCAAGTTGAACTGACGGTCCCTATGCCCCTCGCAGGTCGCGAGGG
The DNA here is from genome assembly GCF_017302985.1 of Corallococcus macrosporus. Taxonomy (NCBI): domain Bacteria; kingdom Pseudomonadati; phylum Myxococcota; class Myxococcia; order Myxococcales; family Myxococcaceae; genus Corallococcus; species Corallococcus macrosporus. The sequence continues at coordinate 559,291 of NZ_JAFIMU010000004.1, forward strand.
GGGACGGGTCCGATGCCGAGGTGAGCCGTGGGAGTTCCCAAGAAGCGGACGTCGAAGATGCGCCGGGACCGTCGTCGGGCCGGCAACAACAACCTGCGGACCCCCGTGCAGGTCATCAAGTGCTCCAAGTGCAAGGAGCCCGTGATGCCGCACCGCGCCTGCGCGGCCTGTGGCAACTACGGTGGCCGTGAGGTCATCGCGACCGCCGCGGAGTAGTTGAAAGCGGAAGGCTGCCGGTGCGGCTCGTCCTCGACGCGATGGGTGGCGACCACGCCCCCGACGCCGTCGTGGACGGGGGCGTGCTGTTCGCGCGAGCGTATCCCGGGCACGAACTCGTGCTGGTCGGGGACGCCACGCGTGTGCGCCCAGTCCTGGAGCGCGCCGGTGCGCCCGCCAACGTGCATCTCCACCACGCGTCCGAAGTGGTGGAGATGGACGACCCCGCCACCGCTGCGTTCCGGCGCAAGCGGGACTCCTCCATCCGGGTGGGCTTCGAGCTCGTCCGGCAAGGGGAGGCGTCCGCCCTGGTGTCGGCTGGCAACTCCGGCGCGGTGATGGCCGGTGGCATGTGGACGCTCGGCCGGATTCCCGGCGTGGAGCGACCCGCCATCGCGGCCCTGTTCCCGGCCCTCAAGGGCGAAGGCCGCTGCCTGCTGCTGGACGCGGGCGCCAACGTGGACTGCCGTCCCTCGCACCTGGCCCAGTTCGCCGTGCTCGGCGAGGCGTACTCGCGCACGCGCCTGGGCGTGAAGCGCCCCCGGGTGGCGGTGCTCTCCAACGGCGAAGAGGAGTCCAAGGGCACGCAGCTCACGCGTGAGGCGAGCGCCCTCCTGCGCCGCTCGGACCTGGAGTTCGTGGGCTACGTGGAGGGCAAGGACCTGTTCTCCGGCGACGTGGAGGTCGTCGTGACGGACGGCTTCACCGGCAACATCGTCCTCAAGACTTCCGAAGGCGTGGGCATGGGCATCACCGGCCTGCTGCGCTCCGCCATCGAGAAGCGCGGCGGCCTGCCGGAGAAGCTGGGCGCGCTGCTGCTCAAGCCCACCCTGGCGGGGCTGCGCCGCGTCATGGACTACGCCGAGTATGGCGGCGCGCCGCTCCTGGGCCTCCAGGGAGTGGGCATCGTCGCGCACGGCCGCTCCTCCCCCCGCGCCATCCACAACGCGCTCGTCACCGCGCTGCAGCACGTGCGCGCGGGCGTCCAGGAAGAGCTGACGCGCTGCATTGCCAACGCCGCCGCCTGGCTTCCTCCCCACCAGCGGGGAAGGAAGGCGGACGGAGACGACGGGAACGATTAGGACGCGCGTGCCGGGCGTTGGACTCCGACGACTTCCGGAGGCCTCTTGGCACGCACGCACATCATCGGAACCGGCTCCTATGCCCCCGCGCAGGTCCTGACCAACCACGACCTGGAGCGCCTGGTTGACACGAGCGACGCGTGGATCCGCGAGCGCACGGGCATCCAGGAGCGCAGGCAGGCCGCCCCCGACGAGGCGACGAGCGACCTGGCGGTGCAGGCCTCCCGCAACGCGCTGGAGATGGCGGGCGTGGCCCCCGGCGACCTGGACCTCATCGTCGTGGGCACCGTCACCCCGGACATGCCCATGCCGTCGTGCGCCGCGCTGGTGCAGGCGAAGCTGGGCGCGAAGCGCGCCTTCGCCTTCGACGTGTCCGCCGCGTGCGCCGGCGGGCTCTACGCGCTGACCGTGGCGGATCAGTTCATGCGCTCGGGGCAGGTGAAGCACGCGCTCGTCGTGGGCGCGGACCTGCTCACCCGCGCGGTGGACTGGACGGACCGCAACACCTGCGTCCTCTTCGGGGACGGCGCGGGCGCCCTGGTGCTGGGGACGGACCCGGACGCGGAGGACGACGCCATGGCGCCGCGCGGCATCCTCTCCACCCACCTGCGCACCGACGGCGAGCTCGCGAACCTGCTCTGCATCCCCGCCGGCGGCTCCCGCACCCCCGTCACCGCGGACAACGTGGATGCAAATCTTCACAAGCTCAAGATGAACGGGAAGGAAGTGTTCCGCTTCGCGGTGCGGGCGCTGGTGGAGTCCACGCAGGCGTCGTTGGGGGCCCACGGGCTGGCCACGACGCAGGTGGACCACGTCATCGCCCATCAGGCGAACCTGCGAATCCTGGAAGCCGTGATGGAGCGGCTGGAGATTCCCAAGGAAAAATGCTGGCTCAACCTGCACAAGTACGGCAACACGTCGTCCGCCTCGCTGCCCATGTCGCTGGATGAGGCGCAGCGCGCCGGCCGCCTCAAGCGCGGAGACGTCATCGCGATGATGGCCATTGGCGCGGGGATGGCGTGGGGCAGCGCGGTGGTGCGCTGGTAGGCAGGACGACACAAGGAAGGACCGCAACATGGCGAAGGTCGCGTTCGTGTTTCCCGGGCAGGGCAGTCAGGCCGTGGGGATGGGCAAGGACCTCTACGAGCAGTTCCCCGAAGCGCGCGCCGTCTTCGACGCCGCGGACGACGCGCTGCAGGAGAAGCTCTCCACCACCTGCTTCGAGGGCCCCGAGGAGGCGCTGAAGCTCACCGCCACCACCCAGCCGGCCATCCTCACGGTGTCGGCCGCGGTGCACGCGGTGTTCCAGAAGCGCGGTCCCGCCCCGGCGTTCGTCGCGGGTCACTCGCTGGGCGAGTACTCCGCGCTGGTGGCCGCCGGCGCGATGGACCTCCGGGACGCGGTGCGGGCGGTGCGTGCGCGCGGCACCTTCATGCAGGAGGCGGTGCCCGTGGGCACGGGCGGCATGGCGGTGGTGCTGGGCCTCACTCCGGACGCGGTGAAGGCCGCCTGCGACGCCGCGGCGGAAGGCCAGGTCGTCGCCCCCGCGAACTACAACTCGCCTGAACAGACGGTCATCGCGGGCCACGCGGCCGCGGTGGAGCGCGCGGGCGCGAAGTGCAAGGAGGCCGGGGCCAAGCGCGTGATGCCGCTGCCCGTCTCCGCGCCCTTCCACTGCGCGCTGATGGACCCCGTGAAGCCCCGGCTGGCGGAGGTGCTGGCGGGCATGCGCATCCAGGCGCCGGGTGTTCCGGTGGTGAGCAATGTGGAGGCGAAGCCCAACGCGGACGCGTCCCGCGTGGTGCCGCTCCTCCTGGAGCAGGTGAGCGCGCCGGTGCGCTGGATCGAGTGCGTGGAGTCGCTGAAGGCCCACGGCGTCACGCACGTGGTGGAGCTGGGGCCGGGCAAGGTGTTGGGCGGCCTCATCAAGCGCATCACGAAGGACATCGAGTCGTTCAACGTCGAGAACGCCGCGACCCTGGAGAAGGTGCTCGCCGCGCTGGGGGCAGCATGAGCGAGGGCTTCAAGGACAAGGTGGTGCTGGTGACGGGCGGTTCGCGCGGCATCGGCCGGGCGTGCGCGCTGGCCTTCGCGAAGGCGGGCGCGGCCACCGTGGTCATCAGCTACGTGGGCAACGAGGCCGCCGCGATGGAGACGGTCGGCCTGCTCCAGCAGGCCGGCGCCAAGGCGGAGGCCGTCCGCTTCGACCTGGCGGACACCGCCGCGTGCGCCTCCGCCATCGACGGCGTCGTCAAGACGCACGGGCGGCTGGACGTGCTCGTGAACAACGCGGGCATGGCCATTGACGGCCTGGTCATGCGCGTCAAGGACGACGACTGGGACCGGCAGCTGGACACCAACCTCCGGGGCGCCTTCGCGCTCATCCGCGCCGCCAGCCGGCCCATGATGAAGCAGCGCTCCGGCGCCATCATCAACATCACCTCGGTGGTGGGGGAGATGGGCAACCCGGGGCAGGCCGCCTACTCGGCCGCCAAGGCGGGGCTCATCGGCCTGACCAAGTCCGTGGCCCGGGAGCTGGCCAGCCGGAGCATCCGCGTCAACGCTGTATCCCCCGGGTTCATCGGGACGGACATGACGTCCCACCTGGACGACGAGCTGCGCCAGAAGATGGTGGGCGGCATCGCGCTGGGCCGCCTGGGCAACCCGGAGGAGGTCGCCGGGGCCGTGGTGTTCCTCGCGAGTGATGCGGCGTCCTACATCACCGGCGAGGTCCTGAAGGTCAACGGCGGCATGTACATGTAAGCCAAGGTTGGATTGCCGCCGGGCGTGGGATATACCGCGCCCGCCTTGAAGACGGCCCGCGACTCAAAAGGGCGGGCCCCATCTGGAGCTGGAGGGTTCTGCACGTATGTCCAACGCAACCGACGTGGAAGCCAAGATCAAGTCCATCATCGCCGACCAGCTCGGTGTGGGTGAGGATGAGATCAAGCCCGAGTCGTCCTTCATCGAGGACCTGGGCGCGGACAGCCTCGACATCGTCGAGCTGGTCATGGCGATGGAAGAGGAGTTCGAGGTCGAGATTCCCGACGACGAGGCGGAGAACATCAAGACCGTCGGCGACGCCGTGAACTACGTGAAGACCCACAAGAAGTAGGCAGTCGCGACACCCGGAAGTCCGGGGCCTGGGGAGCGTCCTCACCGGCGCTTCCGCGCCCCATCGCGGTCAGCGGAGAAGACCAGTGTCAAACCGTCGAGTCGTCATCACCGGCACCGGCATCATTTCAGCGCTGGGCACCGGCACCGAGAAGAACTGGCAGGCGATGCTGGCCGGGCAGTCCGGCATCAGCACGATCACCCGTTTCGATCTGGGGAAGCTCGACGCGCGCATCGCGGGCGAGGTGAAGGACTTCCAGCCCGAGCAGTTCATCGACAGGCGTGAAGTGCGCCGGATGGACCTGTTCGCCCAGTACGCGATGGCCGCGGCCGACATGGCGGTGAAGGAGTCGGGCCTGCCCATCGGCCCGGACGCGCCCCATGGCTACCGGCCGGAGCGCGTGGGCGTCATCGTGGGCTCCGGCATCGGCGGCATCTCCTCCCTGGAGGAGCAGCACCGCAAGGGGCTGGAGAAGGGGTTCGACCGGCTGTCGCCCTTCTTCATCATCCAGATGATCGTCAACATGGCGCCTGGGCTCATCTCCATGCGCTACAACTGCAAGGGCCCCAACTGGGCCCCGGTGTCCGCGTGCGCCACCAGCGCGCACGCCATCGGCGAGGCCTGGAAGTCCATCCGCCTGGGTGAGACGGACGCGGCCATCGCGGGCGGCGCGGAGGCGGCCATCACGCCCCTGGGCATGGGCGGCTTCTCCGTGATGAAGGCCCTGTCCACGCGCAACGACGACCCGGCGCGCGCCAGCCGTCCCTTCGACAAGGAGCGCGACGGCTTCGTGATGGGCGAGGGCGCGGGCATCGTCGTCCTGGAGGAGCTGGAGGCCGCGAAGAAGCGCGGCGCCAACATCCTGGCGGAGGTGGTGGGGTACGGCGCCAACTCGGACGCGTACCACGTCACCCAGCCGGCCCCGGAGGGCGAGGGCGCGGCGCGCTGCATGCGCCTGGCCCTGGAGTCCGCCGGCATGCGGCCGGAGCAGGTGGGCTACGTCAACGCCCACGGCACGTCCACGCCGTTCAACGACGCCAACGAGACCAAGGCCCTGAAGGCCGTGTTCGGCGACCACGCGCGCAAGCTGGCGGTGTCGTCCACCAAGTCCATGACGGGCCACATGCTCGGCGCGGCGGGTGGCGCGGAGGCGGTGGTGAGCGTGCAGGTGCTCACGAAGAACGTGCTGCCGCCGACCATCAACATGACGTCGCCGGACCCCGACTGCGACCTGGACTACGTGCCCAACACGGCGCGCGAGGCCCGCGTCGACGCGGTGATGAGCAACTCGTTCGGCTTTGGCGGCACCAACGCGGTGCTGGTGTTCAAGCGCTTCAGCTGATTGCCCTTGGGGCCCCGCCCCAGGGGCGCGGGCCCCGCATCTACGGAGTCCGGCCGTGAAAGTCATCCTCGCCTCCGACCACGCGGGCATCGAGCTGCGCCAGGAGCTGGTGGCGCTCCTGAAGGAGCGCGGCACCGCGTTCCAGGACCTGGGCCCCCAGACGCGCGAGTCCGTGGACTACCCGGACTTCGCCTCGCAGGTGGCCCGCGCGGTGGTGGCGGAGGAGGGCACGCTCGGCGTGCTGGTGTGTGGCACCGGCATCGGCATGAGCATCGTGGCCAACAAGCACCGGGGCATCCGCGCGGCGCTGTGCACCACGGAGTTCGAGGCGCGGATGACCCGCGCGCACAACGACGCCAACGTGCTGTGCCTGGGCCAGCGCGTGGTGGGCGCGGGCGTGGCGCGCGGCATCCTGGAGGCCTTCCTCTCCACCGCCTTCGAGGGCGGCCGCCACGAGAAGCGCGTCCAGAAGATTCGCGACGTCGAGGCCCAGCAGCGCTGACGGGCTTGGCAGGCGTCCCTTGAGCAGTCCCCTTCGTTCGTACGCCAGGAGGCAACCCCCATGGAGAACACCCGCACGCTGTCCCAGGTGGATCCTGAAATCGCCCAGGTGCTCCGGCATGAGACGGAGCGCCAGGAGGAGGGGCTGGAGCTCATCGCCTCGGAGAACTTCGTCAGCCCCGCGGTGCTGGAGGCGGTGGGCTCCGTGCTCACCAACAAGTACGCGGAAGGCTACCCCGGCAAGCGCTACTACGGCGGCTGCGAGGTGGTGGACGTGGCGGAGAACCTGGCCATCGCGCGCGCGAAGGAGCTGTTCGGCGCGGACGCGGTGAACGTGCAGGCGCACTCCGGCAGCCAGGCCAACATGGGCGCCTTCATGGCGCTGATGAAGCCGGGCGACACCATGCTGTCGCTGGACCTGAACTCCGGCGGCCACCTCACCCACGGCGCGTCGTTCAACTTCTCCGGCAAGCTCTACAAGGTCGTCCACTACGGCCTGTCGCGCGACACGGAGACCATCGACTTCGCGCAGGTGGAGTCGCTGGCCCTGGAGCACAAGCCCAAGGTGCTGGTGGTGGGCGCGAGCGCGTACCCGCGCACGCTCGACTTCGCGAAGTTCCGCGAGATCGCCGACAAGGTGGGCGCCGCCATGCTGGTGGACATGGCCCACATCGCGGGCCTGGTGGCCGCGGGCGTGCACCCCTCGCCGGTGCCCTTCGCGGAAATCGTCACCACCACCACGCACAAGACGCTGCGTGGCCCCCGTGGCGGCATGGTGCTGAGCCGTGAGGCCTTCGCGAAGACCATCAACAGCCAGATCTTCCCCGGCATCCAGGGCGGCCCGCTGATGCACGCCATCGCGGGCAAGGCGGTGGCCTTCAAGGAGGCGCTGTCGCCGGAGTTCAAGGCCTACCAGAAGCAGATCGTCGCCAACGCGCAGGCGCTGGCGGAGGCGCTGAAGAGCGCGGGCCTGCGGCTGTGCTCGGGCGGCACGGACAACCACCTGATGCTGGTGGACCTGCGCGCCAAGAAGCTCACCGGCAAGGTGGCCGAGGACGTGCTGGGCAAGGCGGGCATCACGGTCAACAAGAACATGATCCCCTTCGACCCGGAGAAGCCCACGACGACCTCCGGCGTGCGCGTGGGCACCCCGGCCATCACCACGCGCGGCATGCGCGAGGCGGAGATGGCGGTGGTGGGCCGGCTCATCGGGCAGGCGCTGGACGCCGCGCAGGACGACGCGGCGCTCGCGCGGGTCAAGGGGCAGGTCAAGGAGCTGGCGCAGGGCTTCCCGCTGTACGCCTCGCGGCTGAAGTAACCCAGGCCCGTGCGCTGCCCCTTCTGCCAGGACCCGGAGAACAAGGTCATCGACTCGCGCGAGTCGCACGAGGGGTCCGTCATCCGGCGGCGCCGCGAGTGCCTGGCCTGCAAACGCCGCTTCACCACGTACGAGCGGGTGGAGGAGCTCTACCCGCTCATCGTGAAGAAGGACGGGCGGCGCGAGGCCTTCGACCGCGAGAAGATGCTCAACGGCCTGAAGAAGGCGTGTGAGAAGCGCCCGGTGTCCGCCGCGCAGCTGGAGGCGACGGTGGAGGACATCGAGCGGATGCTCCAGGGGATGGGGGAGAAGGAAGTCCCCTCCTCATCCATTGGCGAGCACGTGATGCGGCGGTTACAGCAGCTGGACGAGGTGGCCTACGTGCGCTTCGCGTCCGTGTACCGCAGCTTCCGGGACATCTCCGAGTTCATGCACGAGCTGAAGGACCTGCTCGAGGACCAGGAGCGTGAGCGCAAGGCGAAGCCGCCTGTGACTCCGCCCAAGGACGGTTAGGAAGGGCGGTATGCGCTTGCTCACGCGGTCACGGTTGCAGGCGGTGAAGACGCCCCGCTCCAAGCGCGCGGCGGACTTCGACCACGCGGTGGCCGAGTTCTTCATGCGCATCGCGCTGGAAGAAGCCGCCAAGGGGCTGGGCCGCACCAGCCCCAACCCCGTCGTGGGGGCGGTGCTGGTGAAGGGCGGGCGCATCATCGCGCGCGGCCACCACAAGAAGGCCGGCACGGCGCACGCGGAAGTCGTCGCGCTGGAGGCCGCGGGCTCCAAGGCTCGCGGCGCGGACCTCTACACGACGCTGGAGCCGTGCGACCACTACGGGCGCACCCCGCCGTGCAGCCTGGCGGTGCTGGAGGCCGGCGTGCGGCGCGTGTTCAGCGCGTCGTCGGACCCCAACCCGCTCGTCTCCGGCAAGGGCCTCAACCGGCTCAAGCGCGGCGGCGTGGCGGTGGTGACGCACGTCCTCAAGGACGAGGCGGACGCGCTCAACCGGCCCTTCTTCAAGATGATGCGCACGGGCCTGCCGTGGGTGACGCTCAAGGCCGCGGTGACGCTGGACGGAAAGCTCGCCGCGCCGTCCGGGGACTCGAAGTGGGTGACGGGCGAGGCGTCGCGCGCGTGGGTGCACCGGCTGCGCAACCAGGTGGACGCCATCCTCGTGGGCGCCAACACCGTGCGCATGGACGACCCGCAACTCACGACGCGGCTGCCGGGTGGCGGGGGCAAGGATCCCGTGCGCGTGGTGGTGGACTCGCACCTCAAGCTGTCCCCGGGCCACACCGTCTTCACCCAGCGCAGCCCCGCGCGCACCGTCATCGCCACGCTGGAGGACCCGGAGGGCCGGCGCGCCCGGCGCTTCCTGGCCCAGGGCGTGGAGGTGTGGAACGTGCGCGCGAAGCAGGACCGCGTGGACCTGAAGGCCGTCCTCAAGCGCGTGGCGAAGGAGGGGCTCAACCACGTGCTCGTGGAGGGGGGCGCGGGCCTGTACGGCACGCTGCTGCGCGAGCACCTGGCGGATGCGCTCGCCCTGTTCCTCGCTCCCAAGCTGGTGGGGGCCGGAGGGCTGTCCTGGGCGGGCGAGCTGGGCGTGAAGGACATGGCCCAGGCCCTGGCCGTGAAGGACCTGACGATGGAGAAGGTGGGGGACGACGTCCTCCTGCGCGCCCTGCTCTGAGAGGCCAGCGTGCCGCCGGGGCTTTCGTTATAAGTCCCGGTCATGTTCACCGGCCTCATCCAGGACACTGGCACCGTCACCCGCGTCACCTCTGGCGCGATGACCGATTTCTGGATTCGCACCTCGCTGGGCGCGGAAGCCTTCGCCCTGGGGGAATCCATCGCCGTGGACGGCGCGTGCCTCACGGTGGTGGAGAAGGGCGGGGACACCTTCCGAGTGCAGGCGGCCCCGGAGACGCTGCGGCGCACCACCCTGGGGGCCCGGAAGGTGGGCGACCGGGTGAACCTGGAGCGGGCGCTGGCGCTGGGAGACCGGCTGGGCGGGCACCTGGTGTCGGGCCACGTGGACGCCGTCAGTGAAGTGCTGGAGACGTTCGCCGAGGGCGGCTCGTGGGTGATGGTGTTCCGGCTGCCCCCGGAGCTGGCGCCCTGCTTCATCGAGAAGGGCTCCGTCACCATCGACGGCATCAGCCTCACGGTGAACGCGGTGGACGCCAGCACCTTCCGGGTGCAGCTGATTCCGGAAACCCAACAGCGCACCACCCTTCACGGCAAGGGCCCCGGGGCCCAGGTGAACCTGGAGGGCGACCTGATTGGGAAGTACGTGGCCCGGCTGTATGCCCTCCGGGGCGCCCCGGAGGCGGCCGCCCAGGGGACGGGCCTGACGGAGGCGGTGGTGCGGGCGGCGGGTTTCAGCCCTCGCGGGTAGGGGCTCGGGTGGTGTAAGGAGCGCGCCATGCCTCGCTATTTCGAAGGGGATTTCCTCCCCCCCCAGGGCCGGTTCGCCATCTGCGTGTCCCGGTTCAACAGCTTCATCACGGAGGCGCTGCTGTCGGGCGCCGTGGACACGCTGGTGCGCCATGGCGTGAAGGACGACGCCATTGACGTGTACCGCTGCCCCGGCACCTATGAGCTGCCCGGCGTCACCCGCCGCGTGTCGGAGAGCGGCCAGTACGCGGGCATCATCGTCCTGGGCGCGGTCATTCGCGGCGGCACCCCCCACTTCGACTACGTGGCGGGCGAGTGCGCCAAGGGCATTGGTTCGGTGGCGTTCAGCGCGGCCGCCGGTCCGAAGCCGGCCTCGGTGACGTTCGGCGTCCTGACGTGCGATACCGTGGAGCAGGCCATCGACCGGGCGGGCGTGAAGGCGGGCAACAAGGGCGCGGAGGCCGCGATGGCCTGCATCGAGATGGTCAACCTCTTCGCTCGCATGCCGGGCGCTGAGCGGAAGGGATAACCGCGATGGGCGCGCGCAGAACGGCACGGGAGCGGGCGCTGCAGGCGCTCTACCAGCTGGAGATGACCCAGGGCGCCACCACGCGGGAGGCCCTGGACTCCGCCTGGGCCGCCTCCGCGGAGGACGGCAAGCCGGAGCCGGACGCGGTGAAGTTCGCGAAGGAGCTGGTGGAGGGCGTGGAGGCGAACCGCGGCGAAATCGACGCGCTCATCGAACGCCACAGCCACAACTGGCGCCTGGACCGCATGTCCCGCATCGACCGGAACGTGCTGCGGCTGGGCATCTTCGAGCTGAAGTACCGCCCGGACATCCCCCGCAAGGTGACCATCAACGAGGCCGTGGAGCTGGGGAAGAACTTCGGCACCGAGGAGTCGAGCGCCTTCGTCAACGGCCTGCTGGACCGGGTCGCCGTGGCGCTCGGGAAGCCGTGAGCCAGACGCAGACCCTGGACGTGGGCCTGGAGGGCCTGGACGCGCTCAACGGGGTGGACGCCCTCTGCCTCTTCGTGGCCGAGGACGACCGCCCCCTGCCGTCCTCCGCCGGCTACGTGGACTGGCGGCTGTGCGGCGCCCTGTCCCGCGTGCTCCAGGGCGGGTTCTTCACCGGCGTGAAGGACGACTGGCTCCTCTTGCCCTCGGACGGGAAGCTGAGCGTGCCGCGCATCTTCGTGGTGGGGCTGGGCTCCCGGAAGCGCCTGGACGCGGCCTCGCTGGGAGAGGCCCTGGCCGGCGCCGCGAAGGTGCTGAGCCGCGCGAAGGTGGAGGCCGTGGCCCTGGAGGTTCCCCAGGGGGCGTCCCTGAGCGACGCGGCCCGCGCGGAGGCGTATCAGCGGCAGTTCGTGCCCGCATTCAAGGGGGCACGGGTGTCCCTCCTCGCGGACAAGGGGCTTGTCGGGTCGCTGTCATCCCGGAAGGGCTGACGCGCAGCGGCTGGGCGGGGGTTCTGCTAGCATCCCGGGCCCTGAGGCGCGCGCGATGAAGTTCAAGGTGTTGATCGTCGAGGACTCCAAGGTGTCGCGCGAGCACATCGCCGCGACCGTGGAGGCCGTTGAGGGCGTGGAGGCCATCGCCACCGCGAGCGGCTTCGAGGCGCTGAAGCTGCTGCCCCGCCAGCGCTTCGACCTCATCATCACCGACATCAACATGCCCGACATCAACGGGCTGGAGCTCATCAACTTCGTCAAGAAGAACCCCAACTACCGGGACGTGCCGCTCATCATCATCACCACCGAGGGGCGTGAGCAGGACCGCTCGCGGGGCATGGCGCTGGGCGCGGCCGGCTACCTGGTGAAGCCGTTCCAGCCGGAGGACCTGGAGGCGCTCCTGCGGCGCTTCCTGAAGCCGCTGTGACGCCCGGGGGCAAGGCGCTGGCGGAGTTCGTCGCCGAGGCCACGGAAATCCTCGATGCGCTGGGCCGCGACCTGCTGGCGCTGGACGAGGCGCGCGGCCAGGAGGCGGACCCCGAGCACATCAACGGCATCTTCCGCGCGGCGCACTCGCTCAAGGGGCTGTCGGGCCTCTTCGGCCAGGAGCGCATCAGCCAGTTGGCGCACGCGGCGGAGGACCTGCTGGACCGCCTGCGGCTGGGCCGGCTGACGCTGGACGACGGCGTCCTGGACACGCTGGTGGACGCGCTGGACACCTTCCAGGCGCTGCTCGGGGAGGCGTCCCGCAGCGAGGAGGGCCCGGAGCTCACCCAGCGCACCCGCGCCATGGAGGACCGGATGGCGCGGCTGGGCTCGCCTCCGCCCGCCGTGGAAGAGGATCCGCTGGAGCGGCTGGAGCTGGACGCGACGGTGCGCGCCGTCTTCACCGAGTACGAGGAGCACCGGCTGCGCGAGAACGTGCGGCGCGGCGTGGCCCTGTGGCGGGTGCGCGCGGCGTTCGACCTGACGGACTTCGACCAGGGCCTGGCGGACCTGAACGCGCGCCTCAAGCCGCTGGGCGAGGTCATCAGTACGCTGCCCTCGTCGCGGCCGGGCGGCGTCAACGGCATCGCGTTCGACCTCATCTTCGGCGCGAAGGTCGGCGCCGAGGCGCTGGAGGCGGGGCTTTCGGGCACGCCCGCGGAGCTGGCGCCGCTGTCCGTGCGTCAGCCGGGAGAGGCTTCGGCGAACGCCGCGTTCGTGGACGACGCGGAGGTGCTGCTCGGGGACACGGACGACGAGGAGCCCGACGAGGACTCCGAGCCACCGGTGGCGTCCACCAGCCTCGCGACCGTGCCGGCGGTCCCGCTGGGAAGTCCTCCGCGCATGCGGGCGGTGGCGCAGCCGCCCACGGTGGTGGGGCTCCAGGCCGCCGCGTCCGCGCCCATCCCCGCGGGACGTCCGAAGGCGGAAGAGACGTCCCTGCGCTCGCTCACGCAGACGGTGCGCGTGGACATCGGCAGGCTGGACGGGCTCATCAACATGGTGGGCGAGCTCCTGCTCATCAAGGCCAACCTCCAGCGGCTCGCGGAGACGTCCCGCCAGGACGGCACCGTCGCGCTGTCCAAGCTCTTCGGCCAGGAGCTGTCGCGGGAGACGCGGCAGCTGGAGCGCAAGCTGGAGGCGCTCCAGGAGGGCCTGCTCGAAGCGCGCATGGTCCCGGTGGGCCAGGTCTTCGACAAGCTGGCGCGGCTGGTGCGCAAGATTGCCCGCGAGGCCGGCAAGGAGATCGACTTCGTCAGCTCCGGCGGCGAGGTGGAGCTGGACAAGCTCATCGTCGAGGAGCTCAGCGATCCGCTGATGCACCTCATCCGCAACGCCATCGACCATGGCGCGGAAGGCCCCGAGGCGCGGCTCTCCTCGGGCAAGCCCCGGCGCGCGGTGGTGCGGCTGCGCGCGGAGCAGAAGGGCAACCACGTCGTCATCAGCGTGTCCGACGACGGCTCCGGCATCGACGAGGTGCGCGTGCGCGAGGTGGCGCTCGCGCGCGGGCTCGTCACCCCGTCGCAGGTGAGCGAGATGACGCGGCGCGAGCTGCTCAACCTCATCTTCCTGCCGGGCTTCTCCACGCGCTCCAGCGTCAGCTCGCTCTCCGGACGGGGCGTGGGCCTGGACGTGGTGAAGAACAACCTGGGCAACCTCTCCGGCATCATCGACGTGTGGAGCGAGCGCGGGAAGGGCACCGCCTTCCACCTGACGCTCCCGGTGACGCTGGCCATCGTGCGCGCGCTGGTGGTGGGCGTCAGCGGCCGCACGTACGCGGTCCCGCTCAACAGCGTGCTGGAAATCCTCTCCGTGCAGCCGCGCGACATCCGCACCGTGGAGCGCCGCGAGGTGCTGGACCTGCGCGGCCAGACGCTGCCCTTCCTCCGGCTGGGACGCCTGTTCCACCTGCCGGAGCGCGAGGTGAACCGCCACTTCGTCGTCGTGGTGGGCCTGGCGCAGCAGCGGCTGGGCATCGCGGTGGACGAACTGTTCGGCCAGCAGGACATCGTCACCAAGCCCCTGGGCGGCCGCCTGAGCCGCGTGAAGGGCATCTCCGGCGCCACCGACCTGGGCAACCGGCGCACCGTCCTGGTGCTGGATGTCGCGGAACTCCTGGAAGAGGGCATCGCGCAGGAGCGGCGCCGCGCTTGAGGCGCCCGCGCCGGGGGCTGCTATCCTCCTGGCCGTGTCCCGTTTCGAAGCCCTGCTCGACGCGTTCTTCTACCGCCCGGACGAGGACGTCGGCGGCCTGCTGGACTTCGCCGCGGGCAGTGACGACCTGTCGCCGCCGCTCCTGGAAGAGGAGCCCGTCGAGTACCTCGCGTTCCGCCTGGAGACCGAGTGCTACGCGGTGCCCATCCTCGCGGTGAGGGAGATCTGCAAGGTGCCGCTGCTCACGGAGATTCCGCGCGCGGAGCCGCACCTCTTGGGCGTGATGAACCTGCGCGGGGAGCTCTTGCCCGTCTACGACGTGAAGCTGCGGCTGCGGCTGGCGGAAGCGCCGCCGGTGGTGGCGGGGCCGGACGCGGGCCTGCCGCCCCGGGCCGCGCGCATCCTGGTGCTCAAGACGGATGACGGGCCCGCGGGCGTGTGGGTGGACTCGGTGGCGGGCGTGGTGCGGCTCAAGCCGTCCATGGTGGAGCTGTCGCCCGCGGGGCTGCGCGGGGACCGCGACTGCGTGGCGGGGTTGGGGCGCAAGGGCTCGCAGCTCTACATCCTGTTGGATCCGGAGCAGGCGCTCGCCCCATGACGGACCCTGTGAATCTGCTGACCCGCCGCCCGCGCGGCGAGCTGACCCGCGACGCGCCGGTGGCCGAGGCGGAGGTGCAGCTGTGCGCCTTCTTCGTGGGCAATGAGGAGTACGTGCTCGACATCATGCGCGTGGAGGAGATCCTCCCGCCCCAGCGCGTGATTCCCATTCCGCACGCGCCCTCCTTCGTGGAGGGCGTGCTGCACCTGCGCGGCGCGATGCTCCCGGTGGTGGACCTGCGCCGGCGCCTGCTGGGACAGCCCGCGCAGGAGACTCGCCGGACGCGCATGCTCGTGTGCCGGCTGGGCGCGCGCCGCGTGGTGGCGCGGGTGGACCGCGTGGCGGAGGTGCTGCGCGTGCGCCGCAGCGACATCAAGCCCGCGCCAGCGCTCATGTCCGGAGGCCGCACGCCGTTCGTGGTGGGCGTGTGCGGACCGCCAGAGCGGCTGCGGCTGCTGCTGGACCTGAAGGCGCTGCTGCGCGCGGAGCTGGAGCGCGACTCGCGCCCGCCGTCCGGCGGCTGAGCGCGTCATTTTCGCCGGACGCACCGCGGGTTTAGGGAAGGGCGTCATGCGAGACCTGAGTGGGCACCGGAAGTCCCTGGGGTTCCTCTACCTGTTCGTGCACACGCTGACGCTGCTGGGCACGGGCGTGCTGGCGTACGTCACCTTCAGGCTGCTCGTCGTCGTCGCCGCCGGGAACTCCGCGCCCAGGGTGCCGGTGTGGGAGACCCCGGCCGTCCTCGCGATCGGGGTCATCCTCGTGCTGCTCGTGGTGGTGGCCATCGCGGGGCTCTCGCTGGGCCTGGGGCTGGTGCGCGGCCGTCCCGTCTTCAAGGGCCTGGCGACGCTGCTCGCCATCCTGGCGCTGCCCACCTTTCCGCTGGGCACGGTGCTGGGCGTCTACTCGCTCTGGTTCTTCGCGCAGGAGGGCTGGGACGCGGAGCCCTGGCCCGCCTGAGTGCAGGCTCGCGACGCGGACGGTACGAAGGTGAACTTTCCAGCCCGGCGCCAGGTTGCTTCTTGGCGCGGGGAGCATCCTGGGAATGGGCCTGCCGACCCTTCGTTCCGGTTTCGTGGGGCGCGACTCCCTCCGCCGCTTCAAGCAGGATGCGGGCACCCGAGGAACGGAAGCCCCGAAGGAGGACGGCGGATGAGCGACACGGTGCGGTCCCCCGCGGGGCAGGAAGAGGCGCGGTACCGGGCGTTGCAGGCGGTGGATCCGCGCGCGCCCGGGGCCCTGGAGACCTTCACCACCGGCCTGCACGACGAGAGCTGGCGCGTGCGCCATGCGGCGGCGGAGGGCCTGCGCCGCGTGCCGGACGCGAAGGGCGTCACCTCGCGGCTCATCTCCGTCCTGGGCGAGCGCGGCGAGACGGGCGCGCGCAACGCGGCGGCCGAGGCGCTGGCGGGCATGGGGCCCGTGGCGATGCCGCCGCTGGTGCAGCTGCTGGGGGGGCACGAGGATCCGGATCAGCGCAAGCTGGCGGCGGACATCCTGGGACAGCTGGGGCACCCGGAAGCCGAGGACGTGCTCCTGCGCGCGCTCTCCGACGACGACCTCAACGTGCGCGTGGCCGCCGCGGAGGCGCTGGGCCGGATGGGCGGAGACGCCGCGGCGCGGGCGCTGGAGGGACTGCTGGACACGCCCACGCCCCTGCTGCGGCTGGCCGCACTGGAGGGCCTCGCGTCGCTCAAGCGCGCGCCTCCGCTGGAGCGGGTGATGGCGCTGGTGGAGGACGCGGGGTTGCAGCGCAGCGCCCTGCGGCTCCTGGGCCTGTACGCCCCGGGCGTGTCCACGGAGCGCATCTGCCGGGCACTGGCCTCGCCGGTGCGCTCGGTGCGCGAGGCGGCCCTCGTCGCGCTGGGGACGCAGGCCAGCGGGCTGGGCCCCTATGAGCGCGAGGAGCTGGACACGGTGGCGCGCTCGGTGCTGGGCGGCATCCCGGGCGTGACGGAGCGCGTGGCGCAGGCGCTGGACGGCGAGGACGTCCAGGTGCGGGCCGGCGCGCTGGTGGCTGCCGGGGCGCTGGGCGAGGCGTCGCTCGCGGTGCCGGTGGCGGAGGTGGCGCGCGAGGACCGGCTCCTGCGCGAGGTGCTCTTCACGCTGGGCCAGCTGGGGCCGGAGGGACGGCGCCGGCTGCTCGGGAGCATGGGCACGCTGTCGCTGCCCGCGCGCACGGTGGCGGCGGAGGCGCTGGTGCTGCTGGTGGACGCGACGTCGGTGCCGGAGCTGTGCGCGCTGCTGGAGTGGGCGGAGGACGACCTGCGCGCGGTGGTGGTGCGGGCGCTGGGGCGCACGCGCTCGGTGGAGGCCCTGGCGCCGCTGGTGGAACTGCTCGCGGACCCTTCGCTGTCGGGCATCGCGGCGCGGGCGCTGGAGCAGCTGACCGTGGCCCATCCGCTGGCGGCGCTGACCGCGCTGGAGGCGGCGGTGGAGCAGCGCACGACGCCCGCGGCGGTGGCGGTGCTGGGCCGGCTGGGCGGTGCGCGCGTGCTGCCCGTGCTGCGTCGGCTGGCGCGCGATGAAGAGGCCCTCTGGCGCGCGGCGGCGGTGGAGGCGGCGGGCCGTGTGGATGGCGAAGCGGGCCTGGAGCTGGCGCGCGGCGCGCTGGCGGACGAGTCCCCCAAGGTGCGCATCGCCGCGGTGCGCTCCCTGGGGCAGCAGGGCGGCAGGGAGGCCGCGACGTTCCTGGGGCTCGCGCTGAAGGACGAGGACCGCGGCGTGCGCGTGGCCGCGGTGGAGGCGGTGGGCGCGGCGGGCGCGAAGGAGCGCTCGGCGGACCTGGAGGCGCTGATCCGCCATGGCGACGGCGCACTCGCGATGCTGGCGGTGCGGGCCCTGACGAAGCTGGGGACGGTGGGCGCGGGCGTGCTGTGGGACGCGCTCAGCCACCCGGACGCGGAGGTGGTGAAGGCGGCGCTGGCGGCGCTCTCGTCGGCGGAGGCCTCGGCGGATGGGGCGGCGCTGGCGGTGTCGCTGCTGGGCCATCCGCGCTGGGACGTGCGCGTGGCGGCGGCGCGCGTGCTGGGCGGCCTGGGGCGGCCGGAGTGCCTTCCCGCGCTCGAGCAGGCTCTGGCGGCGGAGCAGGACCCGCTGGCCCGCCTGGCGCTGATGGACGCGGTGGCCCGGCTGTCGGGGCGGTGAGGGGAGGACTCGGATGCCACGCTTCGACGAGGGCCGCCCGGAGATGACGCTGGAGGAGTTCCGGCTGCTGCGCGACCACGTCTACGCGCACTGCGGAATCCTCATCCAGGAGAACATGAAGTTCGTGATGGAGCGCCGGCTGTGGCCCCGGCTGGAGGCGCTGGGCATCCAGGACTTCGGCTCCTACCACCGCTACCTGCGCTACGACGCCCAGCGCAACGTGGAGCTGGAAGCGGCGGTGGAGTCACTCACCACGCACGAGACGTACTTCTTCCGCGAACCCGCGCAGCTCAAGGCCTTCTGCGAGGAGCTGCTGCCCATCCTGGAGAAGCGCAACGCGCACACGCGGCGGCTGCGGCTGTGGTCCGCGGGGTGTTCCTCCGGCGAGGAGGCGTACACGCTGGCCATGCTGCTGAAGGACAGCGGCCGCTTCAACGACTGGGACGTGGAGGTGATTGGCACGGACCTGTCGCGCCGCGTGCTGGCCGTGGCCCGCCGCGCGGAGTACGGCCCCAGCGCGCTGCGCGCGACGCCGCCGGACCTGCTGGAGCGCCACTTCATCCCCGTGGGAAACAACCGCGTCCGCGTGCGCGACGACGTGAAGGCGTGGGTGAGCTTCGGCCACCACAACCTGGCGGACGTGGCGGGCAGCCAACTGGTGCCGCGCACCGACGTCGTCTTCTGCCGCAACGTGATGATCTACTTCGACCAGGCCGCGCGCCGCCGCGTGCTGGGCGTCATCCGCGACCGGCTCTGTCCCGGCGGCTACCTGCTGCTGGGCCACGCGGAGAACCTGCTCAGCCTGGGCGCGGACTTCGAGCTGGTGCACCTGAAGGGCGACCTCGTGTACCGCCGGCCCGACCTGCCGGGTGGGGAGGGCCGCTGATGGCACGTCCGCTCACGGTGCTCGTCATCGACGACTCGGCCACCAACCGCCGCACGCTCACCACGCTCCTGGAGTCCTCCGGCGAGGTGATGGTGCTGGACTGGGCGCAGGACGGCGACGAGGGGCTCAAGAAGGTCCTGGACCTGAAGCCGGACGTGGTGACGCTGGACCTGGAGATGCCCCGGCTGGGCGGCCACACGTTCCTGCGCCTGCTCATGCGCGCGGCGCCCACGCCCGTCATCGTCATCTCCAGCTACGCGCACAAGTCGGACGTCTTCAAGGCGCTGGAGCTGGGCGCGTTCGACTTCATCGCCAAGCCGCCGCAGGGCACGCCGGCGGCGCTGGAGAACCTGCGGCGCGAGCTGCTCGACAAGGTGCTCGCGGCCCGCCACGTGAAGTCCGGCGGACGCCAGGCGCCCACTCCGCGCGGCTTCGTGCTGTCCGGGGAGGTGCCGCACGTCATCGCCGTGGGCGCGTCCACGGGTGGGCCTCCCGCGGTGCAGCGGCTGTTGGAGGGGCTGGCCGCCGAGCCATCCGTCAGCGTACTGGTGGGCCAGCACATGCCCTCGCAGTTCACGCGGGCCTTCGCGGAGCGGCTGGACCGCATCGGTCCCTTCACCGTGACGGAGGCGTGCGAGGGCGACGTGGTGACGCCGGGCCACGTCTACATCGCGCCGGGCGGGCGGCACCTGCTGTTGTCGGACCGCACCGGGCGCCTGGAGCTGCGCACGCCGTCGCCGGTGCCCGCGGACAAGTACGCGCCTTCGGTGGACCGGCTCTTCGAGAGCGCCGCGGAGGTGCTGGGGCCTCGCGCGGTGGCGGTGGTGCTGACGGGCATGGGCGCGGACGGGGCCGTGGGCGTTCGCGCCGTCCAGCGCGAGGGCGGCGAGGCGTGGGCCGAGTCCGAGGACACAGCGGTGGTGTACGGCATGCCCAAGGAGGCCGTGGCCACCGGGGCGGTGACCCGCGTGCTTCCACTGGATGACATCGGCTCGGAGCTGGCCGCGCTGGTGCGCCGCCGCAGGCAGTCCGGCGGGCAGTGAATCGCCGGGTGCATGACAGCCGCCGCACAAACCCGGGACGGACAGCGCGCCGGTGCTAGGCTGAGGGGCATGTCGCAGCAGATCCGCGCGCTGGTGGTGGATGACTCGCAGGCCATGCGCCGCAGCATCATGTACGCGCTCCAGCGCCTGACGGATGTGGTCTGCATCGAGGCGCAGGACGGCGTGGAGGGGCTCAAGAAGCTCGCCACGCAGGGGCGCTTCGACCTGGTGATGACGGACATCAACATGCCGTTGATGGACGGGCTGAAGCTCATCCACCACATCCGCCAGACGGAAGACCACCGGGCGGTGCCCATCGTCGTCGTGACGACGGAGGGCGCGGCCGCGGACCGCGAGCGGGCCATGGCGCTGGGGGCCACGGCGTACCTGGTGAAGCCCGTGCAGGCCCGCGTGGTGCTGGACACCGTGAAGGAACTCCTGAAGCTCGGCTGAGCTTCGAAGAGGAGCCTCAAGGGCACGCATGGAACCGGCGCTGGACGTCGAGGGGCTGGAGAAGACGTACGGCGCGGTGCGGGCGGTGCGCGGGCTGAGCTTCCAGGTGGCGCCCGGCGAGGTGCTGGGCCTGGTGGGCCCCAACGGGGCGGGCAAGACGTCCACGCTGCGCTGCCTGGCCGGCATCCTCCCGCCGTCCGTGGGCCGCGTGCGGGTGGCGGGACATGACCTGTCCGCCGCGCCGGTGGAGGCGAAGCGCCAGCTGGCGTTCCTGCCGGACGAGCCGCGCTTCTTCGAGTACCTCACCGTCTGGGAGCACCTGAACTTCACCGCGCGCCTCTACGGCGTGGAGGACTGGGAGGAGCGGGGCCGCGCGCTCCTGGAGGAGATGGAGCTCACGGGCCGGGAGAAGTCGCTGCCGGGCGAGCTGTCGCGCGGCATGAAGCAGAAGCTGTCCATCGCGTGTGGCTTCCTGCACCAGCCCCGGCTCATCCTCCTGGACGAACCGCTGACGGGGTTGGATCCGCTGGGCATCCGCCGGATGAAGGCCTCGCTGCGCCGCCGCTCGGAGGAGGGCACCGCGCTGGTGCTGTCCTCGCACCTGCTGCCACTGGTGGAGGAGCTGTGCCACCGGCTGCTCGTCATCGCCGGAGGGCGCGCGGTGGCGCTCGGGTCGCTGTCCGAGATCCGCGAGCAGATGGCGGGTGGGGCAGGGGACGGCGCGTCGCTGGAGGAGCTGTTCGTGCGCATCACCAGCGCGGCGTCGGAAGAGACACGGGCGCGAGGGAACGAACCGGCGTGAGCTTCCCGGGCGCGGTGGCGTTCCTCTGGGTGAGGACGTGGCGCAACCGCGTGGTGCGCCAGGTGCAGCGGCTGAAGCGCCCGCGCTACCTCCTGGGCGCGGCGGTGGGGCTCGCGTACCTGTACTCGCTGGTGGGCCGCAGCGTCTTCGTCCAGGGCTCGGGCCGCGCGGTGTCCTCCAACGCCAGGCTGTTCGCGGAGTTCTCGCTGGAGGTGTCGGTGCTGGGCACGCTGGTGACGGCGTGGGTGCTGGGCGCGGACCGGCCGGCGCTGACCTTCACGCAGACGGAGGTGCAGACCTTCTTCTCCGCGCCCGTCACGCGCCAGGCCCTGCTGCACTACAAGCTCCTGCGCGGCCTCTTGAGCGCGATGTTCGCGGCGCTGGCGGCGACGGTCTTCGTGGGGCGCTTCACCAGTCCCCGGCCGGAGCTCTTCTTCCTGGGCGCGGCGCTGGCCATGGGGACGCTCTACCTGCACGGCACCGCGGCGTCCTTCGTGCGCGCGTGGCTCGTGTCGCGCGGGCGCTGGGGCAGCGTGGTGCGGTGGGCCGTGGTGGCCGTCGTCCTGGGGGCGGGCATGAGCACGCTGTTGTCCACGCTGAGCGATCATCCGCTGCCGGAGAACCTGTCCGCGCCCTTCGCCGTGCGCGAGTGGCTGCGCGACGTGCTCAACGCCCCCGGGCCCCGCGCGGTGCTGTGGCCGGGCCGGGCGCTGGTGGCCCCGGCCATGGCGCGCAGCGGACAGGACTTCCTGCGCTACCTGCCCGCGTCGCTGGCGCTGCTCGTGGCGCACTACGCCTGGGTGCTGGCGGTGGAGGTGCCCTTCGAGGACTCGGCGGTCGCGGGGGCGGACGCGCGGACGCGGCAGCGGGCGCAGCGGGCCTCACGCACGGCCAACCTGCGGGTGGGCCGGGTGCCCTTCGTGCTCAAGGCCCGGGGGCGCCCGGAGGTGGCGCTGCTCTGGAAGAACCTCATCGCGCGCCGTCGCATGGGCAGCGGGCTGGTGATGCTGCTGGCCTTCGGCGTGCTGGGCGCGGTGTTCGCGGTGCTGATGGGGGACACGCGGCTGTTCTCCAACAGCCGTGAGTTCCTGGGCCCCATGGCCCTGATGGTCGCGGTGGCCATGGCCGTGATTGGCCCCAGCGCGTTCCGCACCGACCTGCGCATGGACCTGCCCAAGCTGGAGATGCTGCGCGCGCTGCCCCTCACGGGCCGGCAGGTGGTGGGCGCGGAGCTGGGCGCCTCCGCGCTGACGCTGGGCGCGGCGCAGTGGGTGATGTTGCTCGTGGCGCTGGTGCTGGGCGTGGGCACGGACGACGACACGCTCGCGCCGTGGTCCGCGCCGGTGGTGCTGGGGCTCCTGTCGGTGTTGCCGGCGCTGGGGCTCGCGGGGCTGTTCGTGCAGAACGCGGCGGTGGTGCTCCTGCCCGCCTGGATTCCGGCGGACTCCGAGCGGGCGCGCGGCGTGGAGGCGCTGGGCCAGCGGCTGCTCACGCTGGTGGGCACGCTGGTGGTGACGTTCCTGGGATTGTTGCCTGCCGCGGTGGTGGCCCTCCTCGTGGGCTATCCGCTGTTCACTGTCATGGGGCCCTGGGCGGTTCCGCTCGCGGGGCTGGCGGCGGCGGGGGCACTGTTCGCGGAGGTGGCGCTGGGCGTCGCCGTCCTGGGCCGCGCCTTCGAGCGGCTGGACGTGTCGGAAGAACAGTCGAACGAAGCGTGAACGCGAGCACGAAGGGAGCATCTCCATGAAGGTCGGCTTCATCGGGTTGGGGAACATGGGCACGCCCATGGCGAAGAACCTGGCCGGCGCGGGTCATGAACTCACCGTCTGGAACCGCACCGCGTCCAAGGCGGATCCGCTGAAGCAGCAGGGCGCGCGCGTGGCGAAGACGCCCGCCGAGGCCGCCCGCGACGCGGAGGTCGTCGTGTCCATGCTCGCGGACGACCACGCCACGGAAGAGGCCGTGCTGGGGCAGGACGGCATCGTCAGCGCGCTGCCGAAGAACGCCATCCACGTCTCCTCCAGCACCATCTCCGTCGCGCTGTCGGAGCGCCTGACGAAGGCGCACGCGGACGCGGGGCAGGGCTACGTCTCCGCCCCCGTCTTCGGCCGTCCCGAGGCCGCTGCGGGCAAGCAACTCTGGGTCGTCGCCGCCGGGCCCACGGCGCAGGTGGAACGCGTGCGTCCGCTGCTCACGGCCCTGGGGCGCGGCCTCACGGAGCTGGGAGAGCGGCCGTCCGCCGCGAACACGGTGAAGCTGTCCGGCAACTTCCTCATCGCGTCGATGATGGAGGCGCTGTCGGAGGCCTTCGCGCTCGCGGAGAAGTGCGGCGTGGAGCGCGCCGCGTTCCTGGACGTCTTCAAGTCCGTCTTCGCCAAGGCGCCCATCTTCGAGAACTACGCGGGCGCCATCGCGAAGGGGCAGTACACACCCGCGGGCTTCGCGCTGCGCCTGGGGCTCAAGGACGTGACGCTGGCGCTCGAAGCGGGGCGCATGGCGGAGGTGCCCCTGCCGCTGGCCAGCCTCCTGCGCGACCACTTCCTCACCGGCGTCGCGCAGGGGCGCGGTGACGAGGACTGGTCCGCGCTCGGCGCGCTCGCCCAGGAGCGCGCCGGCATCACGAAGAAGTCCTGAGCGGGCCTAGAACGTCGCGGAGCCCGGGACGCGCGGGTAGGGGATGGCGTCCCGGATGTTCTGCAGGCCGCACATGTAGACGATGAGCCGCTCGAACCCCAGACCGAAGCCCGCGTGCGGCACCGTGCCGTAGCGGCGCAGGTCGCGGTACCACTGGTAATGGGCGGGATCGAGGCCGAACTTCCGCATGCGCGCGTCCAGCACGTCCAGGCGCTCCTCGCGCTGGCTGCCGCCGATGATCTCGCCGATGCCCGGGGCGAGCACGTCCATCGCGGCCACGGTCTTCCCGTCCTCGTTGATGCGCATGTAGAAGGCCTTGATGGCCTCCGGGTAGTTCATCACGACGACCGGCCGGCCCACGTGCTCCTCGGTGAGGTAGCGCTCGTGCTCCGTCTGGAGGTCCTTGCCCCACTCCGGCGCGTACTCGAACTTCTTCTTCGCCTTCTGGAGGATGGACACGGCCTCCGTGTAGTCGATGCGCTCGAAGCTGGAGCCGATGAACTTCTCCATCCGCTCCGTGACGCCCTTCTGCTGGCGCTCCTCGAAGAACTTCATGTCCGGCGCGCACTCCTCCAGCACGGCCTTGAACACGTACTTGAGGAACCGCTCCGCCAGGAGCGCGTCCTCGTTGAGGTCCGCGAAGGCAATCTCCGGCTCAATCATCCAGAACTCGGCCAGGTGCCGCGTGGTGTTGCTGTTCTCCGCGCGGAACGTGGGGCCGAACGTGTAGACCTTGGACATGGCCAGGCAGTACGCCTCCACGTTCAGCTGCCCGGACACGGTGAGGTAGGCCTCCTTGCCGAAGAAGTCCTTGCCCCAGTCAATCTTGCCGTCCGGCCCGCGCGGCGGGTTGGTGGCGTCCAGCGTGGACACGCGGAACATCTGCCCCGCGCCCTCCGCGTCGCTGGCCGTGATGATGGGCGTGTTCACCCAGCAGAAGCCCTCGCCGTGGAAGAAGCGGTGCACGGCCTGCGCCGCCGCGTTGCGCACGCGGGTGATGGCGCCGAAGGTGTTGGTGCGCACGCGCAGGTGCGCCACCTCCCGCAGGAACTCCAGCGAGTGCTGCTTGGGCTGGATGGGGTAGGTGTCCGGGTCGTCCACCAGGCCCAGCACCTGGACCTCGTCCGCCTGCACCTCGAACGCCTGCCCCTTGCCCTGCGACTGCACCAGCGTGCCCCGGCAGATGACGGAGGCGCCCGCGGTGAGGTGCAGGATTTCCTTCTCGTAGTTGGGCAGCGAATTGGGCGCGACGACCTGGATGGGGTCGAAGACCGACCCGTCGCTCACGTTCACGAAGCTGATGCCCGCCTTGGAGTCGCGGCGCGTCCGCACCCAGCCACGCACCTCCACCTTCGAGCCCGCTTCGACAGCCCCCGACAGGGCCTTCTTCACACTCACGACCTGCATGGTGCTCTCCCTCTGCTCCAGACCGGGAAGGCGAGTTAGTCGCGCCCGGGCCCGAGGGCAAGCGCCGAGCGAGGTCCACCCCCCACCCCCCGGGTTTCCCCGGTCAGGAGCCCCAGGGCGCCCGGCGTCCAGGCTTTCGACGCGCCAAGACTTGTTGCCCGCGTGTCCTACCTCCCGCTAAGAGTCCGAGGAGCCATGGCGATGAACGAGCGTTACGAGCCGCAGTCGATTGAAGGAAAGTGGCAGACCCGCTGGGAAGAGGAGGGCCTCTTCCGGGCAGGCAGGCGTCCGGACGCACCCAAGAAGTACGTCCTGGAGATGCTGCCGTACCCCAGCGGCCAGATGCACATGGGGCACGTGCGCAACTACCTCATCGGGGACGTCTACGCGCGCTACTACCAGATGCGCGGCTTCGACGTGCTGCACCCCATGGGCTGGGACGCCTTCGGCCTGCCGGCGGAGAACGCGGCCATCAAGGACGGCGTCCACCCGGTCATCCGCACCCGCGAGAACATCGAGTCGTTCAAGGCGGAGATCAAGACGCTCGGCTACAGCTACGACTGGACGCGCGAGGTCAACACCAGCCAGCCGGAGTACTACCGCTGGAACCAGTGGTTCTTCCTCCAGATGCTCGAGCGCGGGCTCGTCTATCGCCGCTTCAGCAAGGTGAACTGGTGCACCGGCTGCCTCACCGTCATCGCCAATGAGCAGGTGAAGGAAGGCCGCTGCGAGCGCTGCGACTCCGAGGTGCAGGACAAGGAGATGCCCGAGTGGGCGTTCCGCATCACGAAGTACTCGCAGGACCTGCTCGACGCGCTCGACACGCTCAAGGAGTGGCCGGACCGCATCACCTCCGCCCAGCGCAACTGGATTGGCCGCTCGGACGGCGCGGAGGTGGACTTCCGCGTGCAGGGGCATGACGCCGCCCTGCGCGTCTTCACCACCCGCGTGGACACGCTCTACGGCTGCACCTACGTGGTGCTCGCGCCGGACCACAAGCTCGTGGCCCAGGTGACGACGGCGGACCGCCGCGCGGACGTGGACGCGTTCGCGAAGAAGATGGCCGCGCAGAACAAGACGGAGCGGCTGGGCGAGGACGCGGAGAAGGAGGGCGTCTTCACCGGCGGCTACGCGGTGAACCCCGCCACCGGGCAGGCCGTGCCCATCTGGATCGCCAACTTCGTGGTGAGCGACTACGGCACCGGCGCGGTGATGAGCGTGCCCGCGCACGACGCCCGCGACTTCGCCTTCGCGCGCAAGTACTCGCTGCCCGTGCGCGTCGTCATCCAGCCCGCGTCCGGCGACAAGCTCGGCGCCGGGGAGACGCTGGAGGCGGCCTACACGGAGGACGGCGTCCTCGTGGACTCAGGTGACTTCACCGGCCTGCCTTCGGCCGAGGCGCGCGTGAAGCTGGCCGCGAAGCTGGAGGGGCAGGGGCAGGGCAAGGCGACGGTGACGTACCGCCAGAAGGACTGGGGCTTCAGCCGCCAGCGCTACTGGGGCACGCCCATCCCCATCGTCTACTGCGAGAAGTGCGACCCGGAGCGCAAGGGCCTCCCCGTCCCGGAGAACCAGCTCCCGGTGCGGCTGCCGGACATCGACACGCAGGCGGTGCTCACCGGCAAGGGCGAGCCCCCGCTCGCGAAGGTGCCGTCCTTCGTCAACACCACGTGCCCGAAGTGCGGCGGTCCCGCGCGCCGGGAGACGGAGACGATGGACACGTTCGTCGACTCCTGCTGGTACTTCGCGCGCTACCTGTCGCCGAAGTACGACGCCGCGCCCTTCGACCCGAAGGAGGGCAAGCGCTGGCTGCCGGTGGACATCTACGTGGGTGGCCCCGAGCACGGCGTGATGCACCTGCTCTACTTCCGGTTCTGGACCCGCGTGATGAAGCTGCTCGGGCTCTCTCCGGTGGACGAGCCCGTCACGCGGCTGATCACCCAGGGCATCGTCAACGGCGCGGACGGCCGCAAGATGGGCAAGCGCTACGGCAACGGCGTGGCTCCCAACACCATCGTGGCGAAGTACGGCGCGGACACGGCGCGCACCTACGTGCTCTTCGCGGGCCCGCCGGAGCGTGACTTCGACTGGTCCCACGAGCAGGTGGAGGGCGTGTTCCGCTTCCTCAAGCGCGTGTGGACGCTGGCCGCCACGCACCACGCGGTGTCGGCGGAGGCCACGTACTCGGGCCCCTACGAGGGCAAGGCGCTGGAGACGCGGCGCGCGGCGCACAAGTGCGTCAAGCGCGTGACGGAGGCCATCGAGCGGCTCTCCTTCAACACCGCCGTCGCCGGCGTCATGGAGTGCGTGAACGCGCTCTACGCGGTGGGCACGCCGGAGACGCCCGCGGAGAAGGCGGCCATGGGCGAGGCGGTGCGGCTGCTCGCACGCATCCTCACCCCCATCGCGCCGCACATCGCGGACGAGCTGGCGGAGGCCTACGGCGCGAAGACGTCCAACGTCATGGAGGCCTGGCCGGAGTTCGACCCGGCGCTGGTGGTGGACGACGTGATTCCGTACGCCGTGCAGGTGAACGGCAAGCTGCGCGCGGAGGTGCGCGTGGCGGCGGACGCGGACGAGGCGGCGGTGCGCGCGGCGGCGGAGGCGGACGACAAGGTGAAGGCCGCCCTCGAAGGCAAGACGCTGCGCAAGTTCGTCTTCGTCCCCAAGCGGCTGGTCAACTTCGTCGTCGGCTGACGGAAAAGGCAGAGGGAGGGGAAGTGCCCGCGGAAGTGCTCGTCATGTGCTCCTCCTGCGGGCGCCCCCAGACGGCGGCCCGGCGCCGCTGTGCCTTCTGCAACGCGGAGCTGCCGGAGGCGCCCCTGCCGCCCCTGGGCCCGGCGGCCTCGGCCCCGGCGCCCCGCTCCGCCCCGCTGGCGTTGGACCTGGGCAACCGGCGCACCCTGGCGGTGAGCGACGAACAGCTGTCGTTCCAGGGGCGCCCGGGCGGGGGCCCGGCGCTGGATGTTCCGTGGACGCGGGTGCGGCGGCTGGAGTGGCACTCGCGCCCGTACCTGGAGGCCCTGGGCCTGCTCGCCTTCACCGCGCTGGGCTTCTTCTGGGCGCCGACGCAGGCCGTGCGGCTCATGGGCCTGGTGGCGGGCGTCCTCGGCGTGATGCTGACGGGGCTCTACCGTCACCACGGCCTCACCGTGGAGCTGGAGGACGGCACGCGGATGCGGTGGCCGCTGGGCATGGCGCCGAGGGGCTCCGCCCGCGAGGCACGGCTCCATGCGGCCCGAGCGACGCTGACGGACGCCGCTCGCGTGCGGGGCGTATCGCTGGCCGGCTCCGACGCGGAGGGGCGGCCCGGGCCCGGTGCTTGACGGAGGATCGCGGCCGGGTAGGGTGCGCGCCCATGCGGCCCTCAAGGAACGCGGTTCAGGCGGGTGCGGTGACGGCGTTCCGGTGGGGCGTGGCGGCGGTGGCGATGCTGGGGGCCGGGTGCGGCTACCGCTTCAGCCCCTGGGGCTCCGCGCTGCCGGAAGGCACCGGGCAGGTCTGCGCGCCCATCTTCGCCAACGAGACGCCCGAGCCCACGCTGGAGAACCTCTTCACGCGTCACCTGCGGCAGCAGCTCATCCAGGCGGGCCGGCTGGCCAGCGCTCCGGGCTGCACGTCCACGATTGAAGGGGCGGTGCTCAACGTCTGGGCATCCCCGACCATCATCCCCAACAACTACCGCATCTCCACGACCGTGCGGCTGCGCCTCGTGAAGGAGGGACAGCTGCTGTCGGAGACGGTGGTGTCGGGAACCGAGGACTACCTCCAGGGACGCGGCAACGTCCTGGAAGCGGAGGCCAACCGACAGGCCGCGCTGGCGCGCCTGGCGGAGCAGCTCATGCACGACGGATACGATCGGCTGGCCAGCACCTGGTGAGGACCGGGGAGCCCGGTCCTCAACGCGCGGTGTGCAACGGAACGACTGACTAGGCCTTCGCCTTCGCGGCGGCCTTGGCCAGCCGGGAGATGCGGCGCGCGGCGGTGCGCTTGTGGAGGACGCCCTTGCTGGCCGCCTTGTTGAGGGTCTTGGAAGCCGCCTTCAGCGCGTCCGTCGTCTTGGAACCGTCCTTGGAGGCAATGGCCTCGCGGGCGGACTTGACGGCGTCCTTCACGGTGGTCCGGACGTTCACGTTCCGGGCACGGCGCTTCAGGGACTGGCGGTGACGCTTCTCTGCAGACTTGGTGTTCGCCAAGGCAATGCTCCAGCGGAAGGCAAGGCAAGGAAAAAGAGGGGCCGTCCTTACTGCGACGCCCCGGTTGCGTCAAGGTACGCGTGCGATCGCGATCAGGATTTCCTGTTCCGGAACGCCCAGGGAGCCTCCGGAATGCCTCCGGAAGCCCCAGGCGGAAGGAATCAGGCCGGCGGGGCGGCGTATTCCCAGCGCAGTCCGGCCGGATCCAGGAACTGGAAGCCCGCCGCGGAGCTGGAACCCGCCACCAGCCGCTCGGGATGATGGGCCCGGAACAGCTCCAGCAGCCGTCCCACGGCGGCCGGGGAGGGCGCCTCCAGGGTGAGCGCCACGGAAGCGGCCGCCGGCCCCTGGGCGCCCGGCGTGAAGACGAGCCCCAGGCCCGCGCCCGTGTAGGCCGCCGTGCCTTCCGGCGAACGCGTGGAACTCCAACCCAGCCAGGAGGCCACGGTGTCCCAGAAGGCCCGCTGGGCCGCCACGTCCGGTACGGCCAGGCGCAGGGTGGCCACGGACGCGCGCGGCGGGTGGGCCGGCGGGGGCAGCGCCTTCTCCACGGCCTTGGCGGCCTGCCAGTGGCGCTCCATGTGCTCCAGCGTGGCGCCGCCGAAGGGGACGCCCTCCTCGTTCAGCTTCGCCTCGATGTACTGGAAGCGGCTGACGAAGCGGCGGGTGGCCATGCGCAGCGCGTCCTCCGCCGGCGTCTTCACGAAGCGGGCGAGGTTCGCGAGCGAGAACAGCACGTCCCCCAGCTCATGCTCGATGGCGTCCCGGCCGCCCGACGCGATGGCCTCGTCCAGCTCGCGCAGCTCCTCCTCCAGCTTGCCGCGCACGCCGGCCAGGTCCGGCCAGTCGAACCCGATGCGGCTGGCCTTCTCCGTGAGCCGCTCGGCGCGCAGCAGGGACGGGGCCGCGGTGGGCACGCCGTCCAGCACGGAGCCCGCGCGCCCCGTCTTCTTCTTGCGCTCCTCCGCCTTCAGCTGCGCCCAGTTGGCCAGCACCTGCTCGGCGCCCTTCACCTGCTGATCACCGAACACGTGCGGATGGCGGCTGGTGATCTTGTCGCTGATCGCCGCGCACACGTCCGCCATCGTGAACTCGCCCAGCTCCGCCGCCAGCTGCGCGTGGAAGACGATCTGGAAGAGCAGATCGCCCAGCTCCTCACACAGGGGCCGCCAGGGGCCGCCGTCGGATACGCGGTCCATCTCGTCCAGGACCTCGAATGCCTCCTCGGTCAGGTAGGGACGCAGCGAGCGCAGGTCCTGCTCGCGGTCCCACGGGCAGCCGCCCTCGGCCCTGAGCCGCCGCATGATCTCCACCAGTCGTTCCAGCTCTGTTCCAGGCGCCGCCATTCATTCACTCCCGAGCAAATCCCCCGCCGCGCGCTCCTGTAGCACGGGCACCGGGCACCACATGATTTCGGATCGTCCGCCCTGTCGCCTATCATCGGACGCCCGGATGCTCCGCTCGTTCCTCGGCCTGTGTTGCAGCCTCGTGCTGCTTGTCCCCGCGCGTGCCCCTGCGTTGACGCAGGAGCCGCTCCTGCGCATCGAGGAGAAGGTCATCGAGCCTGAGCCGGACCCCAGCGTCTTCCGTGCCACGGAGGATGATCCGCAGGACGAGTCCACCTCCGACGAGGCCGAGGAACCGGAGCCCGAGGCCCGCCCCGACACCCGCCGGCGCGTCATCGCCCCGCCGCCCGTCAAGCCCGCGGCCCCCGCTGAAGCCGCGCCCCCGCCCGTCGTCGTCCCGGCCCGTCCCGCCGTCACCCCGGTGATGGCCCCGAAGGTGACGGACGCGGAGCTGCTGGCGGTCTGGGAGAAGTGGAAGGCGGCCCGCTCGCGCAACGACCTCGCGGCGGCGGAGGCGGCCCAGAAGGAGCTGCTCACGCTGCGCGCGGAGGTGCTCGCCTCCGACCTGGAACCGCTGAGCATGGGCTTCGTGCGCGAGGCCGGGGTGCGCCGCCGCGCCGGGGACCTGACGGGCGCGCTCGCGCTCCTGGACGTGGCCGTGGCCCTGTCACCGGGGCTGCCCGCCGCGCGCTTCGCCCGGGCGGAGACGTACGTGGTGGAGGATCCGCTGAACGTGCCGCGCGGGCTGGGGGAGTGGAAGACCGCGCTCGTGACGCTGGCGAAGGACGCGAGATACCGCAGGCCCGCGCTCACGGACCTGGGCGCGCTGGTGCTCGCGGCGTGGGCGGCCACGGCGGTGGCGGTGGTCGCGGTGCTCTTCCTGCGGCGGATCCGCTACGCGCTGCATGACTTCCACCACCTGTTCCCCCGGGCCGTGACGCGCTGGCAGTCGGGCCTGCTGGGCCTGCTGCTGCTGGCGCTGCCCCTGGTGCTGGGCGCGGGGCTGGTGCCGGTGCTGCTCGTGCTCTTCGCCTCGGTGGCGCTGTACGTGGGCCGCGCCGAGCGCTGGGTGGCCGCGGTGCTGCTCGTGGGCCTGGGCGTGATGCCGCTCGCCGCGGGGGCGCTGGCGCGCTTCACCGTCTTCGCCGGCACGCCCGCGGAGGACGTCTACCTGCTGGAGCGCGGAGGCCTGTCCGCGGAAGGCGCCGCCGCCCGGGTGCGCGCCCGCGCGGAGGCGCGCACCGCCCGCTTCCAGGAGCTGGGGGCGCTGGCCTGGTACGAGTCCCGCCGGGGCCTCCTGGAGGAGGCGAGGGCGGACTTCAAGGCCGCCTCCGCCCTGAGGGAAGGCGACGCGCGGATGCTCACGCGCTTCGGCAACGCGCTCATGGGCCTGGGCGACGTGGACGGCGCGGTGCTCCTCTACACGCAGGCGTCCAAGGCGGATCCGTCCATGGCGGCGCCGCACTACAACCTGGGGCAGGTGTACCGGCGCCGGGCGCGGCTCTTGCCGGATGATCAGCTGGGCAAGGAGCTGGACCGCTCCACCTCCGCCATCGCCACCGCGCAGTCGCTGGATGAAACGCTCCTGCGCCGGGAGCCGCCGCCGGAGGACCGCCCGCTGCTCAACCTCCTGCTCCTGTCCCCGACGGTGCCCGAGCGCGACTGGATGGACCTGGCGGACGGCACCCAGGAGGGCGCTCGCGTGGAGTCGCAGGTGGGCCGCTGGCTGTCGCCCGTCCTGCCGGCGGGCCCGGTGGGCTGGGGCGTGGCCGCGGGGCTCGCGGCGCTGGCCGCCGTCTTCGGCGAGGCCTCCCGGCGCATGAAGGCGTCGCGCGGCTGCGAGCGGTGCGGCCGCGCGGTGTGCCAGCGCTGCGACAAGGACCTGGGCGTGGGCAGCGCGATGTGCGGCCAGTGCGTCCACGTCTACGCGCGCAAGAGCCAGGTGCCCAAGGAGCTGCGCTCGCGCAAGCAGGGCGAGGTGGAGCGCCACCAGGCCTGGACGAAGCGGGTCACGTACGCGCTGGGCGGACTGGTGTCCGGCGCGGGCCACGTGGGCGCGGGCCTGCCGGTGCGCGGCGCCCTCTACGCCTTCGTGTTCAGCTTCGCGGTGGCCGCGCTGGTGCTGCACCGCGGCCTCGTCCGCACGCCGTACGGGGACGCGCCGCTGTACTTGAAGCTCGTGCCCGCGGGCACGGTCCTGTTCTTCGTCTACCTGCTGACCCTGCGCGGCCTGCGCCGCCTCCAGCGGGGGGAGGCCTGAGCCATGTCCCTCAAGGGCACCCTCAAGGATTTCGGCATCGGCGACATCCTGCAGCTGATTGGCCAGCAGCAGAAGACGGGCACGCTCCAGCTGCGCAACAAGGACCAGGAGGTGCGCGTCGGCTTCCAGGACGGCCACATCATCAAGGCCGAAAGCCTCACCCGGAAGCGCAAGGAGCTCATCGGCGCCATGCTGGTGCGCGCCGAGATCATCACGGAGACGCAGCTGGAGGCGGCGCTGGAGGTCCAGAAGCGCACCCTCAAGCGGCTGGGCGACGTGCTGGTGCAGAGCCACGCCCTCACCGCCGAGCGCTTCCAGCACATGGCCCAGCTCCAGGTGACGGAGACGCTCTACCGCCTCTTCACCTGGAAGGCGGGCACCTACGAGTTCATCCAGGAGCCCGTGGAGCCCGGCCCCGACGGCATCACCCCGCTGCGCGCGGAGACGGTGCTGATGGAGGGCTTCCGGATGGTGGACGAGTGGCCCGTCATCCGGAAGCGCATCCACCGCGACGACATGACCTTCGAGCGCGTCAAGGCGCTCCCGCCGCCCCGCAACGCCGAGGAGGGCGGGGAGCTGGGCGTCATCGGCCCGTCGGAGC
The DNA here is from genome assembly GCF_017302985.1 of Corallococcus macrosporus. Lineage (NCBI taxonomy): Bacteria > Pseudomonadati > Myxococcota > Myxococcia > Myxococcales > Myxococcaceae > Corallococcus > Corallococcus macrosporus. The sequence continues at coordinate 592,723 of NZ_JAFIMU010000004.1, forward strand.
GCCACGTCTATGAAGAGATCGCCGTGGGGCGCGACCTGCGCCGCATGGTGGACCTCTGCGGCCTGGGCGAGTTCGAGACCTGCAAGGCGCTCTACAACCTGGTCAAGGGCGACTACGTGCGCGCCATCGACCCGGAAGGCCGCGCGCCTGTCCCGGAGGACACCCGCCTCGTCGCCCGCGTGGCCGGCCCCGTGGGCCGCGTCGCCGTGACCATGGCGGTCATCGCGGGGCTGGCCTTCATCGCGTCCCGCTGGGTCGGGGCGGGTGGACAGGAGTCCGGCGCCTCCCGGTTGGGGGATCCTGCCGCCCAGCGTCAGATTGCCCACGCGCAGCGCGTCCGCATCGAGGCCGCGCTGGAGGTGTTCCAGCTGGAAAAAGGCACCCTCCCTGAGCGGTTGGATGCATTGGTGGATGCCGGATTGTTGAGTCCGGAGGAACTGCGCTACCCGTGGCGGGAGGAGTACTATTACCGCCGCACGGACGCCCGGCAGTTCGTCCTCCTACCGCCCGTGCGCTAGCCCGCGGGCAGGCTCGCCGTCGAGAGATGGCGGGCGTGGGGGGAGGGGCGGCGTTAAATTGAGGGCGAGCGATCACTGAACGAGGAACGACGCGCATTGCGAAATCCCGCCACGCTGGAAGTGCCCGCCACTCGCGCTGAATCCACCCCCACCTCCGCGAAGGTGGACGTCCGTGACAACGAGACGACCCTGGCCCTTTGCGGAAATCAGAATGAAAACCTCAAGCTGATGGAACGGCGCCTGGGGGTCCGGGTGGGGCAGCGCGGTACGGAGCTGCTCCTGTCGGGGCCCGCGGACGCGGTCGCCTTCGCCGTGCGTCTGGTGGAGAACCTGGAGGAGATGATCCGGGCCGGACGCACCGTCTACCGGGAGGACGTGGAGCAGGCCATCAAGGTCCTGGGCCGCGGCTCGGAGTCGCTGCAGGAGGTCATGCTCGGCACCGTCCTCAAGAGCTCCGGCAACCGGCAGATCGCCCCCAAGAGCATCGCGCAGAAGCGCTACGTGGACGCCATCCGCTCCCACGACATCGTCTTCGGCGTGGGCCCCGCCGGCACCGGCAAGACGTACCTCGCCATGGCCATGGCGGTCGCCTTCCTCCAGGAGCGCAAGGTCAAGCGCATCATCCTGGCGCGCCCCGCCGTGGAGGCCGGTGAGAAGCTCGGCTTCCTGCCCGGCGACCTGGCGGAGAAGGTGAACCCCTACCTGCGCCCGCTCTACGACGCACTGCACGACATGATGGCCGTGGAGCGCGCCCAGACGCTGGTGGAGCAGGGGGTGGTGGAGGTCGCGCCGCTCGCGTTCATGCGCGGCCGCACCCTCAACGACGCCTTCGTCATCCTCGACGAGGCGCAGAACACCACCGTGGAGCAGATGAAGATGTTCCTCACCCGCCTGGGCTACAACAGCAAGGCGGTCATCACCGGTGACGTGACCCAGGTGGACCTGCCCACGGGCAAGGCCTCCGGCCTGACCCACGCGCGCTCGGTGCTGAAGAACATCGACGGCATCCACTTCTCGGAGTTCTCCGACGTGGACGTCGTGCGCCACCCGCTGGTGCAGGAGGTCATCCGCGCCTACGAGCGCTCCGAGGCCCAGAAGCAGGCCTCCACGGCCTCCGCGGAAGATTGAAGTCGTGACGTCGTAAAAGGCCACCCCCGCTCCCAGGCTCATGCCGGGGCGGGGGTGGAGTCGTTGAGGGACCTACACGGCTGCCTGTTGGCTTACCCGCATTTTTCGCAGAGCGAACTGGCGTCCGGGCGGCGGCTGTCCCACCCTCACGAATTTTCTGCGTCGCTGCTTCCTTCTAGGGAGCCTTGACGTCTTCGCAGGGTGAGGAGTTCCCCCATGGCCGATCCTGAATCACCAACCCCCGGGCCCAGTCCGCTGGACGCGCTCGCGGTCCGCCTGGGGCTCGGGCGCAGTGGGGATTGGGGCCGGCGCGTCGTGCAGGGCCTGCTCCTGCTCGTCGTCTCCGTGGGGGCGGGCTTCGTCATCTCCCCGGGCCTCTACAGCCAGCAGATCCCGGCGCTCACCCAGGAGAACGTGGGCAAGCCGTTCCGGGCCAACTCGCCCGCCGGGTTCAAGGCCGCGCGCGACTACGACATCGTCCACCAGGCGATGACGGAGCAGCGCCGCCGCGAGGCCCGGAGCGCCGTGCGCCCCGTGTACGACCTCAACCCGGCGGTGGTGGGCAACCTGCGCGCGTCCGTGCGCGCGGGTTTCGCCTCCGCGCGCGACCACCTGGCGGAGGAGAAGGAGGCCCGCGCCGAGGAGCCCCCCCAGGAAGAGGGCGCGTCCAAGCGCCGCAAGCCCGCGCCGCTCACGCCGGAGGCCCTGGAGCGCCAGCGCCACGACCGCGAGGAGATGCAGGCCCAGTTCCAGGAGCAGCTCTTCGGTCAGCGCGACGCGGGGCTGGAGACCGAGGACTTCCAGGCGCTCGTCGCCAACGGCTTCTCGGAAGAGGCGGAGGCCGCCACCCTGCTGCTGCTCGACCGCGCCTACCGCGCGGACGGCAGCCAGGTGTACGTGGCCGGCTCGCGCGAGGAGCTGGTGCGTGAAGCCCCCCAGGGGCTCACCGTGCGCGACGTGCAGCACAAGAACGAGGACACGCTGCCCGCGGGCGCCTCGCAGGTGGTGGACATGCGGGAGGCGCACCAGGAGCTGGACCGGTTCGCCTCCGTGCCCGGCAACGTGCTGCCGGACGCCCCGGCGGTGCAGCGCCGCGCGGTGCTGCGGATCGCCAAGCGGCTCGTGCGCCCCAGCCTGACCATCAACATCGCGGAGACGGACCTGCGCCGCCGGCTCGCGGGCGACGCGGTGAAGGACGCCGTCATCGCCATCAAGAAGGGCCAGCGCGTCATCGGCGACGGCGAGCTCGTCAACGAGACGCACCTGGTGATGCTGCGCGGGATGCGCGCGCAGACGGACCGCCTGGACCTGCTCCAGCTCCAGGTGGGCGGCACGGGCCTCGTCGCCCTGCTGGTGGTGGCCTTCTACGGCTTCTGCCGCGCGGCCTTCCGCCGCTTCCGCCCCACGCGCAAGGACGGCGTGCTCCTGGGCCTCCTGCTGGTGGGCCTGCTGGGCCTGCTCCAGGTCTGGGTGTCCATCGCGGACGCGGTGCAGGACCGCTACACGGCGCTGCCCATCGAGGCGTTCTATTACGCCTTCCCGGTGGCGGCGGGCGCCATGCTGGTGCGCTTCATCCTCGCGCAGGAGCTGGCGCTGTTCTTCGCCATGGTGTTCGCTTGCCTCGCGGGCGTGATGCTGGGCAACTCGCTGGCGTTCGGCATCTACACGCTGGTGGGCTCGCTGGTGGCGGCGGACCGCATCGTCAAGGCGAAGGACCGCGTGGGCATCTTCCGCGCGGGCCTCGTCACGGGCGTGGCCAACCTCATCGCCGTGCTGTTCCTGTTCCTCGTGGAGGGCAAGGGCCTGGCGGGGGACACCGTCGTCACGGCGCTGTGCGCGTTCTTCGGCACCACGCTCGCCGTCCCGGTGATGGTGATGGCGCTGACGCCGCTGATTGAAGCCACGTTCGGCTACGCGTCGGACATCAAGCTCCTGGAGCTGGCGAACCTGAACCACCCGGCGCTCAAGGAACTCATCGTCCAGGCGCCTGGCACGTACCACCACTCCATCATCATCGGCACGCTGGTGGAGAACGCGGCGGAGACGATTGGCGCGAACCCGCTGCTGGCGCGCTCGTGCGCGTACTACCACGACATCGGGAAGGGCCGGAACCCGCTCTACTTCGGGGAGAACCAGAAGGGGGAGAACCGGCACGACGGGCTCGCGCCCGCGATGAGCGCGGTCATCATCAAGCGCCACGTGACGGAAGGCCTGGAGATGGCGCGGCAGTACCGCCTGCCCAAGCTGGTGGCGGACGCCATCCCCCAGCACCACGGCACGCGCACGGTGGGCTTCTTCTTCCACAAGGCCTTGAAGGAGCAGGAGGGCAAGGAAGGCGCGCCCCCCATCGACGAGAGCATCTACCGCTACCCGGGCCCCAAGCCGCAGTTCCGCGAGGCGGCGCTGGTGATGATCGCCGACGCGGTGGAGGCCTCCACGCGCTCCATGCCGGACCCCACCAGCGCGAAGCTCCAGGCGCAGGTGCAGAAGATCATCAACATCATCTTCTCCGAGGGCCAGCTCGACGAGTGCGACCTGACGCTCAAGGACCTGAACCTCATCGCCCAGTCCTTCCTGCATACGCTGGAGGGCATCTACCACACGCGTCCCGTCTACCCGGCGGGCGCCATGGGTGGGGGCAAGGCCGGGGGCGCGCCGCTGATGATGGCGCCCGCGCCCGCGAAGACGGAAGCGAAGGACACGAAGGTGCGAACGGCGGGCATGTCATGAGCCGCAAGGTGGAGGGCGTGAAGCTTCGCAAGGGCAAGGTGATTCCGCGCGACGACGGCAAGCGCATCGAGGAGTTCGTCGGCGTCGCGAGCACGCAGACGGAGTCCGCGTCGGTGGCGCGCATGCGGGCCCCGCCGGGCTGGAGCGAACCCGCGCAGACGCCGGAGTTCGACGAGGTGGTGCTCGTCCTCACGGGCGAGCTGACCCTCGTGGTGGACGGCAAGCGCGAGCGCATTGGCGCGGGCGAGGTGGGCCTGGTGCCGCGCGGCAAGCGCGTCGTGTACCGCAACGACAGCCAGGGCGCGTGTGACTACTGGTCCATCTGCGCGCCCGCGTTCCGCGTGGAGCTGGCCCACATCGAGAAGCCGGAGCCGAAGGTGAAGGCCTCGGACAACCAGGTGACGGTGCAGGTGGCGCACGGGCAGGGCGAGGACTACGAGCGCCTGCTCACCACCTGGGGCCGGGACTACCTGAAGCGCCTGGGGCTCACCGGCTGCGAGCTGTCCCTGTCGCTCGTGGGGGACCGGGCCATCCGCCGGCTCAACCGCACCTGGCGCCAGAAGGACAAGGCCACGGACGTGCTGTCCTTCCCCGCGGGGGATCAGCCCAAGGGCACCCCGGGCCCGCGCCCCCTGGGCGACGTGGTCATTTCCCTGGACACGGCGAAGCGGCAGGCGAAGGAGTACGGCCGCACGCTGGAGTCGGAGATGGGCCGCTACCTGGCGCACGGCCTCCTGCACCTGTTGGGGCACGACCATGAGAAGCCTCGCGACGCGAAGCGCATGGCCGCCCTGGAGGAGCAGCTGTTGGGCGAGCGCGGCATGGTGGCGGACTCGCTGACCATTGACTCGCGCGCCCGCCGGGCGAAGCTCATCTGAATCCCCGCCGGGGGGCTTGCGGCCCCCCGTGTCTCGTGTTGGATGGAACGATGCCCCGCCTGTCGTCTCTTCTGGTCGCAAGCCTGTTGGGTCTCCTGCTGTCCGCGTCCCCCGCGCGCGCCGCGTCGGTGCCGCCGTGGGGCACGGGCGAGAGCCGGGGCGAGGACCTGTCCATCTGGCTGGTGACCTTCAGCCCCGGCGACGACGTCTTCTCGTGGTGGGGCCACGGCTCGCTGGTGGTGGAGGACCGCGCCAAGCACCTGCAGCGGCTCTACAACTACGGGATGTACTCGTTCGACGACCAGACGGTGGTGCACTTCGCCAAGGGCCGCCTGGAGTTCTGGGTCGGTGAGTCGAGCGTCAACGGCACCTTCCGCTTCTACAAGTCGCTGGACCGCGACGTGCGCGTGCAGGAGCTCAACCTCACGCCGGAACAGCGCGTGACGGTGGCGAAGAAGCTGGCGGACAACGTGCTGCCGGAGAACCGCGACTACCTCTACGAGCACTACAGCGACAACTGCGTGACGCGGCTGCGCGACATGATCGACGTCGCCGTCGGCGGCCGGCTGTCGGAGGCGGAGAAGGCCCCGGCGCGCATGACGCTGCGCGAGCACACGCGGAGATACACCGCCGTGAGCCCGCCCATGAGCTTCCTGCTCGACTTCATGATGAACGACTCCATCGACAAGCCCATCACCCGCCGCGAGGAGGCCTTCCTCCCGGACGAGCTGGAGCAGCAGGTGGCGGAGCTGAAGGTGCCGGGCCCGGGCGGCCAGCCCGTGTCGCTGGTGGAGAAGCAGTGGGACTACTACGTGTCGCCCTCGCGGGCCCGGCCGCCCGCGCAGCCGCCGGCCTTCGGCCCGTACATCCTCGCGCTGGGCGTGCTCCTGGGCGCCAGCGCGCTGGGCCTGGCCGCGTGGGAGCGCCGGGGCAGCCGCGCGGCGCGCATCCTCCTGGGCCTGGAGAACGTGGTGGTGGGGCTGGTGCTGGGCATCCCGGGGCTGGCGCTCGTCGTCATGTGGGTGGGCACGAACCACGTGGTGACGCACCACAACGAGAACCTCTTCCTCGCCAACCCGCTGACGCTGCTGGCCGTGCCGTACGGCCTGCGCCTCACCTGGAACAGCGCGAAGGCCCGCGCGCGGCTCAAGTGGGTGTGGGGCCTGCTCGCGGTCACGGGCGCGCTGGGGCTCGTTTGCAAGGTCCTGCCCTGGTTCGACCAGGACAACTGGCGCGCCATCGCGCTCATCCTGCCCATCTCCCTGGGCATGGCCGGTGCCTTCTGGCTGGACCGGCTGCGGGCGCTCGTGCCAGGAACGGCCCGCACGGCGCCCCGTCAGGATGCGACGGTGTCCTCGCTCAAGGCCTCCTGAAACACCCCCGCTTTCCCAACTGTTTCGAACCGAAGGAGACGACGAACACCATGGCCAACACTTCGATGGAGAAGATCCAGTCCCTGAAGGAGCGCCTCAACGCGCTCCGGGGGCATCTTTGACCTCGACCGCAAGCGGTCCCGCATCGCGCTGATTGAACGTGACTCCACGCAGCCCAACTTCTGGGATGACAACACCAAGGCCCAGGGCCTGCTGAAGGAGAAGTCCTCGCTGGAGGCCAGCGTGGGCGCCTTCGACAAGACGATGCGCGGGCTGGACGACGCGCAGACGCTGCTGGAGCTGGCGGCGGAGATGAACGACGAGGCGAGCGCGCAGGAAGCCGAGGGCTCGCTCGCGTCGCTGGAGGGCGAGGTCGCCAAGCTGGAGCTGGCGCGGATGCTCTCCGGGCCGCAGGACCGCAGCAACTGCTTCATGGACATCAACGCGGGCGCGGGCGGCACGGACTCCATGGACTGGGCCGCCATGCTCCTGCGCATGTACACGCGCTACGGTGAGACCAAGGGCTGGAAGGTCGAACTCAGCGACGAGGTGCCGGGCGAAGAGGCGGGCTTCAAGAACGTCTCGCTGCGCATCGAGGGCGAGAACGCCTACGGCTACCTCAAGGCCGAAGTCGGCGTGCACCGGCTCGTGCGCATCAGCCCCTTCGACGCCAACGCGCGCCGGCAGACGGCGTTCGCGTCCGTGGACGTGTACCCGGAGGTCGACGACAGCATTCAAATCGACCTGCCGGAGAAGGACTACGAGCTGAAGTTCATCCGCGGCAGTGGCGCGGGTGGCCAGAAGGTCAACAAGACGTCGTCCACGGCGCAGCTGCGGCACCTGCCCACGGGCATCATGATCACCTGCCAGACGGAGCGCTCGCAGTCGGCCAACAAGGACATGGCCTTCAAGATTCTGCGCGGCCGCCTGTATGAGCTGGAGATGAAGAAGCGCGAGGCCGAGCGCGACGCGGCGGAGGCGGCGAAGAAGGACATCTCCTTCGGCTCGCAGATCCGCAGCTACGTGCTGGCGCCGTACCGCATGGTCAAGGACCTGCGCACCGGCGTGGAGACGGGCAACGTGGACAAGGTGCTGGACGGGGACCTGGAGGAGTTCGTCACCGCGCAGCTCCTGGGCGTGAAGAACCCCAACCGCAACGCCGCCGCGGAATAGGCCCCGGCCGCCTCCGGGCACCTCCCACCCCTCCCGGGCCGCACGGCCGGGAGGGGTTTTTCGTGCCCGGGAACCTTTTTCCCGGGGCCGGTGTCAGGAGGCGGGGCAGGGTGGTGCGGTAGGATGGAGCAGGCCCTACACGGGAGGCGCGGGTGTCACCGGGCGGAGTGCTCGACGTCGGACAGCAGGCCCTGGCCACCGAGGCCGCCGCCGACCCGCGCCGCGAGGCCGCCCGCCGGGAGGAACAGGCGCTGCTCGTCCGGCTGCGGCGCGGGGACCCGGAGGCCTTCGAGTCGCTGGTCCACCAGCACCAGGACCGCCTCTACGACTTCTGCTTCCGCATGCTGGGTGACCGCGAGGAGGCCCACGACCTGGTGCAGGAGATCTTCGTCAGCGTGCACCAGAACGTCCGGCGCTTCCGCGAGGACGCGCGCCTGTCCACGTGGCTGTTCCGCATCTCCAAGAACCACTGCCTCAACCGGCTGAAGTACCTCCAGCGCCGGGGCCGCGGCCGCTCGGACGTCTACGACGAGGTGAGCGCCGCCGCCATCGCGGAGGGCGGAGGCGCCCCTCCGCAGCCGGACGCCGCCCTGGACGCGGCGCGCGAGCGGGCCCGGGTGCAGCGGGCCATTTCCCAACTGGACCCGGATGCGCGCATGCTGGTGGCGCTGCGCGACATCGAGGGCCTGAGCTACGACGAGATTGTCGACATCACCGAGCTGCCCGAGGGGACCGTGAAGAGCCGGCTCCACCGGGCACGCGAGAAGCTGGCGGACCTGCTGGGGCGCTTCGAACCATGAGCGGCGGCGGGTGGAGGTCAACGGACGTGGAACCGCGTTTGGATCACCGTGAGGCGAGGGCGCTGTTTCTGGCGCTCGCCGACGAAGAGCTGCCCGCCGCCCAGGAACAGGCGGTGCGCGGTCACCTGGACGGCTGTGAGGAGTGCCGCCAGGGGTGGGACCGGTACGCCCGCACCGTGGAGCGCGTGCGTTCGGTGGAGCGGGAGAAGGCCCCGCCCGCGCTCGCCACGCTCGTGGCCGCCCGTGTGCGCCGCCAGCGCCGCTTCGGCCTGCGCGGCCTGCACCTGGCCCATGCCCAGCACCGCTTCCCGGTGGAGATCCTCATCCCGCTGCTCCTGGCCGCGGCGGTGGGCGCATTTCTTTTGATGTCTTCCTGAAGCAGAACGGCCTCCCGGATGCGTTGCGTACCGGGGGCCGCTTGGCTAGCGTGCCGCGCCTTTCACAAGAGCGCGTCATGGCCGAGACCGATAACAAGAACCCCCCAGGTGAGAAGAGCGGCGAAGCGGTGGATCTCGGCTCCAAGGAGCAGGAGATCTACCAGCAGCGGTTGGACAAGGCCGCGAAGTGGCGCGAGGCCGGCTTCAACCCCTACGGCAACGGCTACGCCCCCAAGCACCGGGCCGCGGACATCCTGGCCACCCACGCGAACCACTCCATGGAGGACCTGGAGAAGGACGCCCCCGTCTACGACGTCGCCGGCCGCATCGTGGCCATGCGCTCGTTCGGCAAGGCCGCGTTCATCAAGCTGCGCGACCGCACCGGGGAGATCCAGGCGCACGTGAAGAAGGACGCGCTCGGGGACCTCTATGAGGTCTTCAAGCAGTGCGACCTGGGTGACTTCGTCGCCGTGGAGGGCCCCATCTTCCGCAGCAAGACGGGGGAATTGTCCCTGTCCGCCACGAAGTTCGTGCCCCTCACCAAGTCCCTGCGCCCCATGCCGGAGAAGTGGCACGGCCTCACGGACGTGGAGATCCGCTACCGCCAGCGCTACCTGGACCTCGTCTCCAACCCGGACGTGAAGCAGGTCTTCCTGAAGCGCAGCAAGCTGGTGAGCTTCATCCGCAACTTCCTCGACGGGCGGGACTTCGTCGAGGTGGAGACGCCGATGATGCACCCGCTGGTGTCGGGCGCGGCGGCGCGGCCGTTCGTCACGCACCACAACACCTACGACATCGACCTCTTCATGCGCATCGCGCCCGAGCTCTACCTGAAGCGGCTCGTGGTGGGCGGCATGGAGCGCGTCTATGAGATCAACCGCAACTTCCGCAACGAGGGCGTGAGCACCCGGCACAACCCGGAGTTCACGATGCTGGAGTTCTATCAGGCGTACGCCACGTACGAGGACCTGATGAACCTCACGGAGGAGATGCTCTCGGAGGCCTCCCGCCACGTCACCGGCGACTCCAAGGTGAAGTACGGCGAGCACACCATCGACTTCGGCAAGGGCTGGAAGCGCATCCCCATGCCGGAGGCCATCCGGGAGGCCGTCCCCAGCCTGTCCGACAAGGACATGGTCGACGTGGACCGCCTGCGCCACGAGCTGCTCAAGACGGTGCACTCGGAGGTGGAGCGCCGCGCCGTGGACGCCATGAACCACGGTGAGCTGGTGGGCGCCCTCTTCGAGGCCCACGTCGAGCACACGCTCATCCATCCCACCTTCATCACCCAGTATCCCACCGCCGTCTCCCCGCTCGCCCGCCGCAACGACCAGAACCCGGAAATCACGGACCGGTTCGAGCTCTTCGTCGCGGGGCGCGAAATCGCCAACGCGTTCTCCGAGCTGAACGACCCCCTGGACCAGAAGGGCCGCTTCCAGGCCCAGCTGGACGCGAAGCAGCGGGGCCAGCAGGAGACGATGGACTACGACGAGGACTACATCCGCGCCCTGGAACACGGCATGCCGCCCACGGCCGGTGAGGGCATCGGGATTGATCGCGTCGCCATGTTGTTCACGGACGCCGCCAGCATTCGTGACGTGATTCTCTTCCCCCTCCTCAAGCCGCTGGCGAAGTAGCCACGAGGCCTCGTGCACCCCGCTGAACGGCAGACCGACTATCGCTGGCCCCTCCTGTGGGCCGGCGCCCTCGTGGCACTTGTGGGAGCCATCCTCCTGGGGGTGGCCATCTCCGAGTCCGAGGCGTGGGCCGAGGTGGCCGGCGCCCTGGGCCTCTCCTTCGTGGGGTGGGGCGGGCTCGTCCACTTCTTCGACGCCGGGGCGCTCGCCCTGGGCGCCCAGAAGAGCGCGGCCGTGGCCGGCCCCAAGGCGCTCGTCGCCGGCACGCTCGTCTGGCTGGCGGGCTGGGGGCTCATCGCCGCCGGCATCCGCCGCGCGCCGGCCACCGGTGACGGGCCCAGCCCCGCCGCGGGCGCGACCCTGTACCCGCGCCTGGCGCGCTACCGGGACTTCTACTGGAGCACGCTCGGCGCCTACGGCGGCGGCATGCTCCTGGCGGAGCTGGTGCTGCTGCTGCTGCAGACCGTCCTCTCCAGCGGCGTGCCGTCGGACCTGGGCGGCGCGGCGAGCGAGGCGGGCGGCGGGCTGTCCCTGCCGCCCACCATCGCGTTCGCCATCGCGTTCATCGTGAGCATGGCCGTGGCGTTCGCGTCCGGCTTCGTGGGCGCGTCCCGGGCGCAGCGGCTGTCCTTCCCGGAAGCCACCATCGGCGTGTTCTACCTGGGCCTGCCGGTGCCCATCCTCCTGTCGCTGATGGAGCGCGTGCCGTCCCTGCAGCTCGCGCTGGGCTACCGGCTGCGCGAGGTGACGTACGTCGCGGGGCTCATCGGGCGGCCGGAGCTGGCGTACTGGCTCGTCTTCGCCGCGCTGGTGCTGGCGCTCGTCTTGGGCATCAACACGGGGTTCATCGCGGCGGGCAGCGGCCGGGTGGACCTGCGGCTGGGCTTCGAGCTCTTCGTCGCGCGTCGGCACGTGGCGGTGTTCCGCCCGTCGCTGCTGCTCGGCGCGCTCGCGGTGCTGATGTTCGGCATCATCCCGCCGCTCATCGTCTACTTCATCATCCGGGGGGCGGAGGCCGCCGTGGAGCGCACGCGCGTGCGGGCCCTGGGCCTGGCGGATCCGCTGGCCGCCGCGTCCGCGCAGCACCGGATGAAGCTGCATGAACAGTCCCCCACCATGATGATGACCGCCCTGTCGGTGGGCGGCGTGGGCGTGGGCGTGATGGCGCTCATCATCGTGCTCAGCGTGATGAGCGGCTTCGAGGCCGACCTCCAGCAGAAGATCCTGGGCACCAACGCGCACGCCGTGGTGTCGCGCTACGCCGGGGACCTGCCGGACTACGACAAGGTGATGACGCAGGTGAAGCGCGTGCCCGGTGTGGTAGGCCAGACGCCCTTCATCATCAACCAGGTGATGATCGCCTCCGAGGGCAACGTCGACGGCGTCATCATCAAGGGCATCGACCCGAAGACGGTCGGCTCGGTGACGGACCTGCCCCAGAACATCCTGCCCGGCGGTGACCTGGGCCACCTGGAGCAGCCTGCCAAAATCCTTCCCAGCAGCGCGGTGGAGGACGGGGAGGAGAAGAAGAGCGCCGAGGAGGAGGACCCCATCATCGGCAAGCCCTCCAAGGCGGCGAAGCCCACGGTGCTGCCGGGCATCATCATCGGCCGCGAGCTGGCCGCGTCGCTGCGCGTGGTGGTGGGGGACCGGGTGAACGTCGTGTCCCCGCTGGGCACGGAGCTGGGGCCGTCCGGGCCCATCCCCAAGAGCCGCGCGTTCCGGGTGGCGGGCGTCTTCTACTCGGGCATGTACGAGTACGACTCCAAGTTCGTCTACATCCTGCTCAAGGAAGCGCAGGACTTCTTCGCCGTGAAGGGCGCCACCGGCATCGAGCTGAAGGTCGCGGACATCGACGACGCGCGCCGCATCTCCAACCAGGTGGTGCGCGTGCTGGGCGGCTATCCCTACCGCGCGCGCGACTGGGGCGAGATGAACAAGAACCTCTTCTCCGCGCTGCGCCTGGAGAAGCTGGTGATGGGCATCATCCTGTCCATCATCATCATCGTCGCCGCGGGCCTCATCGTCGCCACGGTCATCATGCTGGTGCTGGAGAAGCGGAAAGAGATTTCCGTCCTCAAGGCGCTGGGCGTCCCGGACGGCGGCATCGTGAAGATCTTCCTCGCGGAAGGGCTCCAGATTGGCGTGGCCGGCGGCTTCCTGGGCCTGTTCTCCGGCCTGGCGTGGTGCCTCTTCATCGAGAAGGTCGGCATCAAGCTGGACCCCGAGGTCTATTACATCCCCGCGCTGCCGGTGCGCATCGAACCGGTGCAGACGGCGCTGGCGGTGGTCATCGCGGTGCTCGTCACCTACCTGGCGTCCATCTACCCGGCCCTCAAGGCGAGCAGCGTGGAACCGGTGGAAGGTCTGAAGGCGGAGTAGCCATGGCGCTGTTGTCCATCCGCAACGTCTTCAAGAGCTACTTCCTGCACGGCAAGCGCATTGACGTGCTGCGCGGCGTGTCGCTGGACATCCACGCCGGCGAGCTCGTCTCCATGATTGGCGCGTCCGGCGCGGGAAAGAGCACCTTCCTGCACGTGCTCGGCACGCTGGATGCCCCGGCCGCCGGTGAAGTCCTCTTCGACGGCCGCTCCGTCTTCTCCATGAACGACGCGGAGATCGCCGAGTTCCGCAACCGCACCATCGGCTTCGTCTTCCAGAGCCACTACCTCTTGCCGGAGTTCACCGCGCTGGAGAACGTGGCCATGCCCGCGCTCATCCAGCGCAAGGACCGCGGCCCCGCCTACACCTACGCCCGCGAGCTCCTGGAGCGCGTGGGCCTGGGCAGCCGCGTGGACCACCGGCCGGGCGAGCTGTCCGGCGGCGAGGCCCAGCGCGTGGCCCTGGCGCGCGCGCTGGTGCTCAAGCCCGCCATCCTTCTGGCGGACGAGCCCACCGGCAACCTGGACCCCACGACGGGCGAGGGCATCCACCAGCTCCTGAGGGACGTCAACCGGGACCTGGGCATCACCGCCGTCGTCGTCACGCACAACGAGACGCTTGCTCGCTCCATGCCCCGCCGCCTGAGACTGGCCGGCGGGCAGGTGTCGGAGGCCTGATGGCCGCTCGCTTTTGGATTGAGGGGGCCTCCCCCCATCCCGTACATTGCCCCGCCTTTTCCTGGCCGGACTGCACTTGAGGCTCACCGTTCTGCGCAAGTCATTGCTCCCGCTGCTGGCGGTCGCCCTGTGGGCGCTCGGGCCGCTTCCCGCCCACGCCCAGGTGGACGTGGACGCGGGCTCGCCCGCCGTCGTTCCCCCGTCCACCCCCGCCGCCACGCCCGTGCTGCCTCCGGACGCGGGCACCCCCGCGGGCGGTGACGCGCCGCTGGCCACCTCTCCGGATGACGAGGACACCAACGTGTCCTCCGCGGACCGCGTCGTGGAGGTCCGCATCGAGGGCAACCGCCGCGTGGAGTCCGAGGCCATCCGCCGCGCCCTGCGCACGAAGGTCGGCGACCCGCTGACGCGCTCCGCGGAGGACCTGCGCGCCATCTGGGCCCTGGGCTACTTCTCCGACGTGCAGTTGCTCGCGCAGCGCATGGCCAACGGCATCGCCTACGTGGTGCGCGTGGTGGAGCGCCCCACCATCCGCTCCGTGAAGCTCCAGGGCAACGAGGAGCTCAGCGCGGACGACCTGAAGGAACAGCTGGAGCTCAAGGCCGGCACCATCCTCGACATCGAGGCCGTGCGCGCCACGCAGAAGAAGATCCAGGAGAAGTACGTCGAGAAGGGCTACTTCCTGGCGGAGGTGACGTACCGGCTGGAGCCCATTGAGAACGGCGCCGCGGTCAACGTCGTCTACGTCATCAACGAGCACTCGAAGGTGATGGTGAAGCAGATCACCCTCCAGGGCGCGGAGAAGGTGTCCCCGGAAGAGCTCAAGGCGACCATGATCACGAAGGAGGGCGGCTTCCTGTCCTTCTTCACCGGCGAGGGCACCTACCGCGAGGAGGCCTTCCAGCGCGACCTCGCCGTCATCCAGATCGCCTACTACGACCGCGGCTTCATCAACGTGCGCGTGGACAAGCCCACCGTGCAGCTGTCCGCGGACAAGCGCGACATCTACATCACCCTGCACATCACCGAGGGTGAGTCGTACGACATCGGGAAGATCGACTTCGCGGGAGACCTGGAGCGCCCGCCGGAGGAGCTGCTGAAGCTGATGCGCTCGCGCCCCAAGGAGCGCTTCAACCGCGGCCAGCTTTCCACGGACATCTCCGCCATCTCCGACGTGTACTTCGACAAGGGGTACGCGTACGCCAACATCAACCCCGTCACCTCCGTCAACGCGGAAGACCGGACGGTGGACCTCACCTTCGACATCCAGAAGGGCCCGCTCGTCAACATCGAGCGCATCGACGTCGTCGGCAACACGAAGACGCGCGACAAGGTCATCCGCCGCGAGCTGCGCGTCTACGAGGGCGAGCTCTACAACGGCACCGGCGTCAAGCGCAGCCGCGAGCGCGTCACCGCGCTGGGCTTCTTCGAGACCGTCGAAATCACCCAGCACCCGGGCAGCACCGACAACGCCATCGTGTTGCAGGTGGAGGTGAAGGAGAAGGCCACGGGCACCTTCCAGGTGGGCCTCGGCTTCTCCAACGTGGAGAACTTCATCTTCACGGCCCAGGTGTCGCAGAACAACTTCCTCGGCTGGGGCCAGAGCGTGTCCGCGTCCGCGCAGATTTCGGGCCTGCGCTCACTCGTCCAGCTGTCGTTCTACGACCCGTACTTCCTGGACACGAACTACCTCTTGTCCGCGGAGTTCTTCCGCGTCCAGGCGGACTACGAGGGCTTCATCCGCAACTCCACGGGCGGCACCGTGTCCCTGGGCCGCCAGCTGGTGGACGACGTGCTGGCCACGGTCGGCTACTCGCGTGAGTACGTGGACGTGCAGGCGGGGCAGGGCATTGGCGCGGTGCTGCTGGCCAACCAGTTCCAGTCCGGCGTCACCAGCGCGCTGCGCCTGTCGGTGTCCTTCGACCGGCGCGACAACCGCCTCTTCCCGTCGCGCGGCTTCATCCACTACGGCTCGGTGGAGACGGCGCCCTCGTTCCTGGGCGGCACGTTCCTCTTCAACCGCTACACCGCCTACTCGCGCCTGTACTTCCCCATGCCGCTGGGCTTCGTCTTCAAGACGAACGCCACGCTGGGCTACGTGCAGCAGCTGGACTCCAGCAAGCCGCTGCCCATCAGCGAGCTCTACTACGTGGGCGGCATCAACACGATCCGCGGCTACTACCTGCGCAGCATCAGCCCCACGCTGCTGGTGCCGCGCGCGGACAACCCGGACGCCAACGTCACCGAGTTCCGGGTGGGCGGCAACAAGCAGCTCATCTTCAACTTCGAACTGGAGTTCCCCATCTTCGAGAAGGCCGGCCTGCGCGGCGTGCTCTTCTACGACGCGGGCAATGCCTTCGGCTCCAACGAGAAGTTCTTCGAGGACCGGCAGGACAAGCTGCCCCTGGGCCTCTTCCACTCCGCCGGCTTCGGCTTCCGCTGGTTCTCGCCCATCGGGCCCCTGCGCTTCGAGTGGGGCATCCCGCTGACCAAGCGGCCTTCGGACGACCCCATCCTGTTCGAGTTCACGATCGGTAACTTCTTCTGATAGGCATTGACCCCAAGGCCCTCCCGGCCCTTTCGCCTCCGCCCCTCCCGGGCGGCAGTGAACAGGCCGGGCGGGTGGACGTCGGAGCCTGCAGCACCCTTTTCGAGGAGCCGTAACCCATGTCGCTTCGAAGCACCCTGGCGGCCGCCGCCGCTGTCCTGTCGCTCGCCCTCCCGGTTGCCGCTTCGGCCGCCGAACTCAAGGTGGCCTACGTCGACCTGCAGCGCGTGCTGCTGGAGGTGGACGACGGCAAGGCCGCCAAGGCCCGTCTCCAGAAGTGGCTGGAGGACCGCCAGAAGGAGATCGACAAGGAGCAGGACGCGCTGCGCAAGGAGAAGGAGACCCTGGACAAGCAGGCCAGCGCCATGAGCGAGGCCACGCGCACCCAGAAGGCCACCGAGCTCCAGAAGAAGGTGATGGAGCTCGCGCAGAAGTACGAGCGCAGCCGCGCCGAGGCCGCCAACAAGGAGCGCCAGGAGATGGAGCCCATCATCAACCGCATCGACCAGGTCATCGCGTCCATCGCGGACCGGGACGGCCTGGGCATGGTGCTGGACAAGCGCGACTCCGGCATCGTCTTCGCGCTGTCCCAGTACGACATCTCCAACGAGGTCGTCCGCAGCTACAACAACGGCAAGAAGCCCGCCGCGCCGGTGGCCAAGGACGCCCCGGTCAAGAAGTAGGCGTCGGACACCCCCGTGCCCTCGGCATCCAACGCGCACCGGCTGGGGGACATCGCCACCCACGTCCGGGGTGAGCTCCTCGGCGACCCCGGGCTCCTCGTCCATGGCCTGAACGGCCTGGAGGAGGCGGCGCCCGGGGAGGTGTCGTTCTACGGCAACCCCCGCTACCGCAAGCAGTTCGAGGCCACCCGCGCCTCGGCGGTGCTGGTGGGGATGGATGCCCCCGCTCGCGACGGTGTGGCCCTGGTGCGTGTGCCCAACCCGCACCTGGCCTACGCGAAGCTCCTCACCCTGTTCCACCCGGCCCGGCGGCCCCCCGCGGGCATCCACCCGGCGGCCCACGTGCACCCGGAGGCCACGGTGCACCCGGAGGCCACGGTGAAGGCCGGGGCGGTGGTGGAGAGGGGCGCCCACGTCGGCGCCCGCACGGTGCTGCACCCCGGGGCCTATGTGGGCGAGGACGCGCGCGTCGGCGACGACTGCGTGCTCTACCCGCACGCCACGGTGCGCGAGGGGTGCGTGGTCGGCTCGCGCGTCATCCTCCACGCCTCCTCGGTGGTGGGCGCGGACGGGTTCGGCTTCGCCTTCGACGCGGAGGGGGAGGACGGCCCCCGGCACTTCAAGATTCCCCAGGTGGGCATCGTCCGGATTGAAGACGACGTGGAGGTCGGCGCCTGCACCTGCATCGACCGCGCGACGGTGGGTGAAACGGTGGTGGGGCAGGGGACGAAGCTCGACAACCTCGTGCAGATCGCCCACAACGTGCGCGTGGGCCCGCTGTCGCTCATCTGCGCGCAGGCGGGCGTCTCGGGGTCGGCGGAGGTGGGCACCGGCGTGGTGCTCGCGGGGCAGGTGGGCGTGGTGGGCCACATCCGCGTGGGTGACCTGGCCAAGGTGGGCGCGCAGTCCGGCGTCGCCCACGACGTTCCGGACGGACAGGTCGTCAGTGGCAGCCCCGCCATCCCCCACAAGGACTGGCTGCGCGCCAGCGCCGCGTCGGGGCAGCTGGCGGACCTGCTCAAGGAAGTGCGCGCCCTTCGCAAGAGGGTGGAGCTGTTGGAGAAGGAGAAGGGCGGATGATGGACATTGGCGAGATCCAGGCGCTGCTGCCGCACCGCTACCCGTTCCTCCTGGTGGACCGGGTGGTGGAAATCGTGCCGGGCCAGAAGCTCACGGCCTACAAGAGCGTCACCATCAACGAGCCCTTCTTCAACGGCCACTTCCCGGGGCACCCGGTGATGCCGGGCGTGCTCATCCTGGAGGCGCTCGCCCAGGCCACGGCCATCCTTGCGTATAAGACGGAAGCCATGGACCCGTCGCGCCTGGTGACGTACCTCATGGGCGTGGACAACGCGCGCTTCCGCAAGCCGGTGGTGCCGGGAGACCGGCTCCAGCTGGACATCGAAGTCATCCGCCACAAGGGCGCCATCTGGAAGACGAAGGGCGTGGCGTCGGTGGATGGCGCCAAGGTGGCGGAAGGGGAGTTCCTCGCCACCGTGGTGGACAAGAACAAGGCCGCCAAGGGCGACGAGAGCGCGGCGCCGTAGGGCGCGTCACACGCGCTGCTGAGGAGAGAAGGACATGGCGCAGGTTCATCCCACCGCGGTCGTCCATCCGGGGGCCCGGCTCCACGACACCGTGGAGGTGGGGCCGTTCTCGGTCATCGGGCCCCAGGTCGTCATCGGCGCGGGCACCCGCATCGGGCCGCACGTCGTCATTGAAGGCCGCACCACGCTGGGGGAGCGCAACCACCTCTTCCAGTTCTGCTCGGTGGGCGCGGCGCCCCAGGACTTGAAGTACGCGGGCGAGGACACGGAGCTCGTCATCGGTGACGAGAACCAGATTCGCGAGTTCGTCACGGTGAACCTGGGCACGGTGGCTGGCGGCGGCGCCACGCGCCTGGGCCACCGCAACCTGCTGCTCGCCAACAGCCACATCGCGCACGACTGCGTCGTGGGCAACGAAGTCCTCCTCGCCAACGGGGCCGCGCTCGCGGGCCACGTCACGGTGGAGGACTCGGTGAAGATCTCGGGCCTCGTCGCGGTGCACCAGTTCACCCGGCTGGGGAGATACGCGTTCATCTCCGGCGGCTCCATGGTCACCATGGACGTGCCCCCGTACTGCACCGTGCAGGGAGACCGGGCCACGCTGGTGGGCCTCAACGTCGTGGGCCTGGAGCGCGGCGGCTTCACCGAGGAGCAGATTGGCCGCGTGAAGGAGGCCTACCGCATCCTCTTCCGCTCCAAGCTGGGCCTGCAGGAGGCGCTCGCGCAGCTTCGCGGGGAGCTCTCCGGCCACCCGGAAGTGGAGCACCTGGTGCGCTTCGTGGAGACGAGCAAGCGCGGCGTCACGCGCTAGGCCCTTTCGCGCGGAAGAAACGGAGTTGAAGCGCGTGGAGCGCATCGGCCTCATCGCCGGCAACGGCCAGCTTCCCTTCCTCTTCGCCCGGGCCGCCCGTGAGCGCGGCCTGGAGGTGGTGGTGGCGGCGCACCGGGGAGAGACGGACCCGGCGCTGGAGCGGGAGGTCGCCCACTTCGACTGGGTGCGCGTGGGCCAGGTGGCCCGCATCCAGAAGGTGTTCCTCCAGGCGGGCGTCACCCGGGCGGCCATGGCGGGCGGCATCGGCCGCGTGCGCGCGCTCACGGAGGCCCGGCCGGACCTGGGCGCGGTGCGCATCATCTCGCGCCTGCGCAGCTTCCGGGACGACGCGCTCCTGCGCGCGGTGGCCGCGGACTTCGAAGAGAAGGGCATCACCATCATCGCGCCCACGGACTTCCTGGGCGAGGTGCTGTGCCCCGAAGGCCACCTGGCCGGCCCCACGCTGAAGCCCGCGCAGGAGAAGGACGTGGCCCTGGGCCGCGAGGTGGCGGTGCTCCTGGGGCAGGCGGACGTGGGCCAGACGGTGGTGGTGCGGGACGGCCACGTGCTCGCGCTGGAGGCCGTGGAGGGCACCGACGAGACCATCCGCCGGGGGGCGAAGCTGGGCGGCCCCGGCGCGGTGGTGGTGAAGCGCTGCAAGCCGGAGCAGGACCTGCGCTTCGATTTGCCCGCCGTGGGCCCGCGCACGCTGGAGGTCATGGCGGAGGTGGGGGCCCGGGTGCTGGCGCTGGAGGTAGGGCGCACGGTGCTGTTGGACGCACCTGCCCTCTTCGCGGGGGCCACCGCGCGAGGCATCACCCTGGTGGGCGTGCGGTAGGCTCGCGCGGGAATCCGTTCCCCCGGGCTGGAGTTGCTTCCCCACCTCCCCCCGCGACGCCGAGGCCGACGCCGCATGTCCGTTCGACTCCTACCTCTGGTTGTGCTGTTGGGCCTGCCGCTCTCCGCGTCCGCGGAGGCCATCCGGGTGTCGCTGGAGGGCAAGGCGGCGCTGGGCGAGGGCGTGCCCGCGCTGCTCGTCCACATCGAGGAGCCCATCGCGGGCTTCGAGGTGAAGCTCAAGCGCAGCGACGGCAAGACGGTGGAGCTCAAGGGGGGCGGCAAGCCGGGCGTCACCCGCCGTGTCGCCCTGGAGCAGCCGGAAGGGAAGTTCCACTACGAGGGCGAGCTCGTCGTTCAATTCCCGGACGGCGCCGAGCCGGGCACCATGCCGTTGTCCTTCGACACGGAGGTGAACGGCCCGCTGAAGCTGATGGTGCGCCCCGAGGACGTGGACGTGCCCGGCCGCAAGCTGCGCTTCACGCTGTCCCGCCCGGCCGCGAAGACGGAAGTCACCGTGACGATGGACACCGGCAAGACGGCGTTCGCGGGCGACGTGGACTTCAAGGGCGCGCCCGCGGGCACGCCCCTGGAGGTGAAGTGGCTGCCGGCGGAGGGCAAGGTCATGCACATCCGCCTGCGCGCCTACGACACCTCGGACTTCTACACCGGCGTGGACCTCTACCCCTGGCAGGTGGACATCCCGCATGAAGAGGTGACCTTCGCCTCCGGCCGCTCGGACGTCCCCCCGGCGGAGAAGGGCAAGCTGGACGCCAGTTACAAGAGCATCACGGAGGCTCTGAATAAGTACGGGCGCTGGGCGTCGCTGCGCCTGTACGTGCTCGGGCACACCGACACGGTGGGCAGCACGGACGACAACCGTGAGCTGTCGCTCAAGCGGGCGAGGAGCATTGCCTCCTACTTCCGCCAGCGCGGCCTGAAGGTACCAGTGTTCTACGAGGGCTTTGGTGAGCAGTCCCCGGCGGTGCCCACGCCGGACGAGACGGCGGAGGCGGGCAACCGCCGCGCCGAATACATCATCGCGGTGGAGGACCCGTCCCTGACGAACGCGCCCTTCGCCCCTCGCTGGCGCAAGCCTTGAGGTGTCACATGGTGGAACTTCCTCGCATCCGTTGGGCGCTCGCCGTGGCGGGCCTGGGCTTGCTGGGGACGGTGGGCTGCGTGCGCACCGTGCCGTATGCGCAGCGCGTGGAGGCGGAGGATGAGAAGTGCACGCTCCTCCAGGCGCTGATGCGCCAGCCCGCGCCCGCGCAGGCCATCCAGAAGTTCGTCGCGGAGGGCAAGGAGGAGAGGGCCCCCGTGGTTGTCTACGTGCGCCGTCCGGAGGAGGCCACGCTGGAGCGCTTCTTCACCGGCGACACGAAGTGCGCGGACGCCACGTTCAAGGTCGTGCAGGAGAACGTGGTGGACGCCGTGGTGGTGTACCTGCAGGAGGTCCAGGGCGGCTACGCGTACGACGCGCAGCGCTCCAGCCCGGAGCACCTCACCATGGAGAGCCGTCCCCAGGGCACCGTGCGCAAGGACGGCACCGTCTGGGTGGCGGGCGCGGACACTATTTGAGCAGGTCCTTCGCCCCGTCCGCGATGAACTGCACCGCGATGGCGGCCAGGATGAGGCCGGACACGCGCTCCAGGATGGCGACGCCGGACTGACGCAGCACCCGCTGCACCAGGCTGGACGCGTTGAGGATGAAGTAGGTCGACGTGAAGGTGAGCACCACCGCCGCGACCACCGGCAGCGCGGAGACGAAGGACGTTCCGGAGCGCGCCATCAGCACCATGGCCGTGGCGATGGCGCCCGGCCCCGCGAGCAGCGGAATGGCCAGCGGCACGATGGCCACGTCCTCCTTCACCACGCCCTCTTCCTCTTCCGTGGGGCTGGTGCGCGTGGAGGATGGGCGGGCGCGCAGCATGTCCAGGGACGTGATGAGGAGCAGGATGCCGCCCGCCACGCGGAAGGCGCCCAGCGACACCGCGAACACCTGGAAGATGACGCGGCCGAAGACGGCGAAGAACAGCATCATCCCGCACGCCACCAGACACGCGCGCAGGGCGGTGCTTCGGATTTGCTGCTTGGTGTCCCCCGCCGTCATCGCCAGGAACAGCGGCACGACGCCAATCGGGTCCACCACGAAGAAGATGGCGGACAGCGACACGAGGAAGGTGGACACCATCGCGGACATCGTCATGGCGGCCTAGACCGTGAAGCGCAGCTTCCAGACCATGCCCAGCGCCTCGACGAAGATCTTCTTGTTCATCTTCGAGTGCCCCACGCGCCGGTCCTCGAACACGATGGGGACCTCGCGCACGGTGAAGCCCTTGCGCAGGGTGCGGTAGGTCAATTCAATCTGGAACGCGTACCCGGTGCTGCGCACCTCATCCAGGTGGATGCTCTCCAGCACGCGGCGGTTGAAGCACTTGAAGCCGCCGGTGAGGTCGCGCACGTCCACGCCCAGGATGCTGCGCGCGTAGAGCGAACCGCCCCGGCTGATGATCTTCCGGCCCACGCCCCAGTTCACCGTGCCGCCGCCCGCCACGTAGCGCGAGCCCAGCACCAGGTCCGCGCCGCCCTCCGCCGCGTCCAGGAACGTGGGCAGGTAGCGCGGGTCGTGGCTGAAGTCCGCGTCCATCTCCAGGATGTACGTGTAGCCCTCGGCCAGCGCCCAGCGGAAGGCGGCCAGGTACGCGCGGCCCAGGCCCTCCTTCTTCTCGCGGTGGAGCACCCGCACGCGCGGGTCCTTCGCGGCCAGCTCGTCCGCGAGCTGCCCCGTCCCGTCGGGCGAGTTGTCGTCGACGACGAGGATGTCCACACGGGGGTCCGCCGCCAGCACCGCCTGGGTGATGGGGCCGATGTTGTCCCGTTCGTTGTAGGTGGGGATGCAGACCAGCGCACGGTTCATGACCCGGCGGACATACCCCAAACCCGGCGCCGGAACAGCAGAACCGGCGCCAACCCGGTCGGTTCTGCCCTCTCAGGTGACAGCGCGCGGGGGCAGCAGCTCCAGCACCGTCTCGGCCGCGCGGTGGGCGGCCCCCACCTCGCCCAGGCGGCCGCGCACCTCGGCCAGCCCCTGCACCATGGCGTCGCGCGGCTCGCCCGGCAGCCACACGCGCCGCACCTCGGTCGCGATGTTCTCCGGCGTCATGTCCCCCTGGAGCAGCTCCGGCACCACGCGCCGGCCGGCCAGCAGGTTGATGAGCGACACGAAGGCCACCTTCAACATCAGCCGCCCCACCAGGTACGTCACCAGCGACACGCGGTAGACGACGACCAGCGGCCGCTCCATCAGCCCCGCCTCCAGCACCGCCGTGCCGGAGGCCACCACCGCGGCGTCGCTCGCGCCCACGACCTCCGGCGCGCGTCCGTCCACCAGCACCGGCGTCACGCCGCTGCCCTCGAAGCGGGAGGTGATCTCCTCCTTCGCGATGGTGGGCGCCACCGGCACCACCACCTGGAGTCCCGGCCGCTCGGAGGAGAGCTGCTTCGCGGCCCCCACGAGCGTGGGCAGGATGCGGCGGATCTCACTCATCCGGCTGCCGGGCAGCAGCGCGAGCGTGGGAGCGTCCTGCGCCAGGCCCAGGCGCTGGCGGAACTCGCGGGCGCTCGCGGACTTGGGCATCTGCTCCAGCACGGGGCTGCCCACGTAGCGTGCGGGCACCCCGGCCTCGCGGTAGAAGTCCTCCTCGAAGGGCAGGATGCAGAGCATGCGGTCCACCAGCCGCTGGATGGTGCGCACGCGGCCCCGGCGCCAGGCCCAGATCATCGGGGACACGTAGTAGGCCACCGGGATGCCCAGGGCCTTGAGCTTCTTGGCCAGCCGCAGGTTGAAGTCCGGGATGTCCACCAGGATGGCGCAGTCGGGGCGGCGCTCCTCGGCGGCCTGGGCCAGGTCCTTCATGATCCGCAGGATGCGGGGGATGCGGGGCAGCACCTCCGTGATGCCCATGACGGACACCTCGCGGGCGTCGTGGATGAGCTCCACCCCCCGGGCGGCCAGCCGGGCGCCTCCCATGCCGAAGAAGGTGAGGTCGGGCCGGAGGGCCTGGAGGGCGGCGACGAGCTCCGCGGCGTGGGTGTCACCGGAGGCCTCGCCGGCCACGACGAGGATGCGGGGAGAAGGTGTCATGAGGGGCAGGACCCGCATCGTATAGCTGATGCGCGGGGGGAGGGAGGCTGTAGACTGCGGCCCCCTTGAAGACGCTTCTGCTCGCCGAGAGCCACCCCCCGACCCTCGAGCACCTGACGGGCCTGCTCTCGCAGGCCGGGTACACCGTTCGGGCGGTGAATGACGCCGTGATGGCGTTGGAGCACTTCTCGGCGGACAACCCGGACGTGGTGGTGCTGGGCGTGGACCTGCCGCGCGTGGAGGGGCAGCACGTCGTGCACCTCATCCGGGGGCACAGCCAGGGCGGGCGCGTGCCCATCGTGGCCATCGACAAGGGGCACCTGGGCCGCGCGAAGGGCGTGGGCTCGGTGCTGGACCTGAAGGTCAACGCGTACATCCCGGATCCGCTCAAGCCCGGGGAGCTGGTGCCCCGCCTGGAGGCGCTGGTGAAGGCCGCGCAGGCCGTCACGCCCACGGGCCTGGCCGCCACGCTGTCGCGGCCCGCGGTGGCGGCGGGGGAGCTGAAGGCCTTCCCGCTGCCGGCGCTCTTGCACTCGCTCTACCGGCTGCGCCGCGACGGCGTGCTGGTGGTGGCCCTCAAGGGCCTGTCGCGCCGCGTGTACTTCCTGCGCGGCGGGCCGGTGAACTTCGACTCCTCCGCGAAGGAGGACGCGCTGCCGCGCTTCCTGCGCGAGCGGAAGGTCCTTACGGAGGCGCAGGAGCAGCCGGTGGTGGAGGCGCTCGCCTCCGGGCTGCGCATAGGCGCGGCGCTGGCGGACGTGGGCGTGGAGGCGGTGGGTGAGGACCTCCTGTCGCTCCTGCGCGACTTCACGAGGGACCGGCTCGGGCGCGTGCTGGCCATGCGCGAGGGCCGCTACGCGTTCTACGCGGGCGACGAGTTCTCCTCCGAAGTGGCCTCCGTGGAGCAGCCCGCCCTGGCGCCGCTGCTGGAGGCCGCGCGCAAGCGCATGCCCCTGCGGGTGGTGGCTGCGGGACTCAAGGCGCACCTGAACGAGTACCCGGTGCGCTCGGCGGACTTCGGGCGCGACCTCCAGGCGATGGCGCTGGACACGGAGGACATCAAGCTGGCCATGCAGGTGAATGGCCGCATCGTGCTCAAGGACCTGCTGGCGCACGGGCGCGCGGAGCTGCGCGCGGCGTACACGCTGCTGTGGTTCCTCAAGCTGACGGGCGGGGTGACGTTCTCCGCGACGCCGGTGGCCACGGGGACGGACGTGCTGAGCGCGGCGGCGGCGCCGGACGTCATCGCGCCGCGCAAGCGCAAGAGCCTGCCTCCGGAGACGGCGGCGTCAGTGCGTGAGGAGGCGGTGCGCATCATCACGCGCAGCTACTTCGGCGGGCTGGGGCTGGACCTCGCGGCGGATAAAGAAGCGGTGGAGCGCGCGTACCACGAGACGGCGATGCGCTTTCACCCGGACACCTACGCGGAGTTCGACATCTCCGACCTGCGCGACCTCTTGGAGCAGGTGCAGGAGAAGCTGTCCGCGGCGTACCGCGTGCTGAGCGTGGACGAGAAGCGCCGCGCCTACCTCCAGTACTTCTTCAGCCGGCAGGAGGTCGTGGGCCGGGCGACCGCCATCAACGTGGACGCGGAGCTCGCGCTGCGCCGGGGCGAGTCCGCGATGAAGCGGGGCGACTACAAGGCGGCCATCCAGGGCTTCGAGGAAGCGGTGGCCCTCAACGGCAGCGAGCCCGAGTACTACTCGTACCTCGCCTGGGCGAAGTACCGGGGCTCGCCCGGGCCGCTGATGCAGCGGGCGCTCGCGGCGCGCAAGGTGCTCAAGCAGGCGCTGACGTTGGATCCGTACCTGGAGCGGGCGCAGATCATCGCGGCCATCATCGAGATCGACCTGGACGACGCGCCGCTCGCGCGAAAGAAGCTGATGAAGGTGCTGGAGCTGAACCCGTATTCGGTGCTCGCGAGGGCGGCGTTGCAGAAGGTGGTGAAGTAGTCATGCATCACGCGCTCTGGAGGCTCTTGCGCTACGCGAAGCCGCACGCGGGAATCCTCGTCCTGGCCTTCGTGTGCATGGCGGTGCTGGGACTCGCCACGGGTGCGTACGCGTACCTCCTGGGCCCGGCGCTGCGCTTCCTGTTGTCGGGAGGCGAAGAGGGCTTCGCGAGCGCGCACCGGGTGCCGTGGCTGGCGGACCTGCCGCGCGAGGCGGCGCTCTGGGGCTTCCCGGTGCTGGTGCTGGGCGTGGGCGCGGTGAAGGGCGTGGGCTACCTGGGCCAGTTCTACTTCATAGGCCTGTTCGCGCAGCGCGTGGTGAAGGACCTGCGGCGCGACCTGTTCCTGCGGCTCACCGCGCTGTCACCGTCGCAGCTGTCGAAGGAGCGGACAGGAGACCTGCTCAGCCGCTTCTCCTCGGACGTGATGGCGGTGGAGATGGCCGCCATGTACACGGTGGGCTCGTACCTGAGAGACACCATTCAAGTCCTGGTGCTCGCGGGCGTGGCGCTGGCGATGAGCCCGATGCTGGGCGGCTTGATGCTCGCCGTGATTCCGCTGGCGGCGCTGCCCGCGTCGAGGCTCACGCGCAAGGTGCTGAAGGGAACGCGCGAAGGGCAGGCCCACCTGGGGCAGCTCGCGGGCCAGCTGCACGAAGGGCTGGGAGGGCTGCGCACCATCCAGGCCTTCAACGGTCAGCAGGCGGAGCTGGCGCGCTTCGAGTCCTACGCGAAGGCGCACGAGGAAGCAGTGGTGGGCGCGGCCTGGGCGCGCGGAGGCGTGCCGGGGTTGATGGAGGTGCTCGCGGCGGCGGCGCTCGCGGGAGCGCTGGGATACGCGGCGGCGACGCGGGCGATGGAGCCGGAGGCACTCCTGTCGCTGCTCACGGCGGTCATCCTCGTGTATCAGCCGGTGAAGGACCTGGGTCGCGTGACGCAGTTCGCGGTGCAGGCGGGGGCCGCGGGAGAGCGCCTCTTCGCGCTGCTCGACCTCAAGCACCCGGTGGAGGACGCCGCCAGCGCGGTGCCTGCACCCGCGCTGCGTGACTCGCTGCGCATGGAAGACGTGCGCTTCTTCTACGGAGAGCGCCGAGCGCTGGACGGGCTGACCCTGGACCTGAAGGTGGGGCAGGTGGCGGCGCTGGTGGGCGGCAGTGGCGGAGGCAAGAGCACGGTGACGTCGCTGCTGCTGCGCTTCGAGCGGCCGCAGCAGGGGCGCATCCTCCTGGACGGAGTGGACGCGGACACGTACACGGCGGCGAGCGTCCGCAGCCAGTTCGCGCTGGTGACGCAGGAGCCGCTGCTCTTCCACGGCACGGTGCTGCAGAACCTGCGGCACGCCAGACCGGAAGCGACGCGCGAGGAAGTGGAGGCCGCGGCGAAGGTGGCGAACGCGGACGCCTTCATCCAGGGGCTACCACAGGGCTACGACACGCGCATCGGCGAGCGAGGCGTCATCCTGAGCGGAGGCCAGCGTCAGCGTCTGTGCATCGCGAGGGCCGTCCTGTCGAAGGCCCCCGTGCTGGTGCTGGACGAAGCCACGAGCAGCCTGGATCCGGAGAACGAGCGTGAAGTGCAGGCCGCGCTGGCGAAGGTGCTCCCCGGCCGGACGGCGCTGGTCATCGCGCACCGGCTGTCGACGGTGACGAGCGCGGACGTCATCCACGTGGTGGAGGCAGGCCGCATCGTGGAGAGCGGAAGCCACGCGGACCTGCTCCAGAAGGACGGCCGCTACGCCGCCATGTGGCGCCTGCAGACGTCAGGCCCCATCGAGCGGGGCGCGGCATGAGCAAGGCCGCCAAGACCCGGCGGCCCCTCTCCCTGGCGATCCGCGCCGTGTTCGGCGTGTTGTTCCTGATCATGGGCGTCGCGGGCTTCTTCGCCTTCGCGGCCGGCTTCGCGGACTACCCCGTCATTGAGCCCGCGCCGAACGCGAAGCCATGGATCCGCGGCGCGTACCACGTGCACACCACGCGCTCGGACGGGAACGGGACGCCCGCGAAGGTCGCCCAGGCGGCGAAGGCAGCCGGCCTGGACTTCGTGGTGCTCACCGACCACAACGACTTCAAGCCGCCCGCGCCGACCTGGGCGGACGGTGTGTTGCTCATCCCCGGAGTGGAGATCTCCACCAGCGCGGGCCATCTGGCCGCGTTCGGGATGCAGCGCCCCATCGAAGGCGTGAAGCCCTGGGGTCCCCCGGATCAGGCCATGGCCGCGGTCGAAGTCGCAGGAGGCACGGCGATCCTCGCGCATCCGGTCCAGACGAAGAACCCCTGGAAGGACGAAGCAACGGCGCATCAGGTCCCGGGCTTCGAGCTGTACTCGGCGGACACCTTCTTCCGGCAGGCGCTGCGAAGCCCGGTGAGCCGTCTCCTGCCCGCGCTGGGGGCCTCGATGGTGAATCCGGTGCACGGCGTGATGCTGCTCGCGGTCCCGGAGCCGCCCCCCACCGAGCGCTTCCTGAAACTGGCGCGAGAGCGCAAGCGCATCGCCCTGTGCGGAAGCGACGCGCACGGCCTGCCCGAATACGAGGACATCTTCGCCGCGCTCGACATGGAGCTTCCGCCGGACGTGCTGCCGGGGCCCCTGTCCCAGGATGCGCGCGAAGCCGCGACCCAGGTCACGCAGGCCCTGTCGAGCGGCCAGGCCCTCTGCGTCTTCCGTGCACTGGGAGCCCCCGATGGCTTCGCCCTGGAAGGCTTCGACGCGAACACGAGGGAGGCCCCCATGGGCACGGTGCTGACGGTCCGCCTCCCGGAACACACCCCGGGGACGCTGGAGGTGCGGGTGTGGGGCGACGGCCGCCTGCAACCCGACGGACAGCACATCGAGCTGACCGGTCCCGGAGTGGTCCAGGTAGAGGTCTGGGCCCACGCGCCCGGACGTTTCTTCGGCCACGAGTGGCGGCCCTGGATGGTCCCCAGTCCGGTGCGAGTGGTGCCGCGACCGCCGGGCATCTGATAGAGCGCGGGACGTCGCCCATGCGCCTGCTCTACGTCGTCGCCACCTACGTCCTCTTCGCGCTGCTGTTCCCGGTGCTCTGCGTGCACCGGAAGACGCGCCACGGGCTGAAGCAGCGGCTGGGCTTCTACGGGCCGGGAGACCTCCCGAAGGGAGAGGGCCCGCTGCTGTGGTTGCACGGAGCCAGCGCCGGAGACCTGCTGGCCCTCGCGCCCATGTTCGGCCCGCTGCGCGAGCGCTTCCCCGGCTGCCGCATCGTGCTCTCGACGATGACGGACAGCGGCCACGCGATGGCCAGGGACCGCCTGGCGAAGCAGATCGACGGGGTCGTCTACGCGCCCTACGACCTCTGGGGCGCGACGCGAAGGGCAGTGCGCGCCCTCCAACCCGACCTCCTGGTCCTCGAGTACACGGAGGTCTGGCCCAACCTCATCCGCGCCGCGAAGCGATCCGGAGCCAGCGTGGTGATGACCAACGGGCGCTTCTCTCCAGCGAACGTGGGCAAGTACCGGACGCTCTTCGGCCTCATTGGAAACCCGCTGAAGGACATGGACCTGCTCCTCATGCGGCAGGACGAGGAATCCGAAAGGGCCCGAGCCCTCGGAGCCCCCACCGAGCGGGTCCTCACTACTGGAAACACCAAGTTCGACGCCCTGGCCGCGGGGCCCGCCCCCGAGGACGAGGCCCTGCGAACCGCGCTCGGCCTGTCCCCAACGGATCCGGCCTGGCTCGCGGGAAGCACGCACGAGGGCGAGGAAGAAATCCTGTTGCAGGTGTATCAGCGTCTACGTGAGCGCTGGCCCACGCTGAGCCTGGTCATCGCGCCGCGCTACCTGAACCGCGCGGAGCGGATCCTGACCCTCGCGAGGGAGCGGAACCTGACGGCGGGCCTGCGCTCCCAGGGCAACCCGGAGCGAGCGCCGGTGGTGGTGATGGACTCGATGGGCGAACTGTCGAGGGCCTACCGTCTGGCGACGGTGGTGTTCGTGGGAGGTTCGTTCACGAAGCGGGGCGGCCAGAACATCCTGGAGCCAGCGGGGCAGGGCAGGCCGGTGTTGTTCGGCCCGCACATGGACAACTTCCGCGACAGCGTCACGGTGCTGCAAGGCAACGGAGGCATCGAGGTGGCGGACGGAGAAGCCCTGTACGCCGCGCTGGAGGACCTCCTCGCGCATTCCGACAAACGGCGGCACCTGGGAGCGCAGGCGGAAGCCACGGTGCGACGCATCTCCGGAGCCAGCGCACGCAACGCGGAGGCGATGGCCGCGCTAAGGAGGGCCCCTCGATGACGCTCATCGTCCATCCGCACTTCCACAAGCGCTACACGGGAGTGACCCGGCACGTGGAGTCCGTGGTGCCCGCGCTGGCCCAAGGCGACGAGACGCGAGTCATCGGCTCAGGCCTGACGGAGGCCCTGCCACGCATCACCTGGGGCGAGCTGATCCGCCGTTCCCACCGTGAGCCCATCGTCTGGCACGCGCACCGGAACAACGAACTGCTGGCGGGCATGCTCCTGAAGGCCCTGGGAGGGAAGGTCCAGCTCGTCTTCACGAGGCACACGTCGGTGGCCCCCACGCGCTTCACCCGCTGGCTCGCCAGGGGCGCGGACGCATTGGTGTCCCTGACGCGGCAGATCTCCGATGTCATCGCGCTCCCGTCCACGGTGATCTCGCACGGCATCGACCTCACGCGCTTCCGTCCACCGGAAGACCGCGACGCGGCCTGGGCCCGCCTGAAGCAGGGAGGCCGCTACGGCATCGGCGTCATCGGGCGCATCCGCAAGGAAAAGGGGCAGGGCGACTTCATCGAAGCGCTGAGGCCCCTGTTGCCACAACGGCCGGACTGGCAGGCCGTGCTGGTGGGCCTCGCGAAGGGGCCGGACCTCGCGTGGGTGAACGGGCTGCGTGAAGGCATCGAGGACCGGGTGCTGCTCGCCGGAGAGCAGTCCACCATCGAGCCCTGGTACCAGGGCCTGAGCATCCTGGTGCATCCCTCCTACGCGGAGGGCTACTCGCTGGTGCACGTGGAGGCCATGGCGTCCGGCTGCTGCGTGGTGGCCTCGAAGCTGCCGTACCTGGACACCCTCATCGAGCACGGCCGCACGGGCTTCTTCTTCGAGCCAGGAGACGTGAAGGGCCTGCGAGACCTGCTGGACGAACTGACGCGCGAACCGGAGCGCGCCCGTCAGGTCGGCCGCAACGCCGAGGAAGAAGCGCGCCGCCGCTGCGGCGTCGAGCACGAAGCCCGGGCGCTCAGTGATCTCTACCATTCGCTGGTGAAGCGCTGATGCGCATCCTGCACCTGCTTGCGAGCCCCTTCTGGAGCGGTCCGGCGGAGAACGTCGCGCTGCTCGCCCAGGCACAGCGAGCCCTGGGCCACGAGGTCACGGTGGCCGTGGACCGCAAGCGCCGGGACATCGCCGCCGAGGAGCCCGCCGTCCCACGCTTCCAGCAACTGGGCCTCCTGGACGAGGGAGGCCTGACGTTGTCCGTGAAGTCCCCACCGTGGGAAATCTGGAGTGACCTGCGAGCCCTCCGTCGCAGGCAGGTGGACGTGGTCCACGCACACTTCACCCATGATCATCTCGTGGCCCGCTGGGGAACGCCGAAGGGAGCGGTGCGGATCCGCTCCATCCACGCACCCCGCTCGCTGCGCTCCTCGTTGCCCGAGGCCGCCGCCTACACGGTGCCCGCGGGCCACCTGGTGTCGAAGCTCGAAGGCAGGCATCGCCCTGTCCAGGTCCTGCCCGCGCTGGTGGACCCGATGTTCAGGCCACCAGAGGACCGCAAGGCCCTGCGCCAGACCCTGGGCCTTGATGACACGCACCTCGTGGGGATGATCTCCACGTTCCAGCAGAGCCGCCGTCACGCGCTGGGAGTCGAAGCCTTCGCCGCGTTCCACCAGCAACGCCCCGAGGCCCGTCTCGTGCTGGTAGGCGATGGAGCCCTGCTCGAAGCAACGCGGACGCAGGTGAAGGAGCGGAACCTCACGGAGCAGGTGACGTTCGCGGGCTACCAGCAGGGCGCGGACTTCGCGAAGTGGCTCCAGGCGCTGGATGAGGTCTGGATTCTCGGCCTGGGAAACGACTGGAGCGCGAGGGCCGCGGCCCAGGCCAGGGCCTGCGGCGTCCGAGTGGTCGCGGTGAACGAAGGCGCGCTCCCGGAGCTGGCGGACGCGCGGGTGGAAGCGCCCACGGTGGAAGCCGTCGTCACCGCCGCCCTGTCCGGCTCAACGGCCGGCACCCGGCACCCGACGAACGAGCACATCGCCAGGGACATCCTGGCCCTCTACCAGCAGGCCACGGAGCCCCGGCGATGACCGGCTCGCCCACGGCCCTGGAGCGGATCTTCTATCCGCCAGCACCGGAGCCCTGGACGCGCCGTGCCCTCCTGTCGCCGCTCGCGCTGCTGTCCTGGACCTACAGCGGAGCGGTCCGTCTCCGAGGAGCCCTCTACGACTCGGGCTTGCTGCGAGCCGAACACGTCGAAGGCCTGCGGGTCATCTCCATCGGAAACCTCAACGTCGGAGGCACGGGCAAGACGCCAGCGGTCCTCCATCTCGCGGAGCTGTTGATCCGCGAAGGGCGCAAGGTCGGAATCCTCACGAGAGGTTACGGGCGCGAATCCCAGCAGCCCTTGACCTTCAAGGGCACAGAGCCCCTGCCCGCCGTGACGGAAGCCGGAGACGAACCCCTGCTGCTCGCCCGAAGGTGTCCAGGCGCCAGGCTCTTCGTGGGAGCGGACCGCGTCGCGGCGGCGCTCCGGGCCCGGGACGACTTCGGCCTGGACACGGTCCTGCTGGACGACGGCTTCCAGCACCGCCGCCTGCACCGTGACGAGGACCTGGTGGTCGTGGACGAAGCCGTGGGCCTGGGCAACGGCCAGCTGCTCCCAAGAGGCCCACTCCGAGAGCCCCCATCGGCCCTGCGCCGGGCCACGCTCCTCTGGCTGAGAGCGGCCCCAGGGGACGCAGCCCCCAATCCCTGGCTCGAAGGACTGTCCACGCCCAGGGTCCGGACACGCTACGGCCCCACGGGCTGGTGGGATCCCTCGGGCACCGAGCACGCAACGACCGCGCTCGAAGGAAGGCCGGTCCTGGCCCTGGCGGGACTGGCCCGGCCCGGAGGCTTCCTGAAGACCGTCACCACGCTCGGCGCGGAGGTCCGGGACGCGGCCCTCTTCCCGGATCACCATCGCTTCTCCGCGGATGAACTGCGCCAGGTCGAAGCCCGGGCCCGCGAGCAGGGCGCGCTCATCGTGACGACGGAGAAGGACGCCGTGCGGCTGCCGCCCGGCTTCGAGGCCTGGGTGGTGCGCCTGGGAGTGGAGGTCCTGGAGGGCGAAGCGCATCTGAAGCGGGCGCTCGGGCTATCGGGAAAGACGCGCGACTTGTGAGGTCCGGAACGCTGTGGGACAAAGCGCGCCCATGCCCGCGGCCCCGTCTTCACGTCCGTCAGCACCGTCCTCGCGCCTGCCACTCGCCTTCGCGCGCCGTCGGGTGTTGCTGGTGGGAGACCTGGTCGCTGACCACTACCTCTACGGACAGACGGACCGGGTGAGCCGCGAGGCCCCGGTGCTCATCGTCCGGTACGAGTCGTCGGAGGTGAAGCTCGGCGGCGGAGCCAACGTGGCGGCCAACATCCGCGCGCTGTCGGGGCAGGTGACGGCGGTGGGCGCGCTGGGCGTGGACGCGATGGGCAACTCGCTGCGCAAGCTCTTCGATGCAGCGGACATCCGGCTGCACGCGGTCAGCAGCCGGAGCATCGAAACGGAGACGAAGACGCGCATCCTCGCGGGAGGCATCAGCACCACGAGGCAGCAGATGCTCCGGGTGGACCGAGGCCAGCGAGGCCCCCTCCCGCCCCGCATGCGCAAGGCCATCGCCAGACAGGTGGAGGCGGCGGCGAAGGACGCGAACGCGGTCGTGGTTTCCGACTACGGCGCGGGCGTCGTCAGCGACGAGGTCCGCGAGGTCCTGCGAAAGCTCGCCGCGGACGACCTGCCGGTCTGCGTGGACAGCCGCTACGCGCTCTCGGCCTTCGCGGGCCTGACGGTGTGCAAGCCCAACGAGCCGGAGCTGGAAGCGCTCACGGGCCGTCCGGTGCGCACGAAGGAAGACCTCCTGGCGGCCGGCCACGAAGCGGTCCGCAAGCTGGGCTGCCAGGCGCTGCTGGTGACGCGAGGCCGGCACGGCATGGCCCTCTTCGACGCGAAGGGCGGCGTGGACCTGATCCCCGTGCACGGCGCGCAGTCGGCGGTGGACGTGACGGGAGCGGGCGACACGGTCATCGCGAGCTTCGCGCTGTCACTCGCGGCCGGAGCGTCCTTCGGAGAAGCCGCGAGGCTGGCGAACGTGGCGGGCTCCCTGGTGGTGCAGAAGCCGGGCACGGCGACGGTCTCCCGCGAAGAACTGCTCGAAGAGCTGCGGAGCCCATGATGAACACCCTGGACAAGCTTCGTCCCCTCGCCGCCATCGCGGAGGAGCGGGAACGCTGGCGCGAGCAGGGCCGCACGGTGGCCCTGGCCAACGGGGTCTTCGACCTGCTGCACGTGGGACACGTCCGCTACCTGGAGGGCGCGAAGGCGCTGGCGGACGTGCTGGTGGTGGCGGTGAACTCGGACGCCTCCACCCGGGCCTACAAGGGACCCGGCCGTCCGCACATCCCGGAAGCCGAGCGCGCGGAGCTGGTCGCGGCGCTGGCCTGCACGGACCGCGTCGTCGTCTTCGACGAACCGAACGTGCGGAGCATCATCCGGGCCCTGAAGCCCGACGTGCACGTGAAGGGGACGGACTACACGCCGGACACCATCCCGGAAGGCGACGAGGTCCGCGCCTACGGAGGCAGGACCGCGGTTGCGGGCGACCCGAAGGACCACAGCACCACGGAGCTGGCGCGCAGGCTCGGGCGCGAAGGCGCGAAGTAGCCCATGGTCCTGGACCCGGTGCTGCGGTCCATCCTGGGCTGTCCCCACTGCAAGGGCCCGGTGGAGGAGCACGAAGGCTCCCCGCCCGAAGTCCGTTGCCCCAGGTGCCTGCGAGCCTGGCCCGTGGAAGACGGCGTCCCACGCATGGTGCCCGAACAGGAGCGACCGCTCACCCCGTGAGCGAAGCCCGCTCCGAGACGAACGACCGGACCTCCTCGGCCACGCGCTGCTCCAGCCCCACCCCGGAAGCCCCATCCACGATGGGCGTCAGGTCCACCATCCGATGGGGCGCCACCGCATGGCCCCAGCGCTCCATGTCGATGCGCAGGAAGAACGCCAGCGTGGGCGCGCCCACGGCGACCGACAGGTGCATGGGCCCGGTGTTGTTGCAGATGGTGAGGCCCGCGCTCCGCATGAGGGCCGCGAGCTCATCGATGCTCGTCGGGGGAGCCATCTCCGCCCCTGGGGCGCCGGAGATCACGGCCCGAGCCAGGGCCTCCTCTCCTGGACCCCAGGTCACGACAGGCGAATAGCCCAGCGAGATCAGCTCCCGGGCCGCGGCCGCGAAGGCCTCGGCCGGGATGCGGCGCTCGCCCAGCCGGCCTCCCGGATTGATGACCGCGCGGCGGGAACCCTGCCCGGAGAACCCCGTCAGGTAGCCGCGGAACGTCTCGCTCAGCACCGGCTCCCGGAACGAAAGCCCCTGGGCGACAAGCCCCTGGGTCAGGGGCGTCAGCAGGTGCGTCCGCTGAACGGCCTCGTGCCGCGTATCGGAACGGGCAGGCACGGACACCGACTGCAGCAGGGTCACCGGCCAGATGCCCGGACCGATGACCACCGCCTTCGGCCCCGCCATCCGGGAGATGAGCGCGCTCGTCACGGATGGAGCGCTCCAGTTGGCGCAATCCACCACGGTGTCGTAGCCCGCGCGACGGAGTGCGCGGATGCCGGGCGCCAGGGGCCCCAGCCACAGCATGCGCCGGTCGAACGCCAGCACCGCATCCGCATCCGGGTGTCCCTGGAGGACGCGAGCCACCTTGGCGTGCACCAGCATGTGCACCTCCGGAGGCGGGTGGACATGCACCTTGAGGGTCCGCAGCAGGGGCGTGGTGAGAAGGGCCTCGCCCACGCGGTTGTCGGGCCGGACGAGCAGGACCTTTCGCGGGTGGGGAAGGGGCGTTCCGGGAGCGCGACGACGTCCGGGGCGCCAGAACAGGAGGGACGCCAGGAGCGTCAGTGCCAGCTTCGCCCACGTTTCAAGCCGCTTGTGCCACGCCATCGCGGCGGACCCTACCAGAATTGGAATGGACACAAGACGCTGGCTTGACCTTGGGGCGGAAAGCCCCTAGCACCCGGCCCGATGCTCAAAAGCATGACCGGATTTGGTTCGGGCCGCGCCCGCGTGGGGGACGAAGAGGTCTCCGTGGAAGCACGCTCGCTCAACCACAAGTTCTGTGAAGTGAAGGTCCGGCTGCCGCGCGAGCTGTCCGCGCTCGAGCCCGCGCTCGTGAAGCAGGTGAAGGACCGCCTCGCGCGAGGCTCGGTGGAGATCCTCGTGCGCCGGCAGGCCGCGACCGTCTCGGGCAACGTCCCCACGGTGGATGTCGGCCTGGCCCGCGAGTACGCGCGTGCCTTCCGCGAGGTCGCCGAGGCCATGGGCCAGGCGGTGGAAGTCGCCTGGTCGCAGGTGGCCAATCAGCCGGGCGTCATCCGCCTGGAGGAGAAGGGCGTGGACGTGGAGTCCGCCACCCAGGCCACGCAGACCGCGCTCCAGCAGGCACTCGGGGCCCTGGAGACGATGCGGAACACCGAGGGCGAGTCCATCCACGCGGACCTGGACGCCCGGATGAAGCTCATCGAGGGCTGGAGCCAGGAGGTCGCCCGGCTCGCACCGCGAGCGGTCAGCGACTACCAGCAGCGGCTCACCGAGCGTGTGGCGGAGCTCGCGCGTGGCGTCGCGGTAGATCCGCAGAGGCTGGCGCAGGAAGTGGCCCTGTTCGCCGAGCGCACGGACATCGCGGAAGAGGTGACCCGGCTCGCGACGCACCTCGAGCAGTTCCGGCTCCTGATGGCGAGCCCCGAGCCGGTGGGCCGGCGCATGGATTTCCTCGTGCAGGAGATGCACCGCGAGGTGAACACGACAGGCTCTAAGAGCCAGCACGCGGAAATCTCCGCGCGCGTGGTCTCGATGAAGGCC